>CAZPQE010000503.1:0-4913 GCA_964588615.1 uncultured Clostridia bacterium | reverse complement strand
GGAGAAGCTGGCGTGCGCGGCTACAACCTAGTCCGAACGCTCTCTCAACGAGGGCATGATGTGACCGTGATCTGCGGTCATAACTGGCGCGACTCTTCGCTCCAGGCCGATGAAAAGAAACGAGTCATTGAAAAAGAAATCGATGGCTTTCGCGTCGCCCAGATAAACGTCTTCTACTCGAATCATCAGAGTTTCATCCATCGGCTGTGGTCTTTTTTTCTGTTCGCTTTTCTCGCCTGCCGTGAGGTCGCCCGGCGAAAGGCAGACCTCGTGTTCGCCTCATCGACTCCGCTCACCGTGAGCATCCCCGCTTTGTTCGGCAGGTTATTCAAAGGCACGCCTTACGTCTTCGAGGTGCGCGACCTGTGGCCCGATCTGCCCATCGAGATGGGCATCATCCGCAACCCCGTAATCAAACGCGCTCTCTACTTCTGGGAACGCTGCGCCTATCGCTTCGCCTGGAAACTCGTCGCTCTCGCCCCTGGCATCAGGGAAGGCATTCATCGAAAAACCAATGTAGACCTCTCGCGCATCGCCATGATCCCCAACGGAAGCGACACCACAAACCTTCAACCTCTCGGACGACTGCCCCGCAAGCATCTGCCAGTGACGGAAAACATTTTCGCGCTCGGATACACCGGCACTCACGGGACGGCCAACGGGCTTGACGCCGTGCTTGATGCCGCCGCCGTCCTCAGGAAGCGCGGAGTTAGTGATATCGCATTCGTTCTGATCGGCGACGGACGCGAAAAAGCCAGACTCGTTCAACGCGCAAAAAATGAAGGATTGGACAATGTTCATTTCCTGGGGCTGTTCAACAAGTCGGCGTACAACGAAGTTCTCTGCGAACTCGACGCAGGCATGCAGATATTGATGAACGTCCCGGCCTTTTACTACGGCACTTCGCCCAACAAGTTTTTCGATTATCTAGCCGCAGGCAAACCTGCGCTCGTAAATTACCCTGGCTGGATGAGCGATCTTGTTGTGGAAAACAACTGCGGCGTGGCTGTGCCTCCCGGCGATGCGGAGGCTTTCGCCGATGCGGTCGAACGCCTCGCGCGCGCGCGCGACCATCTTGAAGAGATGGGGCTGCGCGCTCGCCGTCTCGCCGAATTCCGCTTCAGCCAGCAGCGGATTCTGATCGAGTTGTCAGAGTTCATCGAAGAGTGTTCAGTGGTCGGCGGTCAGTGGTCGGTTGATGGCGTCGCTGAGGAAAACTCCGACGCGCAGATGGTGGAAAAGAGATGAGCAAGCTGCCTGCGGCATTCCTCACCTACGGCTGGTGTCGCGTGTCTTATGTAATACAGAATTCGCTGGCCCGTCGCGGCGTCCGCGTTCACGTCGGCGATGCGTCGCGTCTTGCCATGTGCAGGTATTCGCGCCATCACGCTTCGTTTTCGCGCTATCGCAATCCTTATCGAGACCCGGAAGGGTTCGTCGAAGACATCGCTGCCGCAATGAAAAAAACGGGCGCAGAAGTTCTCATCCCCGGCCACGAAGACCTCCTGACCATAGCCCGGCTCAGAGACCGATTCCCGAAAAATATTCTGATACCCGCAGGCGACGCCGACACGATCAGCCGCACCATCAACAAGTGGAAAGTGTGCGAGATAGCGCAGAAGGCAGGCCTGCCCGTACCTGAAACTTTCAAGCCCGAATCGCGCCGGGAGTTGATCGAAAAATCAGCCGCGCTTTCTTACCCGGCAGTCGTGAAGCCGCAGCTTGGAAACAGCGGCAAGGGAGTGTTCATCGTCCTAAGCGCGCGCCAGTGCGTGGAGCGTTTCGATTATCTGGTTGAAACCTACAAACTCGATGTCGAGCGATGGCCCATAGTTCAGGCATTCGCGCCCGGCGCAGGCTATGGCGTATGCATGCTTTACAATCGCGGGGAGTTTCGCGCCTCGTTCGTCGAGCGATACATCAGATGCAAGGATGGTCAATTCGGAACGAGCGTCTTTCGTGAAAGCGTGTGCGTGCCGGAACTCGAAGCACACGCGCGCTCCCTGATCGACACTCTGAATTGGCACGGAGTGGTTCATCTCGATTTTCATTACGACGAAACGAGCCGACGGGCCGCGCTCATCGAAGTGAACCCCAGGTTCTGGGGCGCGCTTGATCTGGCAGTCCGCGCCGGAGTCGATTTCCCCTGGCTGCTCTATCGCTGCGCAGTCGAAGGAGATGTGGAGAAAGTCACTTCGTACAAAACAGGTGTAAGATCGCGTTGGATCGTCGGAGAGATGATTCATCTGTTGAACCTCGCCCGGCGCGGGAGGGCCAGCCATCTCGCGCGCTCCATCAGGGATATATTTTCTACACGCTCGGACGGGTGCGACGATTTTCGGATGTCGGACCCCGTGCCGCTGCTCATCGAAATGCTTTATTACGGAAGCGGCTTCCTTGCCACCGGCAGCGTCAACCCTGTCGAAGAAGGCATGATCGGATGAGCGCGGAAGAGTGAAGGGTGAAGGGTGAAGAGGTGCAGGGGTGATGAGGTGAAGGGTGAAGAGTGAAGGGTGAAAGATGAAACCTCACAGATGGAGTTTTCACTTTTCACTCTTCTTACTTCACACTTCATTGACCACCGACCACCGACCACTGACCACTGACTGCACAGAGTCATGAAGCGATTGATGAGACTTTTCCTTTACCGCCCGCCCGACGCGATGAGTTTCTGGCGCGCGCGCGCGGCAGACCCGGGATGGCTGTCGGTGATGTGGGCCAACCCCGCTTACAACGAGCTTGCGCACCGCGATCAGTGGCTTGCCATCGAGCGCAATCTCCCCGACAATCCTGATTCAGTCCTCGATCTGGGATGCGGAACGGGGAGGCTCTCGGCTCGTCTCGCCTCGCGGTTCAACCGCTACACGGGCGTAGACCTCGACACGATGGTCGAGGAAGCTCGACGGCGCAATCCTGAACTCGGCGCTCAGTTCGTGTCGGCAAGCGCGCAGGAGTATGATTATCCGGCGGAGAGCTTCGATATGGTTTTATCGATGGCCTGTCTTGCCAGCGCCTGTCGCGCTGAAGAATTCCAGGATGTTGCGCGAAAGATTATGGCGGCGACCCGAAGCGGCGGAAAAATAGTCCTGATCGATCCGTTCCATCGCCTCCCCGCGCTGGTTCGCACATGCAGGTTGAGCGCGGGAGATGTGATCGAAATATTCACTTCACTGGGCGCGACCCTCGATGAGTGGAGCGCCATTCATTTCATCCCCGCGCGCCTCCTTTTTGCGCGGAGGCTCGCTTCGAGGTTCCATCGCCTCACGCGCGCCGGATACGAGGCGGGCGAGATGATTTGCCGCATAGCCCCCAGACTTCTGGGCGATTATCAGGTGATCGCTCTTACGAAGAAGTAATGGTGAGTGGTCAGCTTAACCATGTTCAGTCTGCGGCGAAAACATCTTTGCTGCCGGAGCAGATTGGATACCAAACGAGCTTTCAGTGCAGGATCAACTGACCACTGACCGCCGACTACAGGCTACTGACATGCACATTCGCATAAACATTCCGGCGTGGGGGCGACGAGAGATTGCAAATGGATTATCGTCTTTCTTTTCAGGCTCTCGCTATCGCGCCCGATTGCAGGAGGAGCTTGAGCGCGAACTTCATCCCTTCAAGCCGCTGCTGGTCTCGTCGGCTCGGTACGCGATAGGGCTGGCCGCGCGGATGCTCGGACTCGAAGGCCGCCGGGTAGCCGTTCCCGGCTATGTGTGCCCGGCAGTTTTGACGGGCCTGAGAGCGGCGAGGGTCGAAATCGTCGCGGTTGATTGCCAGCCTTCTTCTGTGCAGTTTTCCGCCGATATGCTCGCTCGCGCCCTAGGCGACATCAGCGGAGTGGTTGCGCCGAATACTTACGGACTGGATCAGGATTTTTCTCTGCTCGCTCGATTGAGTCTGCCTGTGATCGAAGACGCGGCCTATCAGGCCGGAAGCCGTGACGACTCTGCGCGAGCGCGCGGCGCGCGGGCGGACGCCGGAGCGTGGAGCTTCAATTTCAAATCGCTGACCTCGGTCGGAGGCGGCGTCCTCATCGCGCGCGACAACTCTCTGGCCGTCGATCAGGGAAAACATTCGGGCCGGTTGAAAGAAGCGATTCGATTTTTGAACTACTTGGCGCGCAGCATTGCGAGGCATCGGATACCAAAGTTTTTTCCTGGAGCCGATGCTCCTCGCTTGGAGCCTGACAGCGGGCCGCGCGAGATGTTGAAGGAAATCATACCTGCTCCGATGTCCGAACTTCAGGCGTCAGTGGCCCTCGCTCAATGGCAATCCCGCCACTCGATAGCCGAAGCGCAGAAGCGCAACTCCGATCTTCTCTTTCAAGCCGTGTCGCGCTGCGAGGCTTTCGCGCCGCTCTCCCGCGCGGGCGAGACGTTGCCGCATCTTTTTCCCGCGCTGGTGAGAGCGAGCGCGAAAGAGGCTCCGGGAGCCGTTTTCAGCGCCAGAAGGTTTCTTCATCGACTCGGCATTCAGACCGAGACGCCTTATCCCGTTCTGCTTGGCTCGCCGTCGGATTTGCCTAATGCCCATGATCTGGCGTCGCGGCTGATTCTGATTCCATGCAACGCAAGCATCGGGCGGCGTCAAATCAGCGTGATCGCTTCTGGCCTGGAAGAAGCGTCGAAAGAAATCGCGCGAGAGTTTTCTTCAGCCTCATTTGTGGAATCTTTCCTGTCGTCGGTGACGACGACGTGAAATTATGAAAAGCGGAAAACTGAAAACTGTTTTTCTATGGAGTCGCACATGTACAACAGGCTGCCAGCCTGTTGACGCCATGATAAGTATGAAAATTTGAAAAACCAGCAGGCTGGCCGACGGCTGCACCTTTTCCGAGGAGCCTTCAAGTCGCTGCGCGACGCCCTGAAAGGACAATGCCATTAAGTTAAGGGGGCGGCTTAAAGGTGTCAGTAGCC
>CAZPQE010000502.1:588-4927 GCA_964588615.1 uncultured Clostridia bacterium | reverse complement strand
GACGAGGTGCGACAGCCCGAGTTTTTCCATAACCGCTATGGTCAACGCATCGTTGATCAGCAATTGATGCTGCGGAGACAGATGGGCGGCGCGATCCGGAAGATCAGTGGTTATCGGCTCTACATGCATCGTTAGCGCGCGAACGAGTGTTATTATTTCCTGGTGCTCGCTCAATGTCGCTATCAGTTTGCGGCGGCGCTGCAAGCGATGAGCGAGACCCCGGTGATCGAGGCCATGCTTTTCGACAGCCTCAGCCAGCATGACTTTATGCGTGGCTTCAGCAACGACCGCTGTCGCGGTTGAAGCTGCGATGGCGCGGTTTTCAATCCTCTTGATGAATCGGGCGCACTGCTCGGATAAGGCTGCGGTTTCGATCAGGTAGTAGCAGATGATGTTTGCATCGACGAAGCAATGCGCCTTGTCGGGTATATCAATCGAGCATTTCAGACATCCAGCACGGAATTATCGGCGCTTTCGATTATCTCCTGCGCCACTGCCGGGTCAATCTTCACAAGACCACGCAACTCATCAACGACGCTTTTTGTTTCAACGGTGATAAAGACACGCTCGCGTTCTTTGATGTTCGGCAAAGGAGCGAGTGGTTTTAACACGCCTGATTCATAAATGGCCTCGACAGTAATGCTCATGGGAATCTCCTTCGACTGAGATTCTAACACAGAAGCGATGCCACAGCCCGAGAGCGATTTATTTCAATCCTCATGTATTTATCAGCGACCGGGCGGCTCTATTTCACCGGGTGATAAATTCCGGGCCGTTCGTTCGCAGCGCGAGTCAGTGAGGGGAGAGCCTGACTGGCGCAGCCGCCGGGCGGCCTTCATCTTTTTCAGCGCATTCCTGTCGAATCATTTTCATTGCGCTCGCTTGCCACCATCAAGGCACACAGCGGCTCTTGTGAGATGTCTGACCATCGAGTCTGCTTTGGAGGGTCGTTCGGATTGTTGCGATTGTTTTCAGAGTTGTCGAAATAAGCCGTCACTTCTATCCGCGTTCCTTTGGGCAGGGCGACTGCTCGCTTGAAGTAATAAGTCTGCTGCCAGTCGAATCTGTATCCGCGAGTCCATATCAAAATTTCCTGCGTGCCGTCAGGTCGAAACACAGTGGCCTGAAACGAAATCATCAGCGGATTTGCTCGGGGCCGAATCGCTACGGCTTCCGTGTCGTCCTTCGTCGTCATTGAAAGTTTGACCTGATGCGCCGCCGCGCCTGCGGGAATCATCGCATCAGGATTTGTGACGGCAACTTCACGAACCAGCTTGCGCGGGGCGGTCTTCGCAAAATAAAACCCGATGCTGCTTGCGTCCTTCGCCTCACTGTCCGCGTTGCGATAGTGAATCTTCACAACCGCGCGCGAGCCGGCAGGGAGCGACTGCGCCGTGCCTTCAGGCAGCGCGACCGTCTTTTGGCCAGGCATCCACGTCCCGAGAACTGAAGAGGACGAATCCTTCTCGGCATAAACGACGGCACAATGAACGACCGAGCCGTTGCCCGGCTGCAAGTCGATAGCCGTCACCCAGCGGTCTTCCTTCAGGCCGGTCGGCAACACGAACGAGCGCGTTTCATCTGTGCCTGATATTACAGTTTGCTCCTGTGGCTTGAGGATCAAATCAGGCTGGCCAAGTTGCCAGTCGTTCGAGAACAGAGGCTCTTTGGGAATGTCCTTGTCGTCGCCTTTGGGCGCTCCGCCTTCGACCCAGTTGACTATCAGATCGATTTCGCGTTGAGTAAGCTCCGGCGCGTTTCGAAACTCGCCGTAGCCGCGCACCACGTGCCATACGGGCATTCGTTTTTCGAGCATCTCTTCCTTGATCGCTTTGGCCCAGGGGCGGGCTTCGGCGTAGGTGACCAGCGACCAGGGAGCGATGCCTCCCGCGTGGTGACAACTCAGGCAGTTGCGCTTGAGTATGCGGATGACTTCCTTGTTGAAGCGGACTTTGGTGGTGATGGGTTCGTGCGCGCTGATGGTTGAAAAGGCGAAAGGCAAAAGGCAAAAGGCGAAAACCAGAACCCCGATTCGAAGCCGTTTGCCTTTCACTCCGATGCGCGGTTGCCGAAGATGCGCCATAACCGAACTTTTGCCTTTTGCCTTTTTACTTACTTGCTCTGGCCGACGATGTCGGATTTCTTCGTGGCTTTGCTGTCGAGCGTGAAACTCATCCACCCGATCATCATTTCTTCCCAGGTCTGATCGCCCCAGCGAACTTCCTTCGTCGGGTCGGG
Source organism: uncultured Clostridia bacterium (assembly GCA_964588615.1). Taxonomy (GTDB): domain Bacteria; phylum Acidobacteriota; class Blastocatellia; order UBA7656; family UBA7656; genus UBA7656. The sequence continues at coordinate 2,689 of CAZPQE010000502.1, read as the reverse complement.
GTTGTATTTGTTCCTGGTCGAGTTGTCGAAGTGGGCGAGGCAATCGACCCGCGTGCCTTTGGGCGCGCGAAGCGGCTGCTTCAACACATAATACTCCTGCCAAGCGAAATCATATTTCGGGACCGACAGGATGATCTTCGATGTTCCGTCGGGGAAGGTGACCTTGTACTGAAAATCCTTGCCGCGAAGGTGCATGTGCGGCATCAGCGAATGTATCTCTCCGTCTTCGGTGAAGGTGAACGAAGATTTCACCTCATAGTTGGGATCGCCTGCCGGGATGACGAATCTCGCGTTCATCACCGGTCGCGTCTGAATTTCGTTTCGCGGCGGCTCTTTGGCAAACACCAGTCCGACCCAGGAGCGATCTTTTCTTTCCACTCCCGAAGTGGTGTAGTGAACCTGAAATATGAGGTTCGAGCCTGCTGGTATTTTCTTGGCCAGCCCGTTCGACATGACTGCAGGCTGCTCGCCCGGAGCATATCCTACAAGAAGTTTCTGCTCGCCGGTCTTCTGAACGAAGACGATTATGTGATGAACCACGTCACGCTTGTCGGGCCGCACCTCAGCCGCCTGAACCCACATGTCTTCCTTGAAGTTGGTGGGCACGGTGAAGTAGAGATACTCGACTACTCCCTCAGCCGGGACGGTGGTTTCATTAGGCAGTTGGAAAACCGCATCGGGCTTGCCGATGTTCCAGCCGTCAGCAAACTGCGGAGCGGGCGGCGCGTCTTTGGGGTTTCCTTCCTGCGCGCCCTGATCGACCCAGGCTACGATAGTGTCGACATCCTTTTGGGCGAGCCTGCGATCATTTGCGAACTCGCCGTGAGCGGGGTCGGCGTGCCAGGGGGGCATCTCTCGCGAGAGCACTTTCTCTTTTATCGAGCGCGCCCACGGGCGAGTCTCCTTGTAGGAAAGAAACGACATCGGGCCGATCTCGCCGGGGCGATGGCACGACACGCAGTTGTTGAACAGAATCGGCGCAACGTCTTTCGAAAACGTCACGCTTTTGTCGCTTGCGCCGGTCGTCCCGAAAAAGCAGAACGCGCTTATGAAGGCGACCGCCGCGCAACTCATAATCACTCTTCTCATTTCAACTCCTTCAACTCAGGCGAAGTTTTTCCTGCGCTCCACTATGGCGCTTTCACTCGGTTGGCTGAACAGATCGGTCAGCCGGACGATAAGCCCGGCTCTATAATTGCACGTTCACTTATTGCCCAAAGCGACTTTGCTCGTTTTCTTTCCTCTCATGGTCTGGCCGCTCATTTCGAATACGATTCCTGTCACTTCACCCTGCTGGTTGCGGATGAAAGTCACCTGGGCGTCAACGATCTTGAAGAAAAACTTCGTCTCCGATTCCGGGAACGCTTCGATCTTAGGCTGCCCCGGCACGTCGAACAAGAGTTTATCACCTTCGCGGGCGACCGTAAAACTGATGCCCGGCCCTACGGTATATTGCCCGACGTAAGAATCGTAAATGGCCGGATCGATTTTTGCGACCATTCGCTCTTTTGGCTTGTCGGTGAGGTAATCTACGAAGCCGACCAGCATCTCGTCATAAGTCGGCTCGCCGAATCGAACATTGCGCGTTGCGTCAGGGTTGTATTTATTGCGCGACGAGTTGTCGAAGTGAGCGGTGACGACGAGCCGCGTGCCTTTAGGCACGGAGAGCGGCTTTTTGAGCTTGTAGAGAATCTGCCAGTTGAAGTTGTAGCGCGGAACCGAAAGCAGAGTCTCGCGCCGCCCGTCGGGATAGACCGCTTCATATTTCATGTCTTTTCCGCGAACGTGCATGTGAGGCATGAAGTTGACAAGCTGAACATCCTTGTTGAAGGTGTAGCAGGCAGTCGCCTGGTGATTATCGGCGCCCGCAGGTATGCGGAAGAAGAAATTCGTGATCTCGTGCGAGAGTATCATCTTCTCGACAGGCTTGCGGGCAAACAGAAGGCCGACGCTTGTGCGGTCGCGTTCAGGTTTGCCGGTCGTCTTCGAATAGTGCATCTGGAAGATCAGGTTCGAGCCTGCGGGGATTCTCTTGGCAGTTCCTTGAGGCCAGATGTCGGCGTTGCGACCGGGAGCGTAGACAGCGAGCAGCAGGCTTCCT
>CAZPQE010000502.1:0-578 GCA_964588615.1 uncultured Clostridia bacterium | reverse complement strand
GCGGGCTCCTCGGGCAGGCTGAACGCCACGTAGGAGCCGCCGCTGGGCGCTCCGCACCCGTCATCGATTACAGGCGCTTCGTCGCGGACGCGGCGGACTGTCCCGTCCTGTCGAAAGACGGAATTCGGGCCGAACTGAAACACGGAAGGCGCGTCCGATTCGCTCACTCCTCTTCGACGCGCGGTGGCCCGCGCCGCCATCATCATTTCAGGGGTCTCGATGAATACGACCGCGTGGTGAACTACTCGCTTGTTGCCGGGCCGAAACTCTGCCGCCTGAATCCATTTCTCTTCGGTGAACCCGGTCGGCACGCGGAAATAAATGTAATCGTCCGCGCCCTCTCCGGCGACTTCCCACTCTCGCGGCATCGAAAGAATCACGTCCGGCTTGCCTATCTCCCACTGATCGGCAAACTGAGGAGCAGTAGGGGCGTCTTTCGGATTGCCTTCCTTTGCGCCCTGATCGACCCAGGCGACGATGGTGTCTATGTCGGTTTGCGAAAGGCTGGCGTCGTTGGAAAACTCGCCGTGCGCGGGGTCAGCAGACCAGGGGGGCATCTCTCGCGAGAGCACTTTCTC
>CAZPQE010000501.1:0-4939 GCA_964588615.1 uncultured Clostridia bacterium | reverse complement strand
GATGACGAAGACAGTGGATTGCTCGCCTATCTGGCTCGCGGCAGGCAGGCGCGCACGGCTTATCTTTCGCTCACGCGAGGCGACGGGGGTCAGAACCTCATCGGCCCTGAACTCTACGACGCGCTCGGTGTCATCCGCACCGAAGAACTACTGGCAGCCCGACGACTCGACGGCGCCGAGCAGTTCTTCACCCGCGCTTACGATTTCGGATTCAGCAAATCGCGCGAAGAAGCTCTCTCGAAATGGGATCGCCAGCAGACGCTCTCGGACATGGTGAGAGTGATAAGGACATTTCGACCGCTGGTAATAATTTCGGCCTGGAGCGGCACTCCCCGCGACGGGCACGGTCATCATCAGGCCGCAGGGTTTCTCACTCAGGAAGCTTTCAAAGCCGCCGCCGATCCTTCTCAGTTTCCCGAACAGATAGCCGAAGGACTCCGACCCTGGCGGGCGTTGAAGTTCTATCAGAGAGCGCCCGCCCGCAACCCCCAGCGCGAGGGGGCCGAGCCTTCGGGCGCTGAAGAACCGACCATTGCAATCAACACCGGTCAGTTCGATCCGCTGCTCGGTCGCGGATATTACGAAATCGCAATAGCCGGACGCAGCCTCCATCGCTCGCAGTCCGAGGGCGGAATCGAACGGCGCGGGCCGCGTTATTCGGCGCTCAAGCTCCTTGAAAGCGCGGTCGGCTCCGCCAGGCAGGAAAAAGATATCTTCGAAGGAATCGATACCTCCCTTCCCGGCATAGCCGCTTTCGCCCAATCACCTTCTTCTTCGCTCAGAGAGGCTCTCGCCGAAGTTCAGCGCGCAGCCGACGAAGCCGTAAGAACATTCAATCCGTTTGCGCCGGACGCGGTGAGCGCAATCATCGCTCGCGGACTCGCGCGTCTGAGAGAGATTCGGGCCTCGCTTCCGGCGGACGGATCAGCCGAAGTCGAATTCCTGTTCGGTCAAAAAGAGCGCGACTTCATCGATGCGCTCGTCCGCAGCCAGGGGCTACGAATCGATTGCCTTGCCGATGACGAGATAGCGGTTCCCGGCCAGACTGTTGCACTGACGGTTTCCGTTTACTCGCCGGCATCAGTGAAACCTCTTTCGGTTTCGATCCCTGTCCCGGCGGGCTGGAGCGCGGCGAAAGAAAAAGAGACTTCCGCTACTACAGACGGCTACAGCGTTTCAGAAACCAGCTTCAAGGTGACGGTCGCCCGCGACGCTGCGCCTTCCGAGCCTTACTGGCTAGGTCAGCCGCGTCAGGGCGATATGTTCTCGATTGCAGGAGGCAAAGCGATAGCGCCGGTCTCGGCAGCGGTGTTGAATGCAAGCGTCGAAGTGGAAATCAGCGGGCAGAAGATCGCTCTCCTTCAGCCCGCGCAGTATCGATACGCGGATCGCGGAGTGGGCGAGATTAGACGCGAGTTGAAAATCGCCCCCGCGCTTTCTGTAAACATCTCGCCCGGACTGGTGATCGTTCCGCTGTCGAACAAAGTAGTCGAGCGCGAAGTGACAGTCCTGCTCACCAACAATTCTAAAACGCCTGTCAGCGGGTTGCTGAGTCTCGGCAGGAGGATTCAGGCGACCATCACACCCGAAAGAGCGGCTTTCGAACTCAAACGAAAAGGCGAGCGCGCAAGCTACACTTTCACTCTGAAGATTCCGCCTCAATCGCGCGAGATGTCCTATCAGATTCACGCCATCGCAGCAGCCGGGGGGCAGACTTTCAGGCGCGGATATCAGGCGGTCGCTTATCCGCACATCGAGACGCGGCTCGTTTATCAGGAGGCCATAGCTCAGGCGCGGGTCATCGACGTGAAGGTCGTGCCCGATTTGAAAGTCGGCTACATCGAAGGGGCGGGCGACGATTTCGCAAACGCCCTCCGCCGCATGGATGTCAACGTCAGGAGCATCGAAGAGCGGGAACTCGCCGCAGGCGACCTGAGCCAGTACAACGCCATAGTGGTCGGCATTCGCGCTTACGAAGTCAGACCGGATGTCGTGGCAAACAACGCCCGGCTGCTGGAATACGTCCGTCAGGGCGGCACACTGATCGTGCAGTACAACAGAGGCGAATACGGCACGGGCGCGTTCCTTCCCTATCCTGCGAGGATGAAGCAGGCCATAGACCGCGTGACCGATGAAGGGGCGGAAGTGAAAATGCTCGACCCTGCGCATCCACGATTCAACTTCCCCAATAAAATCACCGCGCGGGATTTCGCCGGGTGGCGGCATGAGCGCGGGGCATATTTCTTCTCCGAATGGGACGCGAAGTATAAACCGCTTATGGCCTGCCGCGACGCGGGAGAAGAGGACAAAGCGGGAGGGGAGTTGATTGCCCAGTACGGAAACGGGCTTTTCGTTTACACCGCTTATGGCTGGTTTCGCCAGTTGCCCGACGGAGTGCCCGGCGCTTACAGGCTAATAGCCAACCTGGTGAGCCTCGCGAAGAAATGAATGCCTGATTCGAAATGTCAGAGCGCGCGGCGCTGATCAAATCGCCGCGCGCTGGAGACCGGCATAACTCTTGTTCGCCCCGCGCGCCCGTGTTATTTTCCCGCCTGAAAGCATTGCCCCTTCTTTTGTGATCCGTCCGGAGTCGCTGCAAACAGGAATATTCCCATGGCCATCGGATTTGATGACGAACGAGGACAGCCTTCTTTCAATAACTCGACGCTGTTCAACTACGACCGGCAGGCGGCTGAAGAAGAGTCGCCGTCTTTCCTGTCGCTGATGACTCTCGCATCAGTGTTTCTGACGATGAGCGCATGCGCTCTGGTGATAGTGATAGTGATGGCTTTTTCCGCTTCGCCGCAAAAGGCCGCTTTGCGACTTGGAGCTTTCACCGGCAGCGTGGTGGGCGTGGGGGTGGTCTGCCTCCTTGCAGCGTTGCTCGTTTTCAGAAAAGAGAGGAAGAAGTGCTTCTTCGCCTTTTCAATGATCGTCTTAGGTCTGGGCATTTTTCATTCCTACAAGGCGATGGTCGAAGCTCGTTCAGGAAAACTGTCGGACGCAGACAGGCGGACGTTTGTCGAGATGTCTTATTTTTTCGACAAGCTTGCAGAAGGAGAAGAACTGCCGCCGAGGGAATTCCCTCGTGAAAAGTATGGCGACTATGCACCGCTGTTGAGACTCGTCTATGAATCAACCGGAACGAACAGAGAAGACCTGAATAAAATGAATGAAGAGATAGAACGCCTCGCTCTTCACAGGCTTCTTGTCAGAGGCCCGTTCAACGAGGTTTCAGGAATCGACGAGGGTCGGATGAGACTCGCCAGAGCCTTCGAAATACTGGACAGGTATGAGGAGCTTTTGAGAACTCGATCCGAAGAAAACCACACGGCGATAGTCAAGGCCGACATTCCTGAAAAGCTGAGAGGATACGTTCTCGACGGGTTCAACAAACAGGTCGGGAGTGTGCGTCAGAAAACCGAGGAGATATTCGACGCCCGGAGGGCGATTTATTCCAGGACGGATGAAATGCTGATCTTCATCAAAAGCGCGCACGGAGAATTCCACCCCCGCGATCACCGGATAATCTTCAAGGACGCATCTGCCAGCCAAAAGTACGAGCGCCTCCAGCAGGAGATCAATTCGCTCCTGCAAGTCGAAGCAGACCTTGAGGCGGAACTCATTGGCCAGCGCGAAGAGTTCATACGCCAGGGTCAATCATCGCTCAAAGAGCTTGAGCCGCTTTTGAGAGAGTGAGAATCTCGCTTGACACCCCATCATCGCCCGGAGTAGCCTCAAGGGGTTCAGGATACGGAATCGCTTTGAAACAGAAGCAACAACCACATGGGTGACTTATGTTTTCCCCGCATCAAAATCGCATCTCTATCGGCTCTACGAATGTTGGTCTGAGCGCCTCTCATTTCTGCCGCAAAGTGAAACCTGCGCTGCACGATTTTTAGCTTTCCCTGCGACCTCATCGCATCTTTTTTTGAGCGCGCACGCGGCGCGCAGGCAGTGGTTTATCCAGCCGCAGGAGATTTTATGCAGACTCGAACCGAAGTTTCGATTTATGAAAACGTGATTCGCTCATCACGTCAGTGGCTCGATGTGATTCGATCCACAGAGATGAACGATCATCAGAAGCAGACCATACACAACGAGACGATCGAGAATTTCAACTCCTATTACAACAAGGGGTTTCTCGAATACCGCAAATCGGTCACCGAATCGGGCGAACATGCGGCAATCGAATGGGAGGGCCAGGGATCGATACTCAGCGATATCCGGGGCCGCCGCTTCATCGATTGCCTCGGCGGATACGGCATTTACAGCGCGGGCATCAAGCATCCGAGGATCATCGAAGCCGTAGAGCGCCAGTTGCGACGGATGCCGCTGAGTTCTCAGGAACTCCTCGACCCGCTTCGCGGCGCGCTCGCCGAACTGCTCGGAGAGATCGCGCCCGGCGATTTGCAATACAGTTTCTTCATCAACAACGGCACGGACGCCGTAGAGGGCGCCATGAAACTCGCCCGCCTCTACACTGGCAAAGCGGGATTCATCAGTTGCCTCAACGGGTTTCACGGAAAGTCCTACGGGTCGTTGAGCGTGATGGGCAAAGCGGCTTATCGCGTGCCGTTCGAGCCTCTGCTTCAGGACGTGTTCTTCGTCCCGTTCGGCGACGCCGATGAGGTCGAATGGGAAATAGAAAAAGCCGAAGCGGTGGGCATGGGCATAGCCGCAGTGATCGCCGAACCCGTGCAGGGAGAGGCAGGCGCGATAGTTCCACCCGATGACTATTGGCCCCGAATGCGCGAAATCTGCGACCGACATGATGTACTTCTCATAGCTGACGAGGTGCAGACCTGTATGGGAAGAACGGGAAGGCTTTTCGCCGTCGATCACTGGCAGACAGCGCCCGACATCATGTGTATGGGCAAGGCGCTCGGCGGCGGAGTGATGCCGCTGTCGGCATTCATCTCGACGCCGAGAATCTGGT
>CAZPQE010000500.1:0-4940 GCA_964588615.1 uncultured Clostridia bacterium | reverse complement strand
TTGAGCCAGTCCGAGCTTGAGAGCCGCCGTAGTGTCGAGTCTGTCAAACAATATATTTTCACGCTCAATTCGAAGCTCAACAGCCTACATTCGGAGGCCGCCAAGATCAGGGAGAAACTTGCCTCCGAGGAGTTGTCGCCCGAAGTGTCGGCGCAGCTCAAAACCTTTTTGAATCGGGTGCAGATACAGATCGAGGCAATATCGGGAGCGCGATAAAACTCAGGCGGATTTCAGGGTGATGTGAGTTATTTCGGGCGGAGCGCCTATCCTGATGGGGATGCCTGTGGTTCCCAGCCCGCGATTGACGTAGAGATGAGACCCATCGATGCGGAACAGCCCCGATAGAAACACCGTCGCCGCCCGCGCCGGAGTCAGCAGCAGGTCGCCCAGCGTGATGGCTATCTGACCTCCGTGAGTGTGGCCTGAGAGCATGAGGTTTATTCCCATCCGCGCGGCCTCCTCGAACGGATAAGGCGAATGGCACAACAGCAGGGTCGTGCCGTCGAAGGAGATGTTTTTGAGCGCGCTGCGCAGTTTCGCCTCGTTGCCGCTTTTGCCTATGAAATCCACGCCGATGATGTTGAGCCGGGCTCCATCTATATCTATGGCGCGGTTTTCGTTGCGCAGCATTTTGAATCCCAATCGGTCGAATTCCCTCGTCATCAGCCTTTCCGAATGCGCGTACTCGTCGTGATTTCCCAGGCAACCGAACACTCCGTAGCGCGCCTGAAGGCCGCTTATGGCGTTGATGAACGGAGGGACCTGGTCTCTGCGCGAGGCGACGAAATCGCCCGTCAGAGCCACAAGATCAGGGTTGAAGCTGTTTGCCAGTTCGACGAACTGTCGGACGCGGGATTCCGACATGAAAAGGCCGACGTGTATGTCGCTCATCTGAATTATGGTCAATCCGTCGAGTTGCGGAGGAAGATCGCGGATGGGAACTACGACCCGCTCCACGATCTTGCCGAAGCGGGCGGCGACCGCTCCATAAAATGATGCGGCAAACGGCATGGCCGCCGCAGCCGAAAGCGCCAGGCGCAGAAACCGCCTGCGCGAAAGATCGACTGCTTCCGTCCTTTGGTCGCTAACGGAGCAGCGTCTTCGACCGAGGAACTGGACTGCTGCCAGGCAGGCCAGGACGACGGGCGAGACAAAAGCGAAGATTATCGAGCCGAATGTCCACACGAAAAATACGTATGAGAGGGGCCGCACCCAGTATTCGTGCTCAGGCGGAGGCGAGTAGAGCAGCACTCTGTCGGGCGTCACCACGCTTTCGACGATGAACCCCGCCAGCGGGATATTTACCGTTGCCAGCAACACGACTGTCGCTGCGATGAGCAACCGCTCTCTGCGCTTTTCCAGATCGAAAGACTTTATCGAGCGCACTGCGGCGCGAAGGACATAAAACTGAACCAGCAGAAGCAGCGCGGCGAAAGCCAGTCGCGCTGCGGCAGCGTAAATCGATTGACTGATAAAACCCGGCAACTATCAACTCCTCATGCCAGCATCTTTTTCAATGATACAGTCTGCGCGGTCGAGTTCAAGGATTATGTGAGGGCTGTAAATCGAATCGGAGAGACTGGGAGAAGGGAAGCAACCCGAGTTGCTTCCCTTCTTTTCGAGATCGGACACCATTCTACCGTCGGGGACGGGCCGGAGGACGGCGGTCGCGGTTGCCTCCGCCGCGATGCGGCCCGCGATGCGGACGGTCGTCGCGCGAGCGCGGCGCGTCATACCCGTCGCGGTCCATATCCGGCTGGCGCTCTTCTTCTCCCGACGCGGCCCGCTCTTCTTCCAGAACCGCTCGACGCGACAGCCTTATCTTGCCCGACGGATCGATGTTGATCACCTTGACGAGCAACTGCTGACCTTCGTGAAGCTCGTCACGGACATCGCGGACGCGATAGTCGGCTATCTCGGACACATGCAGGAGGCCGTCGGTTCCGGGCAATATCTGGACGAACGCGCCGAAGTCCGTAATGCGCTCGACTGTTCCGAGATAAGTCTTGTTCATTTCGGGGACGGCGGCTATCTCTTCGATAGCCCGTTTGGCTGCTTCCGCCGATTCGAGGTTGGCCGAAGCGATGTTGATTCGGCCCGTGTCCTCGACATCGATCTTGCAGCCGGTGCGTTCGACCAGCCCGCGAATGACCTTGCCGCCTGGCCCTATCACGTCGCGAATCTTATCGACCGGAATCTGAATAGTCAGTATGCGAGGGGCGTAAGGGCTGATCTCCTCGCGCGGAGCCGCGATGACCGCTTCCATCTTGTCGAGTATGAACAGCCGCCCGGCGCGGGCCTGCTGAAGCGCGTCGGCGAGAATCTGAGCGTTGATGCCGCCCACTTTTATATCCATCTGCAGGGCAGTGATTCCGTTGCGCGTGCCGGTCACCTTGAAATCCATATCGCCATAGTGGTCTTCGGCTCCGGCTATGTCCGTGAGGATGGCGTAGCGGTTTCCTTCCATCACCAGCCCCATGGCGACGCCTGCGACGGGGGCTTTGATGGGGACGCCTGCGTCCATAAGCGCAAGGGCTCCTCCGCAGACGGAGGCCATCGAGCTTGAGCCGTTGGATTCGGTGATGTCGCTGACGATGCGAGTGATGTAGGGCCACTGCTCATCGGAGGGCAGGACGGGTTCGAGCGCGCGTCGGGCCAGCGCCCCGTGACCTATCTCCCTGCGACCGGGCGAGCCTATCCTTCCGGTCTCGCCCACCGAAAAGGGAGGGAAATTGTAACTGAGCATGAACCGGCGTTTGATCTCTCCTTTTTCGAGGTCGTCCATATACTGAATGTCTTCGCTGGTTCCGAGCGTTGAGGTGACGATGGCCTGAGTTTCGCCGCGAGTGAAGAGAGCCGAGCCGTGCGTCCGAGGCAGCCAGCCGACTTCGATCGTGATGGGTCGGATTTCCGAAAAGCGACGGCCATCGGGGCGATGACGGCGGTCGAGTATGTCCTCGCGGAAGACCTTCTCCTTGAGGTGATCGAATATCTCTCCGGCCATCTTTCGCTTGTCTGCATCGTCTTCCGGGTAAGCAGCGATGGTTTTTTCTTTCAACTGATCGACGAGCGCGTAGCTTTCCAGCTTGCTGCGCTTTTCGGTGTCGAGCGCGTCACGAAGTTCTTCGACGATGCTGCTCTCGATTGCCGAAAGCATCTCTGAGTCGAATTCGGGTTTGACGACCTCGCGGCGGGCGATGCTCAACTCCTGAAACATCTCTTTCTGAAGTCGACAGAGTTTCTTGATTTCGTTGTGGCCGAACATCAATGCTTCGACCATAACGTCTTCAGCAATTTCCTGCGCGCCCGCTTCCACCATAACGATGGCTTCTTCCGAGCCTGCGACGATGAGGTTGAGCGACGAGGCGCGTATCTGCTCGTAGGAGGGATTGACGATGAAGCGATCATCGAGGAGTCCGACGCGGACTCCGGCCACAGGGTTTTCGAAGGGAATGTCCGAAAGGTAGAGAGCGGCAGAAGCTCCAGTGATCGAGAGCACATCGGGGTCGAAGCTCTCGTCAGCCGAAAGCACGAGGGCGATGACCTGGGTGTCGGAATGGTAGCCTTCCTTAAACAGCGGCCTGATGGGCCGGTCGATGAGTCGGCTTGTGAGTGTTTCTTTTTCCGAAGGGCGGCCTTCGCGCTTGAAGTAGTTGCCGGGGATTCTGCCTGCGGCGTATCCGTATTCGCGGTACTCGACGGTGAGAGGGAAGAAATCTCTCGTCGCTGTGATTTTTTCGCCGACCGCCGTGACCAGCACCATGGAATCTCCATAGCGGACTATCACAGCGCCGTCGGCCTGTTTGGCCACCCGGCCTGTTTCGAGTGAAAACTCGACTCCTCCCAACTGAATTGACTTTCTCAAGAACATAATTATCTCCTTCTTCTCCGCTGCGCGCTGATGGCGCGGATGACTGCGACCGCGCGGTTTAATTTGCCCGCTCCTGCTGCGCGCTGATGTGCCAAAGGCAATGAGGCCACGTCGTGCGGCGTCGAGCGCCGACCAACGTGGCCATCGGGTCAGTGGTTAGGTCTGAACTGTAAGGAGGCGCGCTGATCGAACGCGCCCTGGAATCGACAACTGGCCGGGCCGCTGCGGGCGGCTTTGCGCGTGTCCGGCCTTTCATTGACTCGATCCTTATTTTCTTATACCCAGACGATTGATGACTTCGCGGTATCGGTCGGCGTCCTGACGTCGCAGATAATCAAGCAGACGACGACGCTGACTGACCAACTTCAACAGGCCTCTTCTCGAATGGTTGTCTTTGACGTGTGTCTTGAAGTGTTCCGTGAGGTCATTGATGCGACGGGTAAGCAGGGCCACCTGCACTTCAGGTGAGCCGGTGTCAGTAGTGTGCGTCTTGTATTGACTGATTATCTCCGCTTTTGCTTCCTTCACTAAAGCCACTTAACACATCTCCTCTAACAGCTAATATTCTTCGCTCCTTTTGAACCCACAAAAACTATCACACGCGCCGCCCGCCTGTAAAGGCAGTGGCAAAAGGCGCAAATCGGTCTCATCTCTGATTGCCGGTCAGTCCCATCTCGGCATAAAACTGGCGAAGTTCCTCTTCAGACCTCAGAACGCGGTTTGCCCCCACAGTGGTCACGACATCCGAAAGCGGCCTTTGGAGCTTCAACAACTCTTCGCGCTCTATGGCCTGATTATGAGCGCCCTGGTTCTGGCCCTCTGCAAGATACTGCAATCCGAGCGCGACTTTGGCATAAGCCTCGGCCAGTTCGTGAAAAGTCACGTGGCCGACCGGAACCATGCGACCCGTTCTCAGATTGAACCATCTTGCCGAGGGGTTCATCGCCACAAGGGAATCGAACCTCTCAGGCGGGCGCTCGCGGTCGAGCTTGATCCCCAGTCGGCGATGCGGATTGATGCGGCTGTCGAAATTGTTGTCGAGGTTCAACGAGCCGCTGACCGCGACCCT
>CAZPQE010000499.1:0-4961 GCA_964588615.1 uncultured Clostridia bacterium | reverse complement strand
ATCGAACTACGCGCCGCGTTCGTCTTCTGAATAAATCAACGAGGTCGAGATCGAATCGTATTCGAAGAGTTCCGATTGATTGAAGAAGCGGGGGACTTCCGCGCTTGCGGTTTCCAGAGAGTCCGAAGCATGGACGAGGTTGGCCTGAATGCTCATGGCCAGGTCGCCGCGAATGGTTCCCGGCGCGGCTGCCCGCGCTTTGGTCACGCCGCACAGGTTGCGGACGGTTTCTACGGCGTCGAGTCCTTCGAGGCACAGAGCTATCACGGGAGTCTGCTGCATGAAGCGTCGAATGCCCGCGAAGAATGGTTTGTCGGCCAGATGGCTGTAGTGCTCGTTGAGAAGCTCATCGCCCAATCGCATGAATTTTATGCCCGCAATGCGCAGACCCTTTTCTTCGAAGCGGGCGAGAATCCTCCCCGCAAGCCCGCGCTCAATAGCGTCGGGTTTTATCAGTACGAGTGTTCTTTCCAAAACAGTCTCCTTTCAGACGAAATATAGAATCGAGGATGATAGCCGACACGCGCGCCGCCGGGCAACATCAGCGCGCAATGCCGTTTTACGATGAATCGGCAGAACCGCTCGACGCGGATGGCTCGCAAGGGTCGCCTCCGTTTCTTTATAATGACCGGTCAAAAGTCGATGATGGAAAGGAAGCGTTCCTCAAACCTTGAAGGACATCAAAACCGCGAGACTGTTTGACGCCATCAGAAGCGAGACCACTCTTGAGCGAAGGATCGAATGCGCGACCTCGCGCCTGCTCGGCTTGCCTTATGCGGAAAACTCTCTCGGCGGCGGCCCCCGGCAGAAAGAGACTCTTACGATTTCCTTCGAAGGGTTCGACTGCGTGACATTCGTCGAGACCGCGCTCGCGCTTGCGCTTGCGCCGACCGAGCGAGGCTTCATCAAAACATTGCGCCAACTGCGCTACGAAGATGGACGAGTCGAATGGGCGAAGCGAAATCACTACATGACGGACTGGGCTGCAAACAATCAGGCGCGCGGCGTTATGGTCAACCTCACGCGAGGAAAAGAGGCGATCAAAAGAGAAAAAACGCTATCGCTCGTCGACGGGCTGCCGGAGAAAAAAATCACGCTCCTGTGTTTTTCCAAAAAAATCTTTCCGCGCATCGCCCCGATCATCGAGACCGGCGACATCATTCTTTTCGCGTCCGTCAAAAAACGACTCGACGTTTTTCACACCGGCATCATCATCCGTCATGGCGATGATTTTTTTCTCAGGCACGCGACACGCAAAGTCGGCTCGGTCATCGAGCAGCCCCTCGAAGATTTCTTGAAAGAAAACCGAATGTCAGGCTTCATACTGCTGAGACCTGCATCGAAGGAAAGGAAGACCTCAACCAGATGAGCTCGCTTACCGCAGCATTGATGAATGAAACCGACTGGCCGCAGATGGCCGACTCTCCGGCGACGATTGTGCGACGACTCGATTTCGATCCGCGAACCGGCGAGGGCATCTCTCGATTGATCGAAGAAACAGAAACCGATTACCTGTTGCTCGTCTTTCAGGGCGTCGAAATCGGCCCGCGCGCAATCGAGCGGTTTCTTTCCGTCGCTCAGGACTCGCAGGCCGGATTGATTTATTCGGATTTCCGCGACCATCAAAACGGACAACTCACCGATCATCCGCTCATCGATTATCAGCAGGGAAGCATCCGCGACACTTTCGATTTCGGCTCGCTCATCCTGATTTCAAAACGCGCCGCCGAGCGAGCCATCGCCTCTCACGGCCCTGTCAGCGAAGATCTCCGCTGGGCCGGTCTCTATGATCTCAGGTTGAAACTCTCGATTGACTCTCAAATCCTTCGCATATCCGAACCGCTCTACACTCGCTCGCCGCGCGACCTTCGAGCCAGCGGCGAGCGGCAGTTCGATTATGTCGATCCGCGTCAGCGCGACTATCAAATCGAAATGGAGCGCGTTGCGACCGATCATCTCAAACGGATCGGCGCTTATCTGGAACCTCGCTTCGAAACCGTGCCGCCCGTCGAAGAAAAATTCCCGGTTCGCGCAAGCGTCGTCATTCCCGTCCGCAACCGCGAGCAAACTATCAAAGACGCGGTGACGAGCGCGCTCTCGCAAAAGACCGACTTCGACTTCAATGTCATCGTCGTAGATAATCATTCGACCGACCGCACTACTGAAATTCTTTCTGAGATAGCGAGCCGTGACTCGAGCCTCGTTCATCTTCGCCCCAGTCGGCGCGACCTCGGAATAGGCGGATGCTGGAACGAAGCTGTCTACTCCGAGCATTGCGGCCAGTATGCCGCGCAACTCGATTCGGATGATCTCTACAGGGATGAGCACACGCTGGCAAAGATCATTGCGAAATTCGATGAAGGCCCCTATGCGATGGTCATCGGCTCTTACACGATAGTCAACTTCGATCTTGAGGAGATTCCGCCCGGTCTGATCGATCATCGGGAATGGACGCGGGAGAACGGACGCAACAACGCGCTTCGCATAAACGGACTCGGCGCTCCGCGCGCTTTTTATGTGCCGGTATTGAGACAGACAGGTTTTCCAAACACCAGCTATGGCGAAGACTATGCCGTAGCTCTCCGCATCAGCCGCAGATTTGAAATCGGGCGCATCTCGGAATCGATCTATTTCGCCCGCCGGTGGGAAGGCAACTCCGACGCCGCGCTTCCAACCTCTGTGGCCAACCGATACGATGCTTACAAGGATTTTCTGCGCACTGTGGAGATTAGCGCGCGACAAAAGGTGAACGATGAGATGGGATGAAAGATTCGTTGGCGAGCGAGAGTTGGAAGATTATCTCGAAGACCGGAATGATCGGCGACTCGCGGCTTTTGCAAAAGCTCTGATCGAACATCAAAAACAAACGTGGCCGATGCTCGCCGAAGGCTATCGCTCGCTTGCTCAGATCGAAACCAGGCCAATCAAGGTGCGCGAGTCTTCAGTCATCCTTCAGCACAACCCCGGAAGAAAGCGCAGCACATCAGCGAGAGTTGATCGCGCGTCGGTAGCATCCCGCCAGTGTTTTCTCTGCCCCGACACGCTCCCGCGCGAAGAGAAGGGAATAGCCTACGGCGATCTGGTCATACTCTGCAATCCGTTTCCCATACTCGAAGACCATCTCTCGATAGTTCATCGTCAGCATGTCGAGCAGAAAATCCAGGGCAGCCTGGAGAGCCTGCTTGCGCTTGCGCGGGATTTCGGCCCTGATTTTTTCGTGCTCTACAACGGGCCGCAGTGCGGAGCCTCGGCTCCCGATCATCTTCACTTTCAGTCATGCTCTCGCAAGGTTATTCCGATAGAAAACGATCTGGGCGCCGATGAGCAGTCAGAGCAGTGCGCGGTCTGCGCTGAAGGAAGAGATGACTTCGAGTTGTGTACGCTTGCAGACTGCGCGAGGAGCGTGGCCGTGTTTCGCGGCAACAAGTTTTTAACTGTCGCCCGGTGGATTTATAAAACGCTCGGCGCGCTGGCCTCAAACCACCAGGCAGAGCCTATGGTCAACATCATCGCCACGCATGACGGGTCTGCATGGACGGTTTATCTTTTTCCGCGAGCGCGCCATCGCCCGCAGTGTTTTTATGCCGAAGGCCCGGAGCAGTTGACCGTGAGCCCTGGCGCAATCGATATGGCAGGAGTGGTCGTCGCGCCCGTAAGAGACCACTTCGAGCGGATCGATGCTCGCGCGCTCGAAGAGATTTTTTCTGAAGTGAGCCTCGATGTCGATGAGGTTGACCGGGTGATAGAACGTGTGAGCGCGACGCCGGTTTCGGAGGAACTGTTTTGATCGATAAGGAACCGATGATAAGAGTGGGCCTGGTGAGCGGGGCCGGGCGGGTGAGACTGACTCTCGAAGGAAAGTTCACGGATGAACAGGGGCGGGCCGTCGAGGAAGGAAACTTCGAGGTTTCAAAAGACGAATTCTCGAACGCCCTGAGCTTTAATCCCGTCGATTTCCGCTCGTCGAGGATCACCCTTCATGACGTGATGATCGGGATCGATTTTCACTGGGAGAGAAAAGAATCGCAGTCGTTTCAGGGAGCCGCGCGTGTGATCGGCGGCGAGCGCGGACTGACGGTCATCAATGAGCTTCCTCTCGAATCTTATCTCGTCAGCGTGATTTCATCGGAGATGAGCGCGTCGGCTCCGGCTGCGCTTTTGCGTGCGCATGCGATAGTCTCACGCAGCTGGCTTCTGGCTCAACTGGAAGGCGCGGGAGCCAGGGCTGCGACAGCCTGGGAAAACGAAACGGAGCGCATACGCTGGTACGACCGCGAGAGCCATGACCGGTTCGACGTTTGCGCAGACGACCACTGTCAGCGATATCAGGGCATCTCGAAAGCGTTTTCAAAAGAGGCATTCGATGCCGTAAGCCGCACGCGCGGAGTGGCGCTCGTTTACGGAGATGAAATCTGCGACGCTCGATATTCGAAAAGCTGCGGCGGAAGGACGGAAATTTTCAGCGCGGCGTGGGAAGACAAACACGTCCCCTATCTCTCTTCTGTCTGCGACGGGCCGGTTGGAGATTATCAAATGCCGCTGACCGTAGAAGCCAATGCCCAGGCGTGGATCGCTTCCTGGCCCGAAGCCTGGTGCAACACGACTGATGAAAAACTTCTATCGCGCATACTGCCGGGATTCGATCAGGAGACGAAGGATTTCTATCGCTGGGCGGTCGAATATTCGCAGAGCGAATTGCAGGAGATTCTGCTCGCGCGCACGGGCATCGATTTCGGTCGTATCTCTTCGCTCGACCCGGTTGAAAGAGGCGAGTCGGGACGAATCATCAGGCTGAGGATAGCAGGCCAAAAGCGGACGCTCATTTTGGGCAAAGAGCTTGAAATACGCCGCGCGCTTTCGCGTTCGCACCTCTACAGTTCGGCTTTCGTCGTGCAGGCGAGCGGAGAAGGCGATTACCCTGAATCCTTCCACCTGACGGGCGCGGGTTGGGGCCACGGAGT
>CAZPQE010000498.1:0-4992 GCA_964588615.1 uncultured Clostridia bacterium | reverse complement strand
CGAGGACAGGCACGGTGACGATAGCCGGAAAGACTTTTACGGTGAAGCAGTCGGCCTCCTGAAACCAGACATTGCCTTACTTACGCGCTCATTTATTTTTCTGCGGCGAGAAGATTTCGATCACTGCCTTATAAGAGCCGCTGTTGTCGGAAAGCGCGCCTTCGTTCACTGACAGAAACAGCAATCCGTCGCGGGTGGCAGTAAATTCGCTCTGACGGCCTATGAAGATGAAGTCATCGTTGTCAGCCCCGATGACTGCTATGAGCGCGCCGGTGGGTTGATCGGCCATCAGCTTTCTCGGATCAGGAAGATCGATTCCTTCAGGCCCGCTCGTCCGCGCGCCTGCCTGATCGAGCGTGACCGTCCCCGATGCGGTGACGCTTATGCGGTCTCCGCGTTTGACTATCATCTGAGTGCTCGTCCAGTCCTTTTTGGCGGCAATCTCGACCGTCTGGGTTCGAACCACTCTCGCGGGTTTGGTTTCCGCAGGCGGATTGGCAGGCTTTTCAACGGCCTCGGTGACAGAAGTCGAGGGCTGAGTCTCAGGCGGGGGGCTGACGCGCGGAGGCTCGGAAGGTTGCGCGGGCGTCTCTTTGGGCGTAGTTTCTTTCGTCGAAGTTTCTTTAGTCGAAGTCTCTTTAGGCGGCGCGGCTTCAGGCTGAGTTTTGACGGTGGTCTCTCGAGGCGGGGCTTCTGTCGCCTGAGAAGAGGAGTCGAATTCTATTCTGGACACGTCGCCCATGTAGATAGTGGCCCGGCTCAGGTAGCGACCGCCTCCGGCATCAAGCAGTATGGTGAACTGATCGTCGGCAAAGCCTGTCACCTTTCCCTTGATGACGCTGCCGTTCTTGAGGTAGATCGTGTCGGCCTGTGCCGCCGTCGCGAGCAGGATGAGAAGGATGAAAGAAAAAAAATTGCGCATTATCGAAATCTCTGCCTCTTCTGTTGATTTCGCGGTCGGCGCGAATTATAGCAGATAGCCTGCGGCGAAAAAACGTCGCTTCACCGGCGTTGAACTTGAGAGACGGCGCTATTCGCCTTCGTGGTTGACGCGACGGTTGTAATCCTCGGACGAAGCCGGGTCGAGTTCCCAGCGATGGCGGTCGCGGCTCTCCATCTTTTCGGTCGTATGCAGCGGCTCGTTGTCTTCGTAGACCAGCCCCACTGCTTCGCCGAGCTCGGATACTACATCCTGTTCGGGCATAACTGAGAAACCGCCTGCCGCTTCATCGATTATTTCTTCGCGGGCGAGATCCTCTTCCAGTTCGTCAGTGTCTCGAAGCTCATGCTTGAAGTGAAGGTTGCCCGATCCGAGTCGCTGCGCGTCGGCGAATTCCTGCGCGACCTCCTCGTCAGGTTCATACTGCTCGCTTTCGGCCATGCCCGCGTCTATGAATCGCTCTTTATTCCTGTCGTCCATAACGGGCGCGCTCCCTTCCGCTGTATCTGCACCTGAGTGTGCCTAGAGTCTACCACACACCCGACTAACTGAAAACCGGTCGATTCGGCCCGTTTCACAGCTTCAAAATCCTCGCCGCGTTATCGTGCAGAATCTTCTGCTTCACTTCCGGGGAAAAACCTTTGAGCGCGTCGAAATCAGCGAGCCAGCGATCAGGAAGTATGAAAGGGTAATCGCTGCCAAAAAGAATTCGATCCTGCAATCGACGCCGCGCTTCATCCATTATCGCCTGCGGGATGTATTTGGGCGACCAGCCCGAAAGGTCCATGAAGACATTCGATTTGTGGCCTATGATCGCAAGCATCTCTTCGTGCCAGGGCCAGGCCGGGTGCGCGCCTATTATGGTCAGTTCGGGAAAGTCCGCCGCCACCGTGTCGAGATAAATCGGTCGCGTGTAGTCCATCTTCACTCCCATCCCGCCCGGCGTCCCTGCGCCCAGCCCGTTGGTGCCGGTGTGAAAAAGCGCAGGCACTCCGAGAGTGGTGATCTTTTCGTAAAGCGGGTAGAAGCGAGAGTCGCTGGGATAGAAAGCCTGTATGCCGGGGTGAAACTTCGCGCCGATCATACCGAGCTCCGTTATGGCGCGCTCGATCTCGTCTATCGCGCGACGGCCTTTCCACGGATCGACGCTGGCAAATCCCAGGAATCGGCCCGGATATTTTTTCACCACATCGGCCACTTCGTCGTTGGTGAGCGGCGGCAATCCGGTAGCGGTCTCAGCATCCCAGGCCAGCAGCACGCCTGTGATATCGATCTCTTCGTAGAGACGCGCCACTTCATCCATCTCGCGCACCGGGACGGTCGCGCGAAAAAATTTCTCGGCAGCCAGTCGGTATGGTTTTATCGCGCCGTTGAGAAAGCTGCCCGTGGGCAGATGGACGTGCATATCGATGGCTCTGGCCATGTGGATGCCTCGCAATGGAGTCGAGAGTCTGGAGTCCGAACCTTTCAGGCTTGTTGCTGTCGTCAACAGGCCACGCTTCTGCCGACGGAGTTCGATTCGTTTGTCAGAGCAGCCGCTTGATCTCTTCTTCAAAGACGGTGGTCGGTCGCGCGCCGACCAGTTTGTTTACGATTTCGCCCTTGCGGTTGATGATGTAGGTGGTAGGTATTCCCTGGCTCACATCGTAGCCGCTGATGGCCGCCGGGTTGTTGACCATCCATATAGAGTAATTTATGCCATAGCTTTTCATGAAGGGGGCGACCGCTGATGCGCCCGGCCCGCGACCTGAAATCGGGTCAATGGAAACTCCGATTATTTCAAGCCCCTGATCGCGGTATTTGTTCTGAAGCGTTATGAATCCCGGAATCTCCGACCGGCAAGGGCCGCACCAGGTGGCCCAGAAATCCAGCAACACCACCTTGCCGCGGAACGCTTCCAGACTCCTTTGCACATTGTCGGTCGAGACGGGAGTCGCTGAAATCTCTATGGGCTTGCTGCCCGAACCGCTCTCTCCCGAAAACAGGGAGCAAGCGCCGAACACCAGCGCGACGCCAAATGTCAAAACGGCGAAAACCGGCCTGGCGACTGATCCTGAATCCCTCTTGGTTTCTGACATGATTTTCCTCACATAACCGAAAACTGCTCTCCGACCGGGAGAGTGCGAGGCGAGCACGAGCGCCGACGGTTCAAAACCGTCGGCGCTCGCGCCCGCGTTTGTCATCGATGAAGCGGCAATGCTTCTCCTTGATGCGCAGGGGCTGCGACCCGGAGTGGCGGCGCTCAAGAATTATTCTGCACACGATGAGCGCGATGAGCCGGTGCGTGAATCTGGACTCCCAACGCATAGAAGGACGAACCTCTATCCTGACCGTAGTCTGAGTCCGGCGACGGCTGTTGAAACTGAAGACGAGCAGGGTCGTGCGGTAAAACCTCTTATGCACGGCTATAGTGGCTTCCGATCTCAACGACCGCCCGCAGATTTGATCCAGACAGAAATCATCGCCTTCGGCCATCTCCACGATCATCTGCTGGCGATGCGGATTGGCCCTCGATCTTTGTATCAAATAAGACTCGCTCCCGTCTCTGTCGATTATCGAGATGCGACGATCCAGAGCGCCAACGTTTATTTCGAATTTCAATCCATCGGCTTCGTAGACAGCGCGCCTCAACCCTCGCCATTTGAGGCGGGCTATTCTTCGACCCTCGACGGTGAATATGTGACGGGCGCGGCTGTGGCCTTCACGCCGAACGACGATTTCGGTCGGACCCAGAAAATCGCGCTCGAACACCTCGCCAGTCGTTTCAAGTAAAGCGATGTCTGCTTTCATCCTTGATTCCGCGAACGTAAAACGGCTGTCTTACGCCCCGATATATCGCGCGTACAACCCGCGCGCCGTTGCCGGATCGTCGGTGCCGCGAATGATGCTGCGCGCGTCGCGGAAGACTGTTATGTCGTATTGGGCGACGCGAAAACGGAGAAGGAAATCATTGAACGCCACTTCGCCCAGAGGTCGCAGCCTGCGAGCCAGATCGTCGAAATCCAATCTTGTCCGGCCAGACAGGGCTATCTGCACGGCGTTGCGCCCGCAAAGAGTGGTCGTCACCTGACGCGACGAGCCGCGCAGAAAGTCGAACTCCCGCTCGCCGCATGCCCGACACGATGATCTATCAGTCATATTGGAAAGGTCAATGCGATTGATCTGAAAATCCCATACATCCAGGCGAATGAGCGAGCGATGAAGTTTCTCTTCCTGTCCGGTGAGCAGCTTCAACGCTTCGGCGGATTGAAGGGAAGCGATGGCGGAAATGATCGGCATTATCACGCCTGCCGTGTCGCAGGTAGGCCCGCTGCCCGGTTCCGGCATCGCGTCGAGCACGCAGCGCAGGCACGGCCCTTTGCCCGGAACTATGGTCATCTGAAGCCCGTAGGAACCGACTGCCGCCCCATAGACCCAGGGGATGCCTGCCTTAACGCAGGCGTCGTTGATGAGAAATCGAGTTTCGAAATTGTCGGTTCCGTCGAGCGCGACATCGACTCCGGCGATGATCTCTTCGATGTTCTCGAAGTTAACGTCTTCGACTACCGCCTCGACCTTTATCAAAGAGTTGACCCTTGCGATGCGACGAGCGGCGGCGACCGCCTTGGGCAACCGCTGGCGCGCGTCCGCCTCTTCGAACATGATCTGGCGTTGAAGATTGGATTCTTCGACAAAATCGCGGTCTACGAGCGCGAGGCGACCGACGCCTGCGCGGGCGAGGATTTCGGCCTGCACCGCGCCCAGCGCGCCGCAGCCTATGATCGCCGCGCTCGATTGCGACAACCGCTCCTGCCCCGCCGGGCCTATCCCGTCAAACAACGCCTGCCTCGAATATCTTTCCTGCCTGTCCATAAAGTGAGAGCTAATTCTACACTACGAAGCGAAAGAGCGGAAACGGAGCGGGGGAGCAGGGGAGCAGGGGAGCAGGGGAGCAGGGGAGCAGGGGAGCAGGGGGGGTGTGATTGAAAGTGAGACTCGATATTGACCAGGAGCCTGTCTTTATCTGTGCGGCTCTGCCGCTTTGATGTGTCGAGAGGCTGGGCCTCTCCATA
>CAZPQE010000497.1:0-4998 GCA_964588615.1 uncultured Clostridia bacterium | reverse complement strand
ACTGGGCAGTTTCGGATTGCTTGCGTTGCTGCTTGCGGCGATAGGAATCTACGGAGTGATGTCTTATTCGGTCTCGAGTCGCACACGCGAGATAGGCGTCCGGATGGCTCTGGGAGCGCAACGAAGCGATGTGCTCAAAATGGTGATCGGGCAGGGTATGAAATTGACACTCATCGGCGTGATGATCGGCCTTGCGGCGGCAGTCGTATTGACTCGATTGATGAAGAGCCTGCTTTATGGAGTGAGCGCGACGGATCCGCTGACCTACGCAGCGGTCGTCGCCTTGCTCATCCATGTTGCGCTTGCTGCCTGTTACATCCCGGCGCGGCGCAGTTCCCGCGTCGATCCGATAGCGGCCCTGCGCCACCAGTGAGATCACTGCGAATCGATCCGATGATCGCGTTTGAGTTCGTCTTCATCTGCAGGAGGCTCATCGCTACAGCGCGCGCGCCTAAGCATTTCAATCACTGCGGGCGCGTGTAGATGAAGTCGGCAGTCTCGAAGCCGCTGCACAGTCGAACCTTCAATGTTACTGTCTGGCCGCGGGCTATCGTCTTTCCGCCCTTCTTGGCTATCAGCACGGTTGTCGGATTATCGGGATCGTGTGTGGTCTTCTGCTCTTTGCCATCAATGAGTATCACGGGGCAACCGGCTTGCGGCTCGATATCGATCGTCTCGATTGCGCCTGACAGATTTGCGCCCGATGAATTACCAAAATTACCGGAGACTAATAGCTTCTTACCCTGGATCACAGCGCCGCCGATGCCCGGCTCCTTCACTTCAGATTCCACCTCGGAGGAGCCGAGAAAATCGGGAGTAACGTAGCCGAATACAGGGTCATCAGGGTGAGGCAGCAGAAGGTTAGCCTTGTTTTTGAGGATGCCGGACTGGTCAGCGCGAACTCGCAAACTGATGAAGACGGTCTGGCCACCCGGCACGGAAAGCTGCCTTCGTGGAACGTTCCCAAAAAGCTCACTACCAGGGAAGAGATCCCGCCAATCAGGATTCAGGGATTGATCAAAACTTATCCCATCTGGCAGTCGGTCTGTCACTTCAAGCGATAGCTCGTTGTTTGTAAGATTCTTTATCTCGAAGGTGTAAATGATTATGTCTCCCCTCACTACCTCGGTGGTAGGAGCCCGCTTGGTTAGCTCGGCAAACTTCTCGTTCTGATGCTGCGTCACCACAAAGTCGTCATTCCCGGTAGCCGGGTTGAGACCAGTGCCTGCAGTGATGATCGTGTCTTCATACAGCATTCCATCAAATGCCACGTTATTCCCGCCTGAAGCAGTATCGAACGTGTACTCGCCTTGAACTCCCCAGCTTGAATCCAGTTGGCCATTACGATCCCACTTGGTTATACCCAGGTCGAAATTCGCACCGTCGCCAGCCCACCCGATGCCAACGATGTAACCACCAGGTTGATCAATCAAACGGAAAATCTGGTCATTGCCGCCCTTAAAATCTGTAAGCCCTCGGCCTTGATTGTAGCGGGATCCGATGCGGGCGGTAGGATCTAGCTCTAACACCCAGTTATCGGGTGCGATGCCTGTTTGAGGTGTTGCGAACCCGCCAACGAGTAAATACCGTTCATTCACCGGAGGAGTAGGCTCTTGAATTATGATGGACTGCGCGCCGTCTCGCCCGCCGGAATAGTCTGCCGTGAACTTTCCATCGCCATCAAAAGCGTTATTCAAACTGCCGTTCGTGATGTTGAGTCGAGCAATGCCCATGTCCGAATCGGTCTGGCTCTTGACTACAAATCCACAAACAAAAATGTTCTCTTCATCAATCGCCAGATCAATCGCGCGGTCGGTAAACCCGAAATCAACTCTTACGACTCCGTTATTGCCGAATGAGTTATCAAGCGATCCATTCTGATTGAGTCGAACAATGGTGAAATCCAGACTGGTTTGCGGCCTTGAATCGCCCACCGCCACGATCTTGTTGTCTGCTTGCAGGGCTACCTTGAATGCTTCCGAAGTAGAACCAAGATCCAAAACGACTTTGCCGTCCTGATCGAATGTCGTATCGAACGAGCCGTCAGGGTTGAAACGGACTATGGCAAACTGTCTCTCGCTGCCGTTTGTTGCGAAGCCTGAGAGGACGATCTTTTGATCGGGCTGAACGACCACGCCCCTCGCCCCATCGTTTCCGCCGAAAAAGTCGGTCGTGACCTTGCCGTTAGTGCCGAAGGTCGAGTCGAGGCTTCCATCCCCGTTATAACAGGCGAGCGCGAAGTCAGTCCCTCGGCCTGGGATTGTGGCCGATCCTGCGGCGATGATCTTGCCGAACCGGGTGGCGGTGATTGCATTAGCCGAGTCATTGCCTCCGGCGAAGTCCGTAAAAACGACGCCGCCCGTGCCGAAGCCCGGAACGATGTCGCCGGGCGCGGCCAGCACGCGATTCGGCACAATTGAACGGGGAGCAGGCAGCAAGCAGGAGAAGAACAACGCCACCAGCATTACCCGCCCAATCGAGCGTGGCCGCGCGCAACAGGATTTTGATTTATTCGACTTGATAGTGTGATTATGAACAGAGCTTGCAGAACCGCTTTTCATTTCATACCTCCACGACTGATGAAGCGTTTGTTGCGCACAAAGCAGAGTGGAATCCTCGAAGGCAGTGGCGAAGCCTCATCTATACCGTTCGCCCGATGCCACGTGTCCGCTTACATGGATTTAGTGTCGGTTCTGAAAAACTATTACAAAGAGGGTGAATGGTCGGCTCTCGCTGAGCGAGAGCCGACCTGATCGCATCATCGTGCAGGAGTGGAGATGGTGAGAGTGTAATTTGTTGGCGCTCCCGTCCACCTGACGCGAACCAGATAGATGCCGGGGGACAGGCCGCCCGTTATCGATTTCTGCGCCCCTCCCTGCGGCCCTGCGGTGGCAATGAGTTGACGAGGCTGGATCGGCGGCCCGAAAGGCGGCCTGATCTGATCATAAGCCAGCAACTGCAACTGAACATTGCCAGCAAACCCCGACAGCACGAAGGTAACGCCGCGCGATTGCTGTGAGCCGTTCGGCCCTGTCACATTTATGCAGTACCAGTCATCCGTGTCAGCGCCGCCTATCGGGTCAGAGACGGTTTGCTGAAGCAGGTTTGGCGCAACGCTGGGCATCGAGGCGACGGGGATGAGCGGCGAACAGGCGTCAGGGTTATTCGACCCGCGATCAGTCGGCGGCGCTGTTCGCGGATTAGGCGGGCTTCCGATCGGCGGCAGGGGCTGCGGAGGCAGCGCAAAGCCGCGCACGATTGCGAAGCCCTGGCCTGCCGACTGCGCGTTATTCGACCACGTGAAGCGATCCGAGTCGAGTACCGTGTAAAAGCCGGCTGGAACGTTCACGCTCACATTAGCCACCCAGTTGACGTTGGGCGCTCCACGGAAACCCGCAGTCCCGGTTGCTGCGAACCGGAAGAGCTGTCCGCTCGCGTCGTGGCGCAGGCTGATGTTGCCGGGCATGGCTCCTCTCCCATCGTTCCAGTGATAGGTAACGACCTGAGTGATCCGGGTGGGTACGTTGAGCAAGAACTGAGGAGGAATGGCCCCTCCATTCCTCACAGCGGCGGTGTTTGTGTTGTTGAAAAGGTCTCTCACCTGGGCGCTGGCCGGAGAGGCGCAGGCCAATAGCATCAGGCACAATAAAAACCCCGGTACTGAATACCTTCGCGTTATTATCTCTCTGGCTGTTGTGTCATATACTTTCTCTTCTGAAATCTTCTTCATTCGAATCTGGTTTCTCATTATCTGTACTCCTTCAATCAGAAATATGTTTTGTGATTGGCTGATCGCATCGCGCGATGTGGTGATGCCCGGATTGTCAATGACCTGTTTAGCGCACTGGCTCAGGGCCAGACACAGCTTCAGCCCGCGCATTGCGACGTGGTGAGCATAATTCTCAAAGCGCCGACACCCGCGCCGGATTCCATCATCCGCTCACATGGATTTAGTGTCGGGTTTTGAAAAACCATTACAGAGGTGAAAAGGCAAAAAGAGAGCAGCGAGGCAATCCCTCACTGACGGTCGGCCTACTGACACAGCCCAGGCGAAAACTTTTGTTATTCCTTTTTCCTTTTACCTTGTTCTTAGGACAGTGAAGTAGTAGTCGCCGACGCGTTCATAGTCGCCGTTTCGGGCAAGCCCTTTGAGGCTGATTTCGTAGTCGTCTTCGGCCAGGAGTCGAGCGGGGACTGTCACGGCTACAACCTTTTGACTGGCGCGCAAGCCCCGGCGACTCCATACCTGAGCGCCGTCGGAGTTGAGTATCACTACCTGATAATTTTTGTGTGCGCTCTCTCCGATATTGAGCAGGAGCCGCACCTGAGCCGAATCATCTTTGATGGTTAGCTTCTTCGTCCCTCCTCCGCCTCGGATCAGGCCGGGCGCAAGTATCAGCGAAATGATGGAAGGTCGAGTCTCATCATCAGACCGTTGGCGCAGATGAGCAATCTCCTCCTCTAACTGAGTGCGATGATTGCGCTCATCTTCGAGTTCGCGGTTGAGTTGTTCAACACGGGATCGCTGCTCAGTCGACTGTTGCTCAATCTCCTGCTCGCGCGCTTTTTGATTTGCTTCCAGTTGCGATACCTGTCTGCGCAGTCTCGACGTTTCCAATGCCAGCCACACGAATGCGAGGAGCAGGACAATGGCAGCAGCAGCCAGCGCAAAGCGCATGCCTGCGCTTTTGAAGCCTGCAATAGCGAGCAATCTCTCGCGCCAGTTCCTTTCTCCGCCGCGAGCAGCCACAGGTTCAGTTCGCTCATCAACAGTGATACTTGAAAGCTCGCTTATCATCGCCTGGGCCAGTTCGACTTTTTTGCGCTCGTCGGCGTAGATCAGGAAACGCTTTTCGAACTGCTCTCTCTCGGCTGAAGCGAGCATTCCCTTAGCATAAGCGCATCGCAATTCATCTTCCGCCAGTAGAAGCTGTTCGTAATAGTCGCTGTCGCTCAGGAACCGTTCTTCAACCTGAGACTGCTCCTCTTCCGATAGCT
>CAZPQE010000496.1:0-5007 GCA_964588615.1 uncultured Clostridia bacterium | reverse complement strand
GATGAGCCTCGACTATGTGCTTGACCAGCGCCAGCCCAAGCCCCGTCCCTCTGGTGTTGTGAACCAATCCGGTGCTGACGCGATAGAACTTTTCAAAGACTTTTTCATGCTCCGAGCGCGGAATGCCTATGCCGAGGTCGGCTACCTCGATGGCTACGTGATGGTCGCGCGCGCGAACCCGGACTGTTATCTTTTTTTCGTTATCTGAATATTTCACCGCGTTGTTGAGCAGGTTGAGCAATGCCTGAGAGATGGCGTCCTGATCGATGAGCGCCGGAGGGAGGTTGTGCTGTATGTCGGTGGTGAGCGCAAATCCCGCGCTGATGATCTGATATTCATAGCTGCGCAGCACCTCTTCGACCACTTCGGCTATGTCGGCTTCGGAGAATTCATACTCCTTGCGCCCGGCTTCGATCTTCGAAAAATCCAGAATGTTGTTGATGAGTTGAGTCAGCCGCCGGCTCTCGCTGTTGATGATGCGATAGTATTCGTGAGCCTTCTCGGCGCTCTTGACCCTTCCGAGCTCAAGCGTTTCGGCAAACAGCCGGATGAGGGCCAGGGGCGTTTTGAGCTCGTGAGAGACGTTTGAGACGAAAGTCGATTTGGCATGAGCGAGTTTCATCTCGCGCGAGGCGGCCCGCAGTATGAGTATGATGCCGAGTATGAGCAGCGAAAGGACGAAGAGCGAAATCATCAGGCTCTTCTGAAAATTGTCTTTGGCAAGAGCTTCGACCGAAGTGTTCTTGTAGCCGATAGTCATTTTCCATTTTGGAAAGATCGGAGCCAGGTATGCCTTCGTCTCGTGCTGCCCCGATCCGGCGTTGTAGGTGTAGAGCGCCATGCCGTTTTCGTCAAACACGCTCAGTGTGAGTTCGTGCGCGCTCTCGCCCGCTCCGTTGATGGGGCATTGAATCATCTCGGGGATGGCTTTGGGCAGGATGGTTTCTTTCAGATAGCTCTGCTCCAGAGTCATCCCGACGAATCCATAGGGGGTCGCTTCGTCCGAGCGCGTGAGGGGATAGAAAATCACAGTCTGTAAATCATTGCTGCGGGTCGATCCCATTTGTAGAAAGGACTGATCGAAGAGCAGCCCGCGCACGGAATCATACCTCGGGCGCGATGCGTCAGCGCGCTGATAAGAGACCTGTATGGCCTGAACATCAGCGTTCTTTCGGAAGTCGGCGTGGGTTATGCGGCGGGCCCCTTCGTCCGAATAGATGAGCGCGAAATGGTTGCCGTCGCACGAGCAGTCGCATACCAGAAACAGGCGGTCGATTTCAGGGTGTTTCTGACGGACGGCGGAGAAGTGCCGTTCCACCACATCGGCATTCTCCAGTTGCGGATTCATCGATTTGATCGGGATGAGGGATTCTTTGGCTACCTCCTTGAGGTATTCAGTCATCGAGCGAGAGACGTTCTGCAATGTCTGATAGAGGTTTTCGCGGACAGCGACTCTCGTGGTCTGTTCAAGGTCGACGAGCGAGCGGTACTGAATGACCGAGAGTATGGTCGTCGGCAGCATCACCGCGACTATGGCGACGGCGATGAGCCTGGTTTTGGATGAAAACCTCGAAAAAAAACGCCTGGGCATACCAGCCACATTCTACACCACCCGCCCCGGCCTGACGCATACAAACCCTGATTTGCATGTAAAAAATTGTAAACGCGATTTGACTC
The DNA here is from genome assembly GCA_964588615.1 of uncultured Clostridia bacterium. Taxonomy (GTDB): domain Bacteria; phylum Acidobacteriota; class Blastocatellia; order UBA7656; family UBA7656; genus UBA7656. Next base: position 3,330 of record CAZPQE010000496.1, on the reverse strand, counting down.
ATGTAAAGCTGATCGAGAGAGACATCTTTTTACATGTTTTTCACAAGACGTTGATGATTGAATAACTTCGCGCAGATATAATCGTGCGGCGTTGAACTGATTTATATCCGTCCACGAAGGACACCGGACTCCTTAACGACCTCCTTTTCATCTGCTTCGGTCCTTCGTGGATATTTATTTTTGGCCGGGCGTTTGAAAACAAGGCTGTAAGCAGGCCAGGCCATCGTGTAGACTGGCTCATCAGTCAGAGGAGGTTTTGGATTTGACCGGTTTGGTTAAGTTATTCAGGTTGCTTTCCATCATCATACTGCTTTGCATGCTGGCTGCAGCGGAGACACGCAATCGCCCGACTCTTTCGATCCCGCGAGTGAGCGCGCCGCCCAAAATAGAAGACTTCATCTCGATGGAGCCTGCGGGCGAAGCGGCTCGTCAGATGATCAAAGCTGAAAACTTCGTTCAGCGCGAACCGCGCGACGGCGAGCCTGCCTCGCAGAAAACGGAAGCCTACATCGGCTACGACGACGAAAATATCTATGTCGCGGCGGTCTGCTTCGACTCGGAGCCTGACCGGATTCGCGCCCGGCTGTCGAGGCGCGAGAGCGCGTTCGGCGATGATTTCGTTGAAGTGACATTCGACACGTTTCAGGACGAGCGGCGCGGCTACGTATTCTGGTCCAATCCGCTGGGAGTTCAGGCCGACGCGCTGTGGACTGAGGGAGTAAACGAGCCGGATTTTTCCTATGACACTCTCTTTCACTCGCAGGGCAGGCTCACCTCCGAAGGATACGTCATACTGATGACCGTTCCGTTCAAGAGCCTGCGCTTTCCGTCTTCGTCGTCGCAGAACTGGGGGCTTGTGCTTCTGCGTCACATCCCGCGGGCGAACGAGTGGTCTTACTGGCCCAGAGTTTCGAGCCGCGTCGAAGGCCGCTTGAATCAGGCGGCCACCCTGAGCGGCATCGAGAGTATCTCGCCCGGTCGCAACATTCAGTTGATACCCTACGGCACGTTTCGTTCGTTCCGCGCGCTCGACAACCGCGACCCGGCCAATCCTCATTTCGTCAGCAAACGGGCCGAAGTCGATGGAGGACTCGATGCCAAGTTCGTAGTCAGGGACAGCTTCGTAATTGATGTGACGGTCAACCCCGATTTCAGCCAGGTCGAATCCGATCAGCCGCAGGTCACGGCCAATCAGCGATTCGAAGTCTTCTTCCCGGAAAAGAGGCCGTTCTTCCTAGAAAACGCCAACTACTTTCAGACGCCCATCAATCTGGTGTTCACCCGCCGCATAGCCGATCCTCAGTTCGGAGTGAAACTCACAGGCAAGGCCGGGCCTTATTCCGTCGGCGCGATGCTCATCGATGATGAATCGCCCGGCAAGCGCGTCCCCGATTTCGATCCGCTTTCGGACAAGCGCGCTTACTTCGGAATCTTTCGCGTCAGCCGCGATATCTTCAAGCAATCTTCAATCGGAGCTATCTACACCGACCGCGAGTTCGAAGAAGGTCACAATCGAGTCGGCGGCATCGATGCCCATCTGAAGCTTAACTCCAACTGGAGCGCCGATCTTCAGGCAGTCGCAAGCTCGACTCGATTCCTCGACGGCAGCACTCAGGCCGGGCCAGCTTACAATGCGCAGATTTCCTACGCCGACAGAAAGATTCTCTACAACTCTGAATACACAGACCGCAGCCCAGGATTTCTGACCCTTTCCGGGTTCAGCCCTCGCGCCGACATAAGGCAACTGCAACATCGCTTCGAATATCGATTCCGACCCGAAGGCAAACATCTCATAGCCTGGGGGCCGAATGTGATGATACGCAATGCGTGGGATCACAATGGCACGAGGCTCGACGCCGAATACGCGCCTTCGATCGAATTCGAATTCGTGCGAGGGACTAACTTCACTTTCTTTCACGTGCCGGAACACGAACGCCTGCGCCCCGCAGATTATCCCGCGCTTGCGGAAAACCGCGACTACGCGCGACACACCAATGGCGTATTCTTCCGAACCAGCTACTTCTCGCAGGTCAGCGTTTTCGGAGTCTACCTCTGGGGTACGAAGATAAATTTCTCTCCGCCCGAAGGCAAAGCGCCTGAGCTTGCGCTGCGCAACGAAGGCAACCTCAATATCACTTTGCGACCGATCACGCCGTTGAGGATCGATAACCGTTACGTGCTGCTGCGGCTGCGCGACCGCGCGACGGGCCACTCGGTCTTCACCAACCACATCATTCGCTCAAGCGTCAACTGGCAATTCAATCGCGAGCTTTCTCTCAGGGCGATACTTCAATACGACGCGCTGCTTGCCAACAGCGAGTTCAGTTCGCTGGACACGCGGAAGAACTTCAACGCCGATCTGCTGCTGACTTATCAGGTCAATCCCTGGACGGTGCTCTACGCGGGCTACAACAGCAATCGGCAGAATATCGATCTCATACAGACGCCTGCGGGCGCAGAGATAATTCGCCATCGTGACAGATTCATAAACGACGGCAGTCAGTTCTTCGTGAAGTTTTCCTACCTTTTCAGATTTTGAACTGCGAGCGAGGGAAGCGGTGAAAAAAATATCGAAGCACATGCCGGACGCGGTGTTGCTGTTTGTGAGAGCGGGCGCGGGATTGATGCTTGCGCTGCTGCACGGGCGGGGCAAAATCGCGGGAGCTTACGGCAAAATTTTTCAGGGGCAGGAGTGGGGATTCGTCGGGTATGTTTCAAGCCTCGGATTTCCGATGGCGACTTTCTTCGCCGTGTGCGCCGCGGTGACGGAATTTTTCGTGGCGCTGATGTTGGCCGCAGGACTCTTCACTCGATACGCCGCCGCGCTCGTCGCTGTCAACATGGCGGTCGCGGCCTACACTCACATCATCTCTGATATGAAATACGAACTCGCCGCTATCTACGGCCTCGTCTCGCTTGCGTTCGTGGTCGTCGACCCCGGCAGGTTTTCAGTCGATGGGTGGCGTCGCAGCCGTCGGAAATCGTAAAGCTTTTTTCACGCAGGATAATCCAACCTTTTCCAGCTAAGACATCTTTTTACAAGTTTTAACATCGGTGTGAGGACTCCCCGCGCGCGGCGATATATATTTGAGCGTCAATCGCGCTCGCGGACAGAATTCAACTTCTATAGAGATTTGCGTCTTTGAGGGGTGGGTTATGAGATCATCGATGACAAACCGACTCATCGTAATCGCGCTGTGTACACTGTTCTCCGCCGGGCTTTTCTTCGCCGAACGACTTGCCTGGAGCTTTGAGGCCGACGGGCGCGACAAGCGACAAAAGCCCGACGAAGTAATCCGCGCGCTCGACCTGAAACCGGGACAGATTGTA
>CAZPQE010000495.1:0-5018 GCA_964588615.1 uncultured Clostridia bacterium | reverse complement strand
CTGGCTCATATTACCCTCGTCCGGCCCATTGTGTCGCACTTTGAATCGCACCCTCCGCCGCCTATTCCGCGCTCGGCGTAAACGGGAATTCCCGCCATGCTCAATGCTTCCATATCGCGATGGACGGTTCGCTCTGAAACTTCCAGTCGCTTCGCCAACTCGCCCGCCGTCATGCGGCGATGAACCTGCAAGAGCAGCATTATTGAAATCAGCCGATCAGCCCGCATACAAGCCTCCTTTCAACAGGGCCAAACTTTATCACAGAAATATGACAGGAGGTGTCATGAATTAAAGCGTAAGGTTGTCGGCGGAGCAGGAGGGCGACAGAGAGTCGTCAGGTAGAACAGGCTGCCAGCCTGTTCACGCCCTGAAAGTGTGAAAATTTGGGAAACCCGCAGGCCGCCAGCCTGCTGTACCAGTCGGGAGGAAATATGGCTATGACCAAACGAGCTTCGAAGAAAAAGACCGGTGCGGAAGCAGGCGTGATAGTCGACCGCCCTTACCTGAAAGACTATGGCATGCCCAAAGGCAGGAAGGGGTTGCTTGCCTGGTCTCACGTCACTGAGCGCATGACCTCGGCCAGTCACTACTGGGTCAGCACCGTCGACTCTGAAGGTCGTCCGCATTCTACGCCGGTCGATGGGTTATGGATTGAGGACAGCTTCTATTTTGGCGGAAGGCCGCAAACCCGCCGCAACCGCAACCTGTCGGCAAACCCGGCTGTGTGCATCCATCTGGAAAGCGCCATGGATGTCATCATCCTGCAAGGCGACGCGCGCGTGCTTCACGAGCCGGATCGTGAATTGACCCTGCGGCTTGCCGAAGCCTCTGTTAAAAAGTATGGCTACTCGCCCCCGCCTGAAGCCTTCGCGTCTGGAGGAACCTTCGTGTTCCGACCCCGCAAGGTTCTGGCGTGGACGCAGTTTCCAAAAGACGCCACACGCTGGCGTTTTCAAAACGACGACTGAATCTGACGGAAGGAGATCGAAATGAAACCTCTTGAGGGAAAAGTCGCCGTCGTCGCGGGCGCGACTCGCGGCGCGGGGCGAGGCATAGCCTGCATGCTGGGCGAAGCGGGCGCGACGGTTTACTGCACAGGCCGCAGCGTCCGAGGCAAACCCGCCACCGCCGGTCGTTCGGAAACGATTGAAGAGACCGCAGAGATGGTCACATCGTTCGGAGGCAAAGGCATAGCCGCGCAGGTCGATCACACCAGTCAGGATCAGGTCGAAACTCTGTTCAAACGAGTGAAGAAAGAGCGAAAGCGTCTCGATATTCTGGTCAACGATGTGTGGGGCGGCGACGAGTTGACTGAGTTCGGCAAGACATTCTGGAAAGTTTCGCTCGACAAGGGAAAGGCGATGATGGAGCGCGCGATCTTTTCGCACATCATCACCTCTCATTTCGCCGCTCCGTTGATGATGAAAACCGGCGGCGGGCTTATGGTCGAAATCACCGACGGAAATTTCTTCGGCTATCGCGGCAACATCTTCTATGACCTTGTGAAGACTTCGGTCATTCGCCTTGCCTTCGCCTACGCTTATGAACTGCGCAGGCGCGACATCGCGTCGGTCGCCCTCACGCCCGGATTCCTGCGCTCGGAAGCGATGCTCGATCACTTCGGCGTTACGGAAGATAACTGGCAGGAAGGAGCGAAGAAGGATGCGAACTTCATCGCATCCGAAACGCCTTTCTATGTGGGTCGCGCAGTGGCGGCGCTGGCTGCTGACCCGGAAGTGAAGGAAAAAGCAGGAAGAGTGTTCACTTCCTGGGACCTGGCGGTTGAATATGGCTTCACTGATATCGATGGTCGGCAGCCGCATTGGGGAAACTACTTCGAAGAAAAATACGGTGCGCGGGTCAAAACATGCGATGAGGGATTTTATGAATACTGGTTCGGCGGAGCGGTTGAAACGGTGTTTCCCGACTGGCCATAGTGAAAACAGAAAAGGCCGCGCGGGGCGGCCTTGCATAGTGGTTTGATTGCGGCTCACTTCTCCGGCGGGGACAATTTATAAACCGTGTTTTCGAAGACGATGATGGCGCGCTCCTCGACGAAGCGGTCGAAGTAAATCTTCAACCCCGCGTGCCTGGCGAGCAGTTCCTTGTAGTGATCGCTGTCACGAATGACCGGGACGACGGGCATTTCCTTTTTCGGATTGTAGTCCTTGTCAGTCCAGACTCCGTTAAGGGAATAAAACTTCTTTCCCCCCACTCGAATCTCAGGCGTGCCTTTCTTGCGGGACTTTGCTTCGTCGCTCGTGTCTCTCAAACTTGAGCTTGAGCGAGGAGGAGCCGCTATTCCTTTTCCTGCGCTCCCGCCTGCTGGTTGTGGACGCGAAGCCACCGCGTCATCAGGCCGGACGGCGGGCCTGTCTTTTTCTCCCACCCTCGCTTCGATGTCGGCCCGTCCGGGCTTCAGCGTTTTGGATTCGCTTGCCAGGTCTTCGTCAGGGAGTTTGCGGCCTCCATCTATCTTTGGCAGCGGTCTGGGCTCTTCCGCCTTCGGAGTCTCGGCTTCTTTCGGCTGCTCGGTTTCAACTCTGCGCTCTGCCACTTCAGCCTTTGCTAGAGCGCCTTCTGCCACAGGTTTGGCTTCGGCGGGAGGCGCGTTTGGCTGTTCTGCTGCCGCGTCTTTGCTCTTATCAGCTTCCTCGCTGTCGCTCGACTTTGCGGCGCGCTCTTCTCTTGCCTTTGCTTGATTATTCGCAACAGCCGGAGCCGAATTTTGTTCGGGGGCTACTGATGGAGGTGACGAAGGGCTTGCCTGAATCGGCTCCTGCGCGATGCTGCTTGCGCGATCCTGGTTTTCGGAATTCGAAAGGCTTTGTCTTGAAATCACGACAGTGATGCTTACGGCGAGCGCGATCACTGCGGCTGCGGCGAAGGCTGCCTGCGGAGTTGCAATCGCCACGGCAAACCCTTTTAGCGAAGCGATCCATCCAGGCTTTTGGATCGATCTCGCCCGGTTGGGATTGTCCGCTTCGACTGCGCGCATCAGCGCGACGGTCATCCTTCGACAGGGCGCGCAGTCAGCTAGGTGAGTTTCGTATCGCGCCCGCTCGGCTGAACTCAGAGACCGCTCCGTGTATGCGCTCGCCAGATCGGGATCGAATCCATTGCAGGAGGCGGCTGCTCTGGCGGCCTGCGCGCGGAGCAGCTTCTCAATTGCCCGATCTTCAGTTCTCCACAACGTCTTCACCTGCTTATTTCTCCTCCAAGAGAACGCGACCAGGAGCCGCGTTTGCGATGTTTTTCTTTTTTATCCTTTAGGCGCGACTGCGCCTCTCGCGCTCTGACCTGAATCTGCCTCACAAGATTCGACGAGGTACTCGCGGACGCTTATGTCCATCTCTTCTGCGGCAAGCTCAATGGCCTCGTTGACCTCGCGCCGTTTGAATTGATGATCGCGGGTGAGACTCTTTTCGACCAGCTTGCGAATACGCTTCTGAACTTTGGTCAGCCATCGGCTTATGGTCGCCTCATGCACGTTGAACAACTGACCTATCTCGCGCAGCGTCATCTCATCGTAATAGTAGTAAGCCAGCAGCAACCGCTCGCGCGGATCGAGGTCGGCTATGGCTCGTCGCAGCGCGTCAGCGACCGAGGCGCGATAACGCTGGCGGACGAATGACGGATCGGAATGCGAGACCCGCTCTGAAATTTCCGCCGCCCCCGCCAGACGATCCATATCTTCAGGCTCCTCGGTCTGAACGAAGCGACTGGTCTGGCGATGAGAATCCGCCGACAACTGAAACACCACTGCTCGAAGCCACCCGCGCATCGAACCTCGGCCTGAGTAGAAAGAGAACTTGCTCACTCGAAGGCCGTCGCTTTCGCGCAGGCCGTAGAGTTCGGCGAAAGTCGAATCGGCCAGTTGCTCTGCGGCTCCGGCATCCTGGGTCATCGTCCGCGAGATGCCTACCAGGTAACTGCGATAATCGCGGAAGAAGTCTTCCCACGCCGCATCGTCACCTTTGGCGCAGGCGACGGCGAGGCAGAGATCATCGCAGTTGAGCGATTCGAAATATTTCGAAACCGCCTGGCGAGCCTCAGCCGTCGGTCCCGGATTGCCTGTGGTCTGCTCTATCACTTCGGCCAGATACTTCCTTGTCGATGAGTGAAGAGCCGCGACCATTTCCTGATCGGTGACGCTATAACGACGCTGGATGCGAGCGAGGAATTCTTTGGTCTCTCCCGCAAACGCTTTTTGGAAATCTTCAATTGTCATTCCTTTTCCCAGGCGCTCGTTACGGTCTTACATGCCGGCGCTCGTTTCGAGGCGACCCCATGCTAACACAAATCCCCCGGCAATGCGTAAGATTGTGCGTGAGGTTTTGTATTGCCGGGAAAGTATGGTAAGAATGGCAGGGCATAGAAAAATGACCAGACAAATACACAAGCAGACGAATCAAGCATCTCTCGCCAGCGTATCGATAATCTGCGCGCTTGTGGTCGCTCTCCAATGTCTTGCTCCGGACGTAAACTCAGCAAGTGTGGCATCCGCAACTGTCGTGGAGAATGACCGCGTGCTGATTGCCATTGAGGGAATGCAGTGCGAGAACTGCGCTAAAGGCATCAGGGCGATGTTGAAGCGGACGCCTGGCGTCATCTCTGCTGAAGTGAGCTTCGAGCGGCGCGAGGCAGAGGTCGAATATGACTCGTCCCGCACATCGCCGGAGAAGATCGTTGAAGCCATAACGAATATGGGCTACAAGGCAAATGTGAAAAAAAGGTAAAGGGGCTGCTAGAAGCAGCCCCTACTTGTGTTCGCGTTTTTTGATCTCTTCAAAGGCTTCCGCCACTGTGGCTCGCTGGCGATCCTTTAATTCCGGGTAACGCTGCAGCCATTGATTCAATGCCTCTTCCGAACTGAAGAGGTTGATGACCCCTCAGCCACCGCCCATAAACAACAATGCTGACTTGGGCTCAACCTTGCGCAGCTTGCCTTTGTCAAACTCCACGCGAATGCGGGCTGTGCTCTCAGGTGAGGAATCTTCGATGACGACTTTTTCTTT
>CAZPQE010000494.1:0-5018 GCA_964588615.1 uncultured Clostridia bacterium | reverse complement strand
ACTGACACCTTTAAGCCGCCCCCTTAACTTAATGGCATTGCCCTTTCAGGGCTTTGAACCTGACCGGCTCGATGAGGGTTTGATCCAATCGCATGCCGTTTTAGTCCGCCGATTTCGCAGATGAAGATAGTTGCAGCAATGCAGTCTTCGATTGTGCGGGCTATTTGCCACACTTTTCCTGCTGCACCTGCCCTCAATGTCCGCACTTGTCCTGCCTCGCCTGCCCTGAATATCCACACCGCGCGCCGCCTTCTCGCTTTGAGACCTATTAAAAGCCACATTTAACTACGCGCGTCCGCGCGCTGGCGCGGAATCACTTTTGCTACTCAGTTTCGGAAGGCTCGAAATTATTCGAGATTGATATTCGTACAGGGAGAGAAAGTCTGTGACGGAACTTATTCCGGGTAATCTTTTTGTTATTGCATACGACAGTTTTTTTGTCGCAACGCGCCTGGCAATCGATCCCCACTCCCTGTTTCCTCTGGCGACAGTGTTGTTGAGCGCGCTGCTTATAGTCATCGCCCTAAGACGGAAGAAGGCGGACCTGGCGTGCAGGTTTTTCCAGTATTTCAACCTGTCGATTATTTCCTGGTCGCTCTCAATCCTCATCCGGTTGAATCTGTTTGTCTGGTTCGATCCGCTTTCGCCTTCCTTTGATTATCTGGTTCATGCTGCGGCAGCCTTCACTTTTTTGAGCATTTCTTCGATGGCCGCTCACTGGTTTTTGCTTGCTGCGGCTTATGCGGGAAAGAGCGAGTGGATGCGCGGCTGGAGGCGCGTAATCATCTTTTTCCCGGCTCTGTGGACTACGATATTCCTGAGCAATGATTCGCTATCGAGCTACTTTCTTGAAAGCCTGCACCCGAAAATCAGCGGGCCGGGGCCGGCTTTCCTCATGTTCCTCGCTATGGCTTATCTCCTGATGCTCTGGCCAGTGAGGTGGTATTTCAGGACGGCCTGGGACACGAAAGAACCGATATACAAAAAACAGGCTATGCTCATGGCCTTTGGCTCCATCCTGCCGACCCTCATCGGCGTGATCTTCATAGCGCTCCAGGTTACAGGCTCGGATTTCGATCCGAAATACACTGTGTTTCTGTTGGCTCTCACCAACATCATTTTCGGTTACGCTCTGCTGAGTATGGGGTGGCTGGACATCCTTCCGATAGCGGTTCGGGAAGTGTTCCTCTCGATGACCGATGCAGTTCTGGTGCTTGACACTGACGACAGACTCGTTCATGGCAACCCTGCCGCTTTTGGCGCAATGAGCAGGCTGAGGCCAGGGGACTGCCTCGGCGCTCAGGTTCCAGTATTAGCCGACTGCCTGTTGCGATGTCGCGCGACAGGCTCGAAGGAATTCGAATGCAAACACGCCGATGCGGTTTACTGGGGGCGAATCATCGAGATGCGCGCTCACAGAGAAGTGGCCGGCACGCTGATGATCCTGACCGACATCACCGAGCGCAAGAGGGCCGATGATTCGTTGCGCGAAAGCGAAGGATTGTTCCGTTCTCTGGCCGAATCCATCCCCGCCGCGCTGTGCATACATCAGAACGGACGAGTGGTCTATGTAAACCTCGGAATGGAAAATATCACCGGCTGGTCGCGTGAAGAGTTGATGGCGATGAGCCTGCTCGATATAACCCATCCGGATTTCAGGGAATCGCTCGCCGAGCGGTTCCGCGCGCGGCAGAGAGGCGAGTCGCTAGCTCCTCGCTTCGAGTTGAAGGGAATAAGCAGGAGAGGTGAGGAAAAGTGGCTTGATGTCTCATCAACTCCTATCACTTTCCAGGGCGAGAATGCGGTGCTGACATCGAGTTTCGAGATCACCGACCGCAAGCGCGCTGAAGAGGCATTGCAAGAGAGCGAGGAGCGATTGCGATGCGCCCTTGACGCTGCTCAGATGGGAACCTGGGAGTGGGACATTGCCACCGACCGGTTGAAGTGGAGCTGGCATCAGTACAAGCTCTATGGACTGGCCCCTGACTCATTCGACGGGACTCCAAAGGCCCTTTTTCAGATCATTCATCCCGAAGACCGCGTCAGGGTCAGCGTGTCAATAGCCCGCGCCATCAAAGAGGGAACCGAGCTTGGTGTCGAGTACCGTATCACGCGCCCCGACGGAGAAGTCCGATGGATGACTGCCAAAGGCAACATCATGCGCGACTCCGCTGGTCGGGTAGCGCGAATGCTCGGCGTGGTTTACGACATCACCGAGCGCAGACGGTCGGAAGAGGAATTGCAGCGAGCAAAGGAAGCAGCCGAGGCCGCCAACCGAGCCAAGTCGGAATTCCTGGCCAATATGAGTCACGAAATCCGAACCCCGATGAACGGAATCATCGGAATGACCGAACTCACCCTCGACACCGCCCTCACACTCAAGCAGCGAAGCTATCTCGAAATGGTCAGGTATTCGGCCGATTCACTGCTTAGGATAATCAACGACATACTGGACTTCTCCAGGACTGAAGCGGGCAGGCTCGATCTTGACTCCGAAGAGTTCGATCTTCGCGACTCACTGAAAGAAATCATCAGTGTGGTTGCATTGAAGGCCGATCAGAAAGGACTCAAACTCGCCTGCCAGGTAGAGCCTCAAGCCCCAGAGCGTGTCACAGGCGATGCGGGCCGATTGCGCCAGGTCATAGTGAACCTGGTCGGCAACGCCATCAAGTTCACAGAACGGGGAGGAGTGACCCTCAAGGTGAAAGCGGAAGCGATGAGAACGCGGGAAATGACGCTTCACTTCGTGGTCGAAGACACCGGCATCGGAATAGCGGAAGATAAGCAGAGCGCGGTATTCGAGGCTTTCACCCAGGCCGACGGCTCGACCACCAGAAAGTATGGAGGAACAGGGCTGGGTCTCACCATCTCGTCGAAACTCGTCAATCTGATGGGCGGTCGCATCTGGGTCGAAAGCCAGCCGGGACGCGGAAGCGCATTTCACTTCACTGCGCGATTCGGATCCTGCGACCGCGCCGGGGAATCACCGGGCGATATGCCAGCGATGATTGCCGGAGAGCAGTCTTTCTCAAAATACAATGGCGAGTTGAGCATCCTGCTGGCGGAAGACAATCGGGTGAACCAGAAAGTGGCCAAGGGATTGCTTCAACGCCTCGGACACAGAGTCGTCATAGCAGGAAATGGCCGCGAGGCGCTGGCTGCTTTTGAAAGGGAACGATTCGATCTGGTGCTGATGGATGTTCAGATGCCGGAGATGAACGGATTCGAAGCCACAGCAGCCATACGCCAAAGAGAGCGGGCGACCGGCGGGCACATTCCCATCATCGCTATGACGGCTTACGCTATGAAAGGCGACCGTGAGCGATGCCTCGAAGCGGGCATGGACAGCTACATATCCAAGCCAGTGGCGTCGGAAGAACTTTCCAGAGTCATCGAAGAGTTCAGCCCGGCAGGCGGTCGTCTCATCGAAGCAGACGATGGCCTCCTGTCGCCTTTCAACACTCGACCACATTGACCGCCAGCCCGCCCTGCGATGTTTCCTTGTAGCGGGATTTCATATCGAGTCCAGTTTCGTACATCGTGCGAATGACCTGATCGAGAGAAACCTTATGGCCGCCGTCTCCTCGCCTGGCCATGCGGGCGGCGTTGATGGCTTTGACTGCGCCGAGCGCGTTTCTTTCTATGCAGGGAATCTGCACAAGTCCGCCTATCGGGTCGCACGTCATTCCGAGATTATGTTCCATACCGATTTCAGCGGCGTTTTCTATCTGCTCGTTCGTCCCTCCAAGCGCAGAGACCAGGCCGCCTGCGGCCATCGAGCAGGCCACACCCACTTCGCCCTGGCATCCGACTTCCGCGCCTGAGATCGAAGCGTTCTCTTTGTAAAGCCCGCCGATGGCTGCGGCGGTGAGAAAAAATCTGATGATGCCCTCCCGGCTCGAATCGGCGGTGAATCGCTCGTAGTAGTGAAGCGTTGCCGGGATGATACCTGCCGCTCCGTTCGTGGGAGCCGTGACCACTCGCCCGCCCGCAGCGTTTTCTTCGTTGACTGCCATCGCCCAAACATTCACCCAGTCCATCACATCGAGCGGGTCTGCGGACTTCTGCTCGACGAGCTTTCGATAAAGGCGCGGCGCGCGTCGTCGGACATTCAAGCCGCCGGGAAGTATGCCTTCCGTTTCGAGACCGCGTCGGACGCACTCTCGCATAACTTCCCAAAGGCGAAGTATGCCCTCTAGAATTTCCGATTCCTCTCGCCATCGCTTTTCGTTCTCCATAACCACGTCGGCAATCGAGAGGCGATGCTCTCTCCCTATCCTGAGAAGTTCGTCGGCGCTGTGAAAAGGAAAAGGGATATCGGATTTCACATCCGCGCTCATCGCTTCGCCTTCTCTCAGGATGAAGCCGCCGCCTACGGAATAATAAGTTTCGGAGGCTATCTCTTCGCCGTCGTGATCGAAAGCCGTAAAGCGCATGCCGTTGGGATGAAAAGCGAGCGACTGCGCGCAGTGGAAGAGCAGATGCTCGCTTTCGATGAAGGTGATCGTGTGTCGGCCTGCGAGAGAAAGCTTTTTTCGTTTTCTTATTTCAGCGAGTCTCTTTTCGATAGATCGCGGATCGATTGATTCGGGCTTCTCGCCTTCGAGTCCCATCAGCACGGCGCGATCCGTCGAATGGCCGCGACCCGTGAGCGCGAGCGAGCCGAACAATTCGGCTCTCACACTTGCACAGTGCCCTAACGCTTCGTTCAATCCTTCGACGAAGCGGCGCGCGGCTCGCATAGGCCCTACCGTATGCGAGCTTGACGGGCCTATGCCTATGCGGAAAAGGTCAAAGATGCTTGTCATCATTTCATTGCGCTCCATCAAACAGCGCGCGCCGACTTCTCGACATCGCGGTCGCGCTCAAGGTAAGACCCACGACGAGGGCGAACTGTCCGAGGCTGGCTTTGCCCACCGCCCCTGCGACTATTCCGAATATGGTTATGACTATGTTCGTCGCCAGACATACTCTCCTCAGCCCTGGCGCAAGCAGACCGTATCTTCTATTCAAAAGAT
>CAZPQE010000493.1:0-5025 GCA_964588615.1 uncultured Clostridia bacterium | reverse complement strand
CAACTTCAACGTGTGGGCGATCAATGAGGATCGAAGCGGCGTGCTGTGGATAGGCACTGACCGCGGGCTGCTCAGGTACAGGGATGAAAAGTTCACGCTCTACACTGCGCGAGACGGGCTGGCGGGCGATGACGTGAAAGCGATTCACCTGGATCGCAACGGCGATTTATGGTTCGGGACTTACAGCGGCTTGAGTTTGTTGAAAGATGGGCGATTCATTTCTCTCACCGAAGCAGACGGACTCGCGGGTGATCGCGTCAGAGCCATTCACGAAGACGAAGAGGGCGCGCTGTGGATAGGCACTTACGACGCGGGGATGAGCAGACTCAAAGATGGGCGGTTCACAAACTACACCGTGCGCGAGGGGCTGACGAACAACGGAGTGTTTCAGATAATAGATGACCTTCGCGGCAATTTCTGGATGAGTTCGAATCGAGGAATCTATCGCGTGAGCCGCCGTCAACTCGCGGATTTCGCCGCGGGGCGCGTCAGTTCAATCACATCGGTCTCTTACGGAAAAGAGGATGGGCTCGTCAACACAGAATGCAACGGGGGGCGTCAGCCTTCGGGCGTGCGCGCGCGTGACGGCAGGCTGTGGTTTCCGACTCAGGGCGGAGTCGCCGTCATAGATGTCGCAAGCCTTGCGACGAATCCTCTGCCTCCGCCCGTAGTGATAGAAGATGTCATACTCGATCGCAAGCAGATCGGTTTCAACGAAGAAGTCCGCATCGATCCGGGGCAGGAAAATCTCGAAATTCACTACACGGGATTGAGCTTCATCAAGCCCGAACAGATGCGCTTCCGTTATCGCATGGAAGGATTGGATTCAAACTGGATCGAAGCGGGAAATCGACGGGCGGCTTATTATCCTTATCTCCCTCCCGGCAGTTACACTTTCGTGGTTCGAGCAGCAAACAGCGACGGGGTGTGGAGCGAAGAAGCGCAGAGGTTGCGCATAACGGTTTTGCCTCCGTTTTGGAGGACGTGGTGGTTTGCCGCGCTCGCGTCTGCCGCGCTCGCGGCTGCGGCGCTTCTGGTTTATCGCCGAAGAGTCTCCGCGCTCAAGCGGGCGCACAGCGCGCAGGAAGCATTTTCGCGTCAGTTGATAGAATCGCAGGAGCGAGAGCGCAAGCGCATAGCCGCAGAGCTTCACGACTCGCTGGGCCAGAATCTTCTGGTCATCAAGAACTGGGCTATGATAGGACTGAGCGCGTTGAAGGAAGAGGAGCGCGGACGCGACGAGTTGCAGGAAATATCGGCTACGGCCACTCAATCGATCAACGAAGTGCGCGAGATCGCATATAATCTCAGACCTCACCTGCTCGATGAAGTCGGGCTGACAGAAGCCCTGAGAGCTATGCTCAAACGAGTGGCGGCTTCTTCGGGCATAGAATTTTCCGTCGATATAGACGCGATAGACAATCTGTTTTCCAAGCCGTCGGAGATCAGCGTCTATCGCATAGTGCAGGAAGGAGTCAACAACCTCGTGCGCCACGCCGGAGCGAAGAGCGCGCAGGTGACGGTCAGAAGAGAGGGGCGCGAGGTGACGATAAGGATCAGCGACGACGGAAAAGGATTCGATCAATCGAGCGGAAAGGGATTGGGCATTGTGGGGATGTCGGAGCGAGCGCGAATGCTCAAAGGAAAATTCAACGCTCATTCCTCTCCCGATGAAGGGACGACCATAACGGTTAAAGTGATGAGCGACGAGTGATGAGTTTTGCGGCGCAATCGCGCGCCCTGAAAGAGCGAGCTTTGAAGCCGCGCAAGCTGCCAATATCGAAGAGAGCGTATGAAAACAGAAATCCGCGTTTTAATAGCCGACGATCATCCCGTCTTTCGCCGGGGGCTGCGTCAGGTAATAGAATCGGAATCAACTTTTCGCGTCGTAGCGGAAGCCGACGACGGACGAAGTGCGCTTGAATCGATTCGCGCCCATAAGCCCGATATAGCCGTGCTGGATATTCACATGCCTGAGATGGGCGGCTTCGATCTGATCCGAGAAATCAAACGTGAAAAGCTCGCGGTCGAAGTCATATTCCTGACCATGTATGACGACGAATCGATGTTCAACGCGGCGATGGATCTGGGCGCGAAAGGATATGTCCTCAAAGACAGCGCCATCAGCGACATCATCAGCAGCCTGCGCTCTGTGGCCGCAAGCCGCCCCTACATCAGCCCCGCGCTTTCGGGATTTCTGTTGAATCGCAGCGAGCGCGCGACGAAACTCGCCAGTCAACACCCCGGCCTGAATGATCTCACCGCGACCGAGAGGCGCATACTGAAACTCGTCTCCGAATACAAAACGAGCAAGGAGATAGCCGAAGAACTTTGCATTCATTACCGCACCGTAGACAATCATCGGACTAACATCTCGCAAAAACTCGGACTCCGAGGGAGCCACGCCCTTTTGAAATTCGCTCTCGAACACAAATCTGAAATATAGTGGCCAGTGGTCAGTGGTCAGTGGTCAGTGGTCAGTGGTCAGCGGCCAGCGGCCAGCGGCTTATGCTATTTGTTACAGGTCAGCAGTGAATCAATTGAAAGAAAGGGAGGAAAGGGACATGAAAGTTAAGAAGTACAGTGAACTGATTGCATGGCAGAAAGCTATGGATTTGACTCAGGAAACTTACACCGCAACAGGGCGGTTTCCGAAGGAAGAGATATATGGACTGACCAGCCAGTTGAGAAAGGCAGTGGTTTCGATCCCGTCCAATATCGCCGAAGGGCAGGGACGCAAATCCACAAACGAATTCCTGCATCATTTGTCTATCGCTTATGGGTCGCTTATGGAGGTAGAGACACAAATATTGATAGCTGAAAGACTCGTATACCTGGACAGGCAATCAGTCGAAAGGCTAATGGAATGCGCCGCAGAAGTTGGAAGATTGATCAACGGCCTTTCGAACTCACTGTCAGCCCGATAACTGACCACTGACCACTGACCACTGCCCACTGACCACTGCCCACTGACCACTGCCCACTGACCACTGCCCGCTGACCACTGCCCACTGCCCACTACCCACTGACCACTGCCCACTGACCACTGCCTGTGTGTATACACATAGAAAAAAATGTGTCTTCACACAGCGAAAAAATGAGAAGCCCTCTATTCATTTTTCCCGCCCTTTGATTGATACTGCGGCCTGTCTCGATCGAGGCAGGACGCAAAGATGACGTTACTCATAGTCGAAGACAATCCGGGAATGCGGCGAGTGATTCGCAGCGTCGTCGGCGATCTTGCTTCGGTCTTCGAATGCAGCGCGGGCGAAAATGCGCTTGCGGCTTACAGACGGCACAGCCCCGACTGGGTGCTGATGGACATAAAGATGGGCGCGATGAATGGCATCACCGCGACCCGCTCCATCAAAGCGGCTTTTCCCCAGGCGCGCATAGTGATTCTGACTAACTACGACGACGCGGAATTGCGCGAAGCAGCGAGGCGCGCGGGCGCGTGCGGCTACGTGCTGAAAGAAAATCTTATCGAAGTGCGCCGCATACTGAGTCAGTAGTCGGCGGTCATCAAACCGCAACTGACCCTGACAACTAAATTTCAGATTTCGATGGAGAGAATATGCGCAAACCGACAGTGATTCTTATGAGCCTTCTTATCGCGCTGCCTTCGACGGCGGCAGCGCAGACTAACACCTCGATAACACCTGTGGCGAGCATTCTGCCTGCCGCCTTTCCTGTCAATCAGAGGTCGAGCGCCATGCTGATCATTTCAAACGGCAATCCGGCTTCGACCAAGAGCCTTCAGAATGGCGACGCTTTCAGATTCACATTCGATTCCGTCACCGGGCTTCAGCTTGAGAGTCCCGTCCTCGCCAACTCGATCAACTTCGGCCCGTCGGATTTCGGCGTTTCGCTCAATGCCTCGGCGAACCAGATAACGATCAACTATCTGGGATCGAGCAAACCTTTCAGGCCGGGAAACAGCTTCGGTGTAAAAGTGTCTTTCGTCACGCCGAATCAAATAGGCGCGGGCCGCATACTCGCCGAAGGGCCGACTATGAGGACTGTCTATAACGAAATCCTGCCCGCTTATACGCAAATCTCTTTCGTCGATTTCGCTACCGGCCCGCAGGGGCCTAAGGGCGACAAAGGCGACAAAGGCGATAAAGGCGATACGGGGCCGACTGGACTGCAAGGGCCGAAAGGCGACAAGGGTGACAAGGGCGATAAAGGAGATAAGGGAGATAAAGGCGACAAGGGCGATCAGGGAGAGCAGGGGCTTCAGGGGCCGAAAGGCGATATGGGGGATAAGGGCGACAAAGGCGACAAGGGAGATAAGGGGGATCGGGGCGACGCGGGGCCGGCGGGTCAGGCGGGGCCTCCGGGCGCTTCGCTCAATCCGCTTCAGATAGCGACTCTCAGATGGTACGAAGCCAATCAACTCGGAACGAGCTTCGCCGCAGGCAGTCAGCCGCAGTCAATCGTATTCGACGGGGCGAACATCTGGGTGGCGAACTTCGGCTCGAACACGGTGATGAAGTTCAGAGCCTCGGACGGCGCGCTGCTCAACACCTTCACCGATGTCGGCCTGCCATCGTCGAACGTGTCTCCCGATGCATTGGCCTTCGATGGCGTGAATATCTGGGTTGCGAATTACTGGACTGATACGGTGACGAAGTTGAGAGCTTCGGACGGGGCGAAGATCGGAAGCTACAGCGTGGGCGTCGGGCCTACGGCGCTGGCTTTCGATGGAGCGAACATCTGGGTGGCGAATGCCGCAAGCGATAACGTGACTAAGCTGAGAGCTTCGAACGGAACGAATCTCGGAAGCTTCAGCGCGGGCAATCAGCCGGAGGCGGTGGCTTTCGACGGGGCGAATATCTGGGTCGCCAACAGTGTGAGCGACAACGTGACGAAGCTGAGGGCTTCGGACGGCGCGAACCTCGGCACATTCAGCGCAGGCAATGCTCCGCTCGGACTTGCCTTCGACGGAGCGAACATCTGGGTGGCGAACTTTCAGAGCAACAATGTGACGAAGCTGAGGGCTACGGATGGGATGAGTCTGGGGAT
>CAZPQE010000492.1:0-5026 GCA_964588615.1 uncultured Clostridia bacterium | reverse complement strand
ACCCTGGGAGGCGTTGGCTCTTATCGGTATCAAAACCTAAAATTAAATGGCCCTAGAGCGAGGCAATCAGCGAGATAGCGCGCGACAACCGTTCGGGCGCGGCTGAACTGCTGCAACGAGCGGCTGAGGTTTTTTCCCTCATCGATGTCTCATCCTGTGACGCTCAGGAAGCAAGACGCAAAATCATGGAAACCTGCGCGGCTTTAATCAAAGCCCAGCCCTGCATGGCTCCCGTCATCAATCTTGCAGGCGAGGTGGCGCAGGCTATCAGCAAACCCTCACTCACTGCCCGCGAAGTCTCTGACTCAGCCCAGGAGTCGGCGCGTCATTTCGTTGAACGGGCCGAAAGAGCGGTCGAAAAAGTCTCGCATCTCGCAGCCGGACTGATAAAAGAAAACACGACGATACTGACTCACTCTCGAAGTTCGACCGTCCTTGCCGCGCTCCTGTTCGCTCATCGAGCAGGAAAACATTTCCGGGTGATTGCGACCGAAAGCCGACCGCTGCTTGAAGGCCGCGCTCTTGCCGCAGAGCTTGCGCGCGAAGGCGTCGCCGTCGCGCTCATAGCCGATGCCGCAGCCGCATCGATTATCGGTGACGTGGATTTCGCGCTCGTCGGCGCTGACCGCATCACGCCCGACGCGGCAGTCAATAAAACAGGCACTCGAATGATCGCGCTTGCAGCAAAAGAAAAAAATGTGCCAGTCTATGCGCTGGCTGACTCGACCAAGTTCATCGACTTTTCAGATGACTCAACAGATGAGCATCCGGGCTATGAACTTTGGGAAGACATGCCTACGGGAGTCGAGATCATCAATCGCTACTTCGAAAGCGTGCCGCTTGATCACCTCACTCGCGTCATTACCGAAGACGGCGCTCTCGAAATTGAAGACGCGCGACGCCGCGCCGGACAGTCGTTGTTGCATTCGTCCCTTATCGGCATCCTCAACCAACAAACCGAGGCGACAATCTGAACTCGACGACGAGCCTTCATGATTGGTGTAGAATGACGATCATGCTTGCGCCTATGCCGACAGGTCTAATCAAGCAGGTGAAAGCCATCGCGCTATCGCCGGTCTCAGGTGTCGCGCTCTTTTTTTTCATTGCAGTCCTGTCGCTCAACAGCAAATTCAACTATGTTGATGACGCATACTACATCATGCTTGCAAAAAGCCTCGCAGGCGGCTTCGGTTTTTCAGACATACACCTGCCGTCGCCTCATCTTCACAGGCATTTTCCTCCAGGGCTGCCACTGTTTCTCAGCATCCCGACATTGCTCGGATTTGACATCTCTAC
The DNA here is from genome assembly GCA_964588615.1 of uncultured Clostridia bacterium. Lineage (GTDB taxonomy): Bacteria > Acidobacteriota > Blastocatellia > UBA7656 > UBA7656 > UBA7656. Next base: position 3,730 of record CAZPQE010000492.1, on the reverse strand, counting down.
GAGCGTAGTGATTTACAAGCTATTGCTTATCGGCTGCGGCGCTCTGGGGCTTTATCTCTTCGCGCGGTTTGCTATCGCCGAAGGCCACTCGCCATGGGTCGCATCAGCGGCCATAGTGCTCTCTTCCGTTTCCATCATCTTCATCGGATTCACGACTCGCGTCGCTTCTGAAATGCTTTACCTGCTCCTTTCTGTAGGCGCGCTTATCGCGCTGAGGAAATACGAGCAGTCTTCTTATAAATCTCGATGGCTCGCGGTTTCGGCGCTGTGTTTGGTGGCATCCCTGCTCACGCGGTCAATTGGCATATTGATGCTCGGCGCAGCCGTCTTATGCTGGGTTTTGAAACGAAAGTTCAGGCATGCGACTTTCCTGATTATATCCAGCGCCGTGCTATGGCTTCCGTGGTTTATATTGAGCAAGACCGCCGGGGCTGGAGTCGGGTCGTATTATGAGGAGTTTCTTTCATCCTTCCAACTGTATACTCTTATCGAGCGAGTGCTTGAAAACGGGTGGCTGGTTTTGGATCGCGACATACCGCGCGTAATTTTGTCACTCAGCGCAAGCGAATTCGTTCAGACAAGAGTGTGGCTGAGTGCTCTGCTTTTGCCCGTGAGGCTTGGCATTTCCGCATCAGCAATATTTCCAATCCTGCGCGGCCTGTGGCCGAGACCTCGCGTAGCGACTATTTACCTGGTCTGTTACTTGCTGCTGATCATAATCTGGCCATGGGACCCGGGCCGGTATGTAGTGCCTCTAGTCCCGTTTCTTTGCCTGTCGTTCATCGCAGGGCTTGAGATGCTCCTCAATGGTTTATCTGAGCGGCATCCGAAATTATTGAGATGGCGGCCTGCTGTGTTTGCCGTAGTGATTGCGACCTGCATCGTTTCTCAATTAATCAGCGATGCGCGCTTCGTTTCGACCGTGCGTCGAAGCGGCCATTACACTCCTGAAGCGGCCTCAATCTGGGATGAAACAATGATGGCTTATGAGTGGATCAGACAGAACACGGCTCCATCAAGCATAATCGGCTGTGAGCCGGCTATGGACCCTCATGTTTATCTTTTCACCGATAGAAAGGCATTGGCGTTGCCTTCGCGCCCGGAAGCGTTCAAGCGGCTTGGTGTCACTCATGTTCTCCACATTACTGACCCGACGATGTATAAAGGCGATGAGTTAAAACGAAGACCGGACTTGCAGCAATTCATTAAGCGCGCAAGTGGCAAGGTGACGCTTACGCCTGTATACCAGAGCGATAATGTTTCAATCTTTGAGATAAACTGACTCAACTCTTGCAGCAGAAGGATGATTTGTGGATTATCAGCAAAGAGGAGCCTCGCCGGTCACTCGACGCGCGCGATCACACACTTGAGATAAAGCGTTTCAGGCATCGAGACCAGAATTGGGTGATCGCGCGATTGCGTCCGCTTCTCGATTATCTGAACCGATCTTTCGGCGTCAGCCGCAGCAGAGGCAATCACGTTGAGGAACATTTCTTCGCTGATGTGATATGAGCAGGTCGAAGTGATGAGCGCGCCGCCCGCCGCGAGCAGCTTCATCGCCCGAAGATTTATTTCCTTATAGCCGCGAAGGGCCGCTTCGACTGCTTCGCGGTTTTTGGCAAACGCGGGTGGATCGAGGTTGATGATGTCGAACCTCTCGCCCTGGCGTTCCATCTCGCGCAGCAGGTCGAAGGCATTGCCCTCGATGAACTCGATGTTGGAGATGTCGTTGATCTCAGCGTTTCGACGAGCAGTGGAAATCGCCGCGCCGGAAATTTCTATCGCCCGGACGAAATCGGCTCTGCGAGCCAGATGCAGGGCGAACCCTCCCTGAAACGTGAAGCAGTCGAGCGCGCGGCCACGGGCGTATCGGGCAGCCGCCAGTCGATTTTCGCGTTGATCGAGAAACGCGCCGGTCTTCTGGCCTTCCATCAGGTTGGCCAGATAGCGAATGCCGTTTTCTTCGATTTCTATCCCGCCGGGGTCTGCGCCGTAGACGACGCCCAACACTCTGGGCAATCCTTCGAGCGCGCGCACGCGGGCATCGTTTCGCTCGATAATGGCTCGCGGGCCGTATCTCTCGACGAGCATCTCGATCCACATCTGTTTGAGCGCGTCCATTCCCTGAGAGAGCGTTTGCAGCACGAAGCAGTCAGCGAAGCGGTCGATGATGAGCGAGGGGAGAAGATCGCTTTCGCCGTATACGAGTCGATAAGCCGAGGTGTCGCTGACGACCTGATGGCGGAGTTTTTCTGCTGACAGGAGCCGGGAGAGCCAGAACTCGCCGTCGATTTTCCGGTCATCGAAGGAGACGAACCTCAAAGCTATCTGCGAGCGTGAACTGTAGAGGGCGTGTCCGAGGGTGTGGCCGCGCGGATCGAGGACGCGCGCGATCTGTGCGGCGTTTGCTCCTTTTGCATCGGCGATGTCGCTGCGATAAATCCAGCAGTGACGGGCGCGGGCGCGCTCGGCCCCGCGACGATTGACGGTGACGGAAGTAATCATAGAGCAGCCATGCTATAGCGATTTGAAAGGAAACGCGACCCCGGAAATCGGTTGCGCTCACCGGGCAGTGGACGCAGTTTTCAAAAATCGGTCGCAATCCCCCCAACGGAAGTTGGGGGGATTGTTCAAATCCAACCCTTCGAAGGCTGGATTTGGAACCTCCCCCGATTTCCATCGGGGGTATCCAAAAGAGAAAGGAGCGCAGTTGATGCAGGCCGGATTTGCAAGCACCCCCAACTGCCGTTGGGGGGATGCAACAGGAACCAGCCGTCTTTTGAAAACTTCACCCCCAGGCATTCATTTCAGCCGCAGTGTTTTTCGTAACCGCGCGGCTTGACATCCCTGACACTTTTATTCTACATTGCGCGGGTCAACGATTCGGAAGCCGCTCTTGCTCCGAATGACGATGCCTGGGGATAAACAAGTAAATAACCCTCCCGGTTTTCCGAGACTCCTCACAAGGAAGTAACACAGGCCAATAAGCCAGACTCTGCCTGGAGGCAGTGGATTTCAGGCTCAAAAGGAGATATCAGAGGATGAAAAGAGTGAAGCTTGTAGTTCTGTCGTTGTTCGCGGCACTGCTCGCTCTCCCCGTTTTGATGGCGAGCTCTGTCGAAAGCCAGGGTCCGACAGAGGCCCCCACAGGCTTCGATAACCTGACCAACGGTTTCACCACTCAAGTCGTTTTCGACGCCAACAAGGAAATCTTCGACGAGTTCGAAGAGATCGATGAGGGGTTGGGTCCTATCTTCAACGCGGCTTCCTGCGCCGACTGTCACGCCCATCCGGTATCGGGCGGGATAAGCCAGATAACCGAGCTTCGCGCCGGGCATTTCAATGGAGTCAACTTCATCGATCATCCCGGCGGGTCGCTCATCGGATCGCGCGCCATCGACCCCAGCATTCAGGAGCACATCCTAGACGGCAACGAGGTGCGCACGTTTCGAACTTCGCTCAACGTGCTCGGAGACGGCTTCGTCGAGGCTATAAACAGCAACACCCTTGCTTCGATAGCCAGCAACCAGCCGCTCGTAAGCGGAGGGCGAATCAGCGGGCGCATCATACAGGTTCCGGTGCTCGAAGCAGGCGGGGCGCTGAGAGTGGGCCGATTCGGATGGAAGAATCAGCACGCAAGCCTTGAGTCCTTCTCAGCCGACGCCTACCTCAACGAGATGGGCATCACCAGCCCGCTTCAGCCGACCGAGCAGACCTCGAACGGGAACTC
>CAZPQE010000491.1:0-5036 GCA_964588615.1 uncultured Clostridia bacterium | reverse complement strand
CACAGCTTAACTTAATGGCATTGCCCTGAAAGGATGAAAAACAGGTGATGACTTCTGCGCAACGGACTCCAGACTCTGGACTCCAGACTTTTTTATGAGGAGAGAAGGCGTCAAAGTGAAGGTGTCGGGCTTCATGGGTATGCTCACGATGCCGAGAAGTGTGCTTCGAGCCGGGCGGGGCGGAAAGGATGGTACAGGCAGTCAACTCTCTCTTTGCGCTCGCCTTCGCCGAGAGACAACACAAAGGAAACGTCGCCGCCCGCATTTCATAACCTCCGCTTTCAGCCTCATGCGTCTGCCGGAGCGAAATAGAAATTACGCCGGTTTCCGCACCTTGCGCATCGCAGCCCGACTATTATGAGCCGCCGCCCGTCGAATATGCAGCCTTCGCGCTCGATGTTGTCGCCCTGATTGTAATAAGTGCAACCGCACGAACATCGAATGGCCGACATACGCTGAGGAAGGTCTTCTTCTCCTCGCAATCCGATAGCCGTCTCAGGGGTTTCGCCGGGCGTTACCTGAAGTCTTTCCTTGAACTCGCCCAGTCGCCTTCGCGCCCTGACTCTCTGCACCACCTTCACCGCCCCGAAGATCACAAAGGGGCCGAGCAGAATGCTCAACGCCACCGCCACCGCGCTGCCGCTGCTGCCGCCCGGTTGACGGCCTTTCTGCCAGACGGCTATGCCAATGACTTTTCCTATGTCATCTATGTCCTGTATGTGCCTTGCCGCTCGCTCGGCAGGAACATGATCGCTCAAGGTTCGATATTCATACTCGATGCGCACGACGGGGCCATCAGACCGGCAACTGTACTTGAACCGAATCGCGTCGCTGACGACGAAGCCGGAGTCTTCCGGCACATGGAGATTTTCGGGCAAACGAATTTCGATGGCATGGCTCAGATGAACCGGGTGATTGAGACCTACGGGCATCGTTCGTTGAGCCAGAGACGGGCGGGAGAGTTCTTCGTAGATGCGGCTCCCAAGCACTTCTTTCTTCCCGTCTTTCCAGAACGATGACATTCTGTATCGCTCGGCCACCACGATCGTGTTGGTTTCCGTGTCGTCCGACACCTGCGGCAATCCCTCCTGTCGAATCAACGGGTCATTTTCGGCGTAACGATTCAGGCTGGCTTTGCCGAGTTCGGCAAGCGATTGCCTCGACAGCAGGTAGCGCATCGCGTCGGCATCCCCGGCTCGGTAAGTCGTCTTGACTTCGAGCAGCGCGCTGCTCTGATCCGCAGACACAGTGTAGACCTCTTTGACCGAAATCGAAGGCTCGTCGTTTGACGGAAGAGGAATCTCTTCAAGGCGGTTTACGCCCTCTCGCACGACCAGCGCGCGGGCATAGTCGGGATTGTAGCGATGATTCAGGTTGCCGCGCTGAAGGGTGATCGTCGGATCGATCCACAGAGTCCTTCCTTCGACCTTCGCCTGCACGATGACGTGATTGAACGCATAAGGCGAAGGCTGCCACGAATCGAGCGCGTGACGGGCCGAAGTGTTTGCCAGCGCCGGATAAGCCTCGATGCCCAGAGAGTTGAGCACGGCGCAAAGCAGAAGGGATTTGTCTTTGCAGTCTCCGAACCTGCGATCAAACACCGTAGCAGGCTGAGTGGGGCGATGAGAGTTCGGCCCCAGTTCGATCCCCATGTAGCGGATATCGTCCTGCACGAAGCGCAGCGCGGCAAGCAATCGGCCTTCGGGATTTGCGGATTCGGCCCTCCAGGCTTCGATCTGCTTTTTGAGTTCCGCCGTCAGAGGAGCCTCGATGCGGTAGAGAGGCAGGGCCCAGAGGACGACTTCTTGCCAGGAGGCAAATTCGCTCAGATCGATTGAAGGCAGCGGGTTGAACCAGAGGGGAGTGGAGTCGTCAAACTCTATGGCTTTTACGTCGCTTTGCTCCCAGACGTATTCGATCTCGTTTCCGAGGTTGCGAACTGCGGGCTGAAGGTCGGTGTTCTCGTTGTGTGTATGAAGAGCGCGACCATCAGGCCACAGCAATCGAAAACGGATTTTTTCGACCTGCTCGGTGAAGGCGAGATAGAAGCTGTCCAGATAACGTCCGCCCATGATGGGATTGTCGCCGATGATCGAATAGGCATAGTCTATGAGATCGCCCACGCGAACATCATTGAGGATGGCCAGAGCCGACAGCGTTCCGTTGTAGAGCCTTTCGTCAAGCTGGCTCTCCTGCTGAATGACGCTTATCTCGCGCGGGCGGAGGGCGTCTATCGTCTGGTTGCCGCGATGAATGCGTATGTGATGAATGACGAGTTGCTGATATGAAGGATCGAAATCGAATTCGATCTGCGACAGGTCTTCGAGTCCGGCTGCGGAGGTGATTTTCTTGACGCTGCGATAGAACCGCTCGACCGATTTTCCATTGACCCGCGTCTGGCGGTCTGCCAGGAGGAAAATCATCCCCGAATCAGAGTCGCTGGGATCAGATTCCTCAGACTCGAAGGCGACAGCCTGCACCCAGGCGGGCTGGGGCCTCACGATGAAAGAATGCCCGGCGGAAGCCGGGGCGGGAATGAGCGCAACGAGCAACGAGAGGACGGCTTTCAACCTCATATCAGCAAGAAATTTTTTCTTCGAGTTCATCGGCATATCGCAGCGTCCATTTCAGAGGCGATTGCGCGCCGTCCGAATCAATAGTATCATCGTCGCCTGCTTGAGGCGCCTGAGAGACACGATGATAGAAGAGGCGACAAGGCGAATCAACTATAAAGTTGTGAGTTGAGTTTCAGTCTGGAAACAAGCAGGCGGCGGCTTTGCTGTAACGTGTCTACGGGAGCCGCCGTATGAGCCTTTCCGCATTTCCGACTCCGGTCAAAACATCTACTCAGTGAGGAAAGATTATGAGCATTGAGTCACAGCAAAATCATTCGAGAAAGTTTTGCCAGATTCTGCTGGTCGCAATCTTATCGCTATCGCTGCTGTCTCCGGTCGCGCTGGCGCAGCAGACTGCCAAGCGGCCTCTTGCGCACAGCGACTACGACGAGTGGCGCTCGATACAATCTCCCCAGCTTTCGCGCAACGGCCAGTTTCTGGCCTACGCGCTCGTCCCTCAGGACGGCGATGGAGAGGTCGTGGCGCGCAACCTTGCGACCGGGCAGGAGTGGCGTCAGGCCATAGGCAAACGCCCTGAGCCTCCGCCTCAGGAGCCGGGCCAGCCGCCCGCTTTTACTTCGGGAGGCCAGCTTTCTTTTACAGCCGATGCTCGCTGGCTCGTCTTCACCATCTATCCGACCAGAGAAGATGTGCGCAAAGCCAAAAAGCAGAAAAAGAAACCTGAAGACATGCCCAAAAACAGCCTCGGCATCATGGATGTTTCCACAGGAGAAGTCACGCGCGTTGAAAAAGTAAAACGCTTTCAGGTTCCTGAAGAGGGCGCGGGAGTGATCGCTTACCTTATGGAACCCAAACCGGAAGAAAAGAAGCTCGAAGAGAAAAAGCCTGATGCCCCGCCTGATGAAAAAGGCAAAAAGGATAAAAAGAAGGAATACGGCTCTGACCTCGTTTTGCGCAACCTCTCGGACCGAAGCGAGCGCGCGTTTGCCGACGTTCTGGAATTCACTCTGAGCAAGGACGCAAAGAATCTGGTCTATGCCGTGTCGTCGAAGAGCGAAGACACCAACGGCGTTTATGCGGTGACAACCTCGACGACCGATTCTCCGAGAGCTTTGCTTGCCGGGCGAGGCAAATACACACGGCTGACCTGGGATGATAAACAGACTCAGCTTGCGTTCATCAGCGACCGCGATGATGCGGCAGCCCGTCAGCCCAGGTTCAAGCTCTATCACTGGGATCGAGTGTCGGCGACGGCGGCAGAAACGGTCTCGAATGCAACCGCAGGGTTTCCGCAGGGCCGCGTGATTTCGGACAAGGGCGCGATCTCGTTTTCGCTCGATGGCAGCCGTCTTTTCCTCGGCACAGCGCCTCCTCCGCAGCCGGAGCCGGAAGAAGAAATTATCGATGAAGACAAGGTGGTTGCAGACCTCTGGCACTGGCGCGACGACTACATTCAACCCATGCAGAAAGTCCGCGCCGAGCAGGAACGGAATCGATCCTACCGCGCGGTGGTTCATCTCGCAGAGAAGAAATTCGTTCAACTGGCTGATGAGACGATGGCCGAAATCAACCCGACACGGGACGGGCGCTGGGCGTTAGGGATGGATGATCGCGCTTATCGCATACTGGTCGGAGTCGATTCGAACTACTCGGATTATTATCTGGTCGACACAACAAACGGCAGCCGCAAGCCTCTTCGCCAGAAACATCAGGGCGGGATTTCGTGGTCTCCCGGCGGGAAGTACGCGCTCTTTTTCGATGGCCGTGACTGGAACACTATCTCCATCCCCGACGGCAAGTCAGTAAATCTGACTAAAAACCTCGGCGTGATTTTCTGGCGCGAGGATCACGACTCGCCGAGCGCGACTCCGAGCTACGGCAACGCCGGATGGACTTCGGATGAAAAGCACGTTCTGCTTTACGACCGCTACGACATCTGGCAGGTCGCGCCCGATGGAAGCAATGCAAAGCTGCTCACAGACGGCGTTGGAAGAAAAGAGAAGACGGAATTCCGCTATATCCGTCTCGACACCGAAGAGAGGTCGGTCGATCCCAATCGAGCGATGCTCCTGCGCGCCGAAAACGAAACGACGCGCGATTCGGGTTTTTATCGCGACAAAATAAACGGCGGCCTTCCCGAAAAACTCGCGATGGCCGCAAAGAATTTCAGCAATCCGTCGAAGGCAAAATCGGCGGATGTGCTTTTGCTGACCGCTTCGACTTTCAACGAGTTCCCTGATCTTCTGGTGACCGGGCCTGACTTCAAGGACATCCGAAAAGTCAGCAACGCGAATCCACAGAAGGAAAAACTCCTCTGGGGCGCGGCCGAGCTTGTGCGGTTCAAAAACTCGGACGGCGTGGCTCTGGACGGAGCGCTCATCAAGCCGGAGAACTTCGACCCGAAAAAGAAGTACCCGATGATCGTCTACATCTACGAAAAACTCTCAGACGGTCTTCATC
>CAZPQE010000490.1:0-5057 GCA_964588615.1 uncultured Clostridia bacterium | reverse complement strand
GAGTGCGATTCAAATACAGGCTGGAGGGTCTCGACGATCAGGACTGGATCGAAGCGGGGACGCGACGTCAGGCGTTTTTCACGAATCTCCCGCCGGGCAGGTATCGCTTCAGAGTGATAGCCAGCAACAATGACGGGGTGTGGAATGACATCGGAGCATCGATAGAGTTTTATCAGAGGCCGCGCTTTTACCAGACGACCGCGTTTCTGATAGCCTGCGGGGCGACGCTGGCATTGATCGGATGGGGAATCTATCGCGCCCGCGTCCGCCAGATCAGAAAACAATTCGAAGCTGTCTCGGCTGAAAGAAATCGCATTGCGAGAGAATGGCACGACACTCTGGTTGCGGGTTTTGCCGCCATATCGTGGCAGTTGGAGACGAGCGCCAATCAATTGCCTGAATCCATAACGACAGCCCGGCAGCATCTGGAAGTCGCTCGAAGGATGGTCAAACATTCGCTGACCGAAGCGCGCCGCGCGCTCTGGGACCTGCGCTCGGACTCTGCCGGAGATGGCGACCTCGCCGCCACTCTTTCTGAAACTCTCAGGCAACTGATCGCAGGCAAATCCATAGAGATGAACTTTCGCGCAACAGGCAATCCCGCGCGACTGCCCGGCGACATCGAGACCAACATACTTCGTATATGCCAGGAGGCCGTCAGCAACGTCATCAATCACGCCAGCGCCCGGCAGGTGAGCGTCGAGATGGATTTTGAGTCAGCCCTCGTCAGGCTGCGAGTCAGCGATGACGGATGCGGATTCGATCCTTCCCTTCAGCCTTCGGTCGCCGGAGGCCATTTCGGTTTGATCGGTATGAGAGAACGAGCCAGAAAACTCGGCGGCCACCTCAGCCTGCGAAGCGCGCCGGGAGAGGGCACGGAGTTGATGGTGGAGATACCAGTCAAAGCAAAAGCGAACGGCGGTCATTGATATGAGCGAAGACAAGACAATCAGCGTATTGATAGTCGAAGACCACTTCCTCGCCCGCATCGCGTTGAGTACGATCATCAACTCGCAAAGCGACATGCGAGTGGTAGCCGAAGCTGAAACCGGCGATCAGGCCGTCGAGCTTTACCGCCGACACCGCCCCGATGTTACGCTGATGGATTTGCGCATACCTGGGATGAACGGATTCGAAGCGATCACGGCCATAAGGCGCGAGTTTCCGCAGGCGCGCATCGCGGCGCTCACCAACTACGAAGGCAGCGAAGACATTTATCGATGCCTTCGGGCAGGCGCTCTCTCTTACCTGCTCAAAGACACCAGCGGCGAGGTGTTGATCGAAGCCATACGGGCAGTCGGAAAAGGCAGGCGATATATTCCGTCAAATATCGGAGCGCGATTGTCCGAACGGCTGCCTTTGTCAGACCTCACTCAGCGCGAAATGGAAGTGCTCCGTCTCATAGTCCGGGGCATGAGCAATCAGGAAATAGCCGATTCGCTCAACATAGCCGAAAAGACCTCCCGGATTCATGTCAGTAATATACTCAACAAACTGGGAGTCGCTGACCGCACCCAGGCGGCAATCGCTGCCCTCCAGCGCGGCATAGTCCACCTGGAGTAGGGATTTTATTCTGATAAATCGGCACTGTCCCCGACAGATGAAAAAGGATATGGAATGAAGAAACCTGTTTGCGCATCTGCTGCCATCATGTTTGCAATCTGCTTCGCGCTCGGCGCGCGCGCTCAGGACGACAAAAGCGGGCCATCGAAAACCGTGTCCGGTTTTGTCGTCCTGCGCGGACAGTCTCTCGATGCTCTGCTCCGTCGGCTGCAACCGGAGGGGAGAGAAGACCTGATAGAGGGCGAGGGACTGCAAACCACATTGTTCGTCCAGCGCGAGCGCGATAAGGAAAACGAGGCTGAAATCCATGACAAGGCAGACGATTATCACTTAGTCCTCGAAGGCGCGGCCACATACACTCTGGGAGGACGGCTCGATTCTCCGCGCGAGATCAGGCCCGGCGAGTGGCGCTCGCAGCAGATAACAGGCGGGCAAAAGTTCGAGGTCAAAAAAGGCGATCTCATTTTCGTCCCTCGCGGCGCCGCGCACCATCGCAGTTCGAAGGGGACAGATTTTTCGGTGATGCTCATAAAAGTGCTGGCCGAAGCGCGCCAGCGGCCTGACATCAGGAGTAGATTCGCAGGCATCTGGAAACTGGTCATCTCGGACGAGGTGAGACCCAACGGCGAGATAGTGCTCGCTCGCGGCAAACAACCGCGCGGACTGCTCGTCTACACGCGGTCGGGGCTTATGAGCGTGCAGGTGATGAGCGACGGGCGGCCTGAGGTCAAAGGGGCGACCGTTGAAGAAGGCTCGATTGATGAAGTCCGCGCCGCTCTCGCTGGCTACACAGCTTATTTCGGCTCTTACGAAATCAACGAGCGCGAGGGATTGGTTCTCCATCGCATGGAAGGCAATCTCATACCCAACGAGATCGGAGGCTCTCGGAAAAGATTCTACGAGTTCTCCGCCAACCGACTGATACTCACTGCGCCTGTCGATGTCGGCGGCGAGCGTCGCACGCGGCGCATCATATGGGAAAGAGTCGAATAAGAAAGCGAAGCGATGACGGATTGCCAGCGCCAGCGTCGTTCAATTTATGAGACGGTCGCGCGCTTTACAGCCTCTTGGTCAACTTCGATTCCAAGTCCCGGTCTTTGCGGCACTGCGAGAAAGCCGTCCTTGAACTCTACGGTCGTTTTCATAAGGCTCATCAGGTCGCGGAACCTGTCGAGGTCGATGAACTCGACGAACGGGCCAGCGTTGCTGATCGAAGCCATGAAATGCAGCGCGGCGGCGGTGCTGAAGGTGGGGCGGGTGTTGTGCGGAATGATCGGACGGCTGCATGCCTGCGCGAGCGCGGCTATCTTTTTGGCTTCCGTAAGACCCCCGCATTTTACGACATCGGGATTGAGAATACTCACCTTGCCGCGCTCGATCAGATCGCGGTGCTGCCAGCGAGTATATTCTTTCTCGCCCGCAATGACCGGAAAGCTGAGAGCCTCGCAGACCTGCGCCAGTTCGTGGAGGTTCTGTGTGCTGACCGGCTCTTCGAGGTAATTGATTCCGAATTCCTGCTGCAATCGCTTGCCTGTTTCAATGGCGCGCGCCGCCGTGTACCCGTTGTTGATGTCGATGTAAAACTCGATGCTATCGCCAATGGCCCGGCGAATGGCTCTGGCGTAAGCGAAGGTCGGGTCGGGTCGGGGATTGATGTTTCGCTCGCGGATTTGCATTCGCAGCTTGACCGCCGTAAAACCGCGCTCGACGAATCGGGCAGCCTGTCGGGCCGCTTCGTCAGGCGTGGAGTCCCTGCCGCCGTTTACGCCGAAGCTGCCGTAAGCGCGCACACGATCACGATACCTGCCGCCAAGCAGTCGATAAACCGGTTGTCCGACGAGCTTTCCCTTCAAGTCCCACAAGGCGCAGTCGATTCCCGCTATCGAATATGTCAGCGCGCCCGACGGGCCGAGATCGTGGTTGTCAAAAAACATGTCGTCCCACATAGGCTCGGCGTCCCATACATTGCGCCCGATCACATGCTCTTTCAGTCCTGTGTGAATGAACGTTTCGATCAGATGACGATTGTTGGGGCTTGATTCTCCCCAGCCGGAGATGCCCGCATCAGAGATGACCTGAATGAAGATCGCGTCTTTCAATTTGTAAGTCTTCACATCAGTGATTCTGACTTTCGACGCGGAAGAAAACCCGTTGGTGGGCTTTTCCTGCGCCGGGGCATTCAACGGCAGAGAAACTGCGCCCGCAGCGGCAGACCCTTGCAGGAAATTGCGGCGATTTATCATAAGCTTTTCGCCTCCCGCCTGATTCTTTCTTCATCCATCTCTATGCCCAGGCCCGCGCCCTGCGGCACATATAGAAAACCTTTCTCAAAGCGATGGCGGCTTTTCATGAAGCGCAACAATGGTTTGTATCTGTCCAATTCGATGTCGACGTATTCGAGGAACTCGCCGCAATTGGGGATCGAGGCGATGAAGTGCAAAGCGGCGGCTGTCGCAAGCGTCGGGCGCGTGTTGTGGCACATGATGGACTTGCCGTAAGCCTGCGCGATGGCCGCTATCTTTTTCATCTCGGTCAATCCCCCCGCCTTTATCGGGTCGGGATTGAGGATGTCCGGGTTGCCGTAAATGATAAGTTCGCGTTCCTGCCAGCGCGTGTATTCCTTCTCTCCCTGGATGACCGGCGTATCGACAGCGCGAACGACTTCTGCCGTTTCAGTGTGCGTCTGGTCGCTGACCGGCTCTTCGAAGAAAATCACGCCCAGTTCTTCGCGCAGGATTTTTTCCATCTGGATCGCGCGCGCGGCATTGTAACCGTTGTTGATATCGACCCAGAAATCGATGTCTTTGCCGATGGCTGCGCGAACCGCGCGAGCATAGATCAAAGTGGGATCGGGCGAAGGGTTCTGCCGATTCTGGCGAATCTGCATCCGCAGTTTGATCGCGGTAAATCCCTGCTCGACGAACTTCCTGGCCTGCGCGGCAGCCTGCTCGGGCGTGTGAGTGCGCCCGAAGGAAATGCCGAAACTGCCGTAGGCGCGGATTCTGTCCCGGTACATTCCGCCGAGAAGCTGATAGACGGGCAAGCCCAGGATTTTGCCTTTCAAATCCCACAGGGCGATATCGATTCCCGCAATGGCATTGGCCAGAGCGCCGCCCGGCCCCTGATCGTGATTCGAGTAAAACATCCTGTCCCAGAGCCGTTCGCCGTCCCAGATGGTTTCGCCGATCACTTCCTGCCTGATGCCGTTATCGATGAATGCCCGCATCAGTCCTGGGTTGTCCGCATCGGCCTCGCCCCAGCCCGACACCCCGTTGTCTGCCACCACCTGCACAAAGCAGGCTCCCTGGACGACATAAGAGTTGACCTCACGGATGGTGATGTCGTTCGGTTCGGGTTGCGATCTGGCCTGGCCGGGGATTTGCTGATTGAGCAGAGGCGTACCCAGCACGGCAGAGGGCAGCGACTTCAACAGCGAGCGTCTTGATGGGGCTTCCTTAGATTCAATATCCTTCAACCTGTTCACCATTATTCCG
>CAZPQE010000489.1:0-5073 GCA_964588615.1 uncultured Clostridia bacterium | reverse complement strand
AGATTCCCGAAGCCGAGGGATTGATTCGTCGCGCGGTCAACATAGAGCCTACCAACGGATCGTTCCTCGATTCGCTGGGCTGGGTGCTCTTCAAAGAGGGCAAGCTACAGGAGGCTCAGAAGTACATCGAGCAGGCCATAGTATATTCTCCGCGCTCGGCGACCATCCATGACCACCTGGGAGACATCTACAAAAAGCAGGGCATGAACGACAAGGCCCGCGCCAAGTGGGAAGAGGCGCTCAAGCTGGCAACCGAGCCCGAAGAGATAAAGAGCATCAGGGACAAGCTGGGGAAGCGGTGAAGAGTGAAAAGTGAAGAGGTGAAAGGGAGCGGGGGAACAGAGGCGCTGGGGAGCAGGGGTGAAGAGGAAACCGACGCTTGTGTTTTATTGCTCCCCCGCTCCCCTGCGCTACAGCACCCCGGCGACGATGAATCGAGACGTTGATATGAAAAGGATCGCTCGCATTTTCGTTTGCTTGATGATCGCGGCGCTTGCGGCTGCCGGAACATTGGCGCGGCAGCAGAGTGAAAACGCGGTGAGCGGGCGGAGCGGGGCGAGCGCGAAAAGCGATGATCCGCAGCGACGATCCTACACCGATGATGACCTCAAACCCCGGATCGGAGACCGGAAACTTCGTGAGATAGAACTGCTCGAACTGCAATGCCTCGACGAAGTGAATCGCCAGCGGCAGGCTTACGGGCTGAGGTCGCTTGAGTTTTCCAGAGAGCTTCTGGATGTAGCCCGCGAGTACAGCCGATGGATGGCCGAAGAGAACTTCTTCTCGCACGTCGATCCGCGCGGGCGCACTGTGCGCCAGCGAGTCAACGACGCGGGGATCAAGTGGCGCGCGCTCGGAGAGAATCTGGCTTATTCCAACGGCTACACCAATCCGGTTGCGGCCAGTTTGCGCGGGTGGATGGACAGCACCGGCCATCGCAGAAACATTCTGGATCGCGCGTTTCAAAAATCCGCCGTCGGCGTCTGGATCGCCGATGACGGAACCGTCTACTTCACCGAGATTTTCCTTCAGTAGTCATCGCTCACACGCTCGATGCTCTATGATATTTTGAGACTGCATTATGACTGCGAAAACTCAAGCCACTATTGAAGACCTCTACAAAGTGCCTGACAGAGGCAAAGCTGAAATCGTTGACGGAGAAATAGTGCTGGTGAGTCCGACTGGGGATATGCCGGGACGCGCGAGCGGGGCAATTTATATGAGCCTGCGCCTGTATGAATCGAAAACGAACGGTCGCGCATATCCTGACAATGTGGGATTCAGGGTCAGGCTTCCGAACAGAGAATCATTCAGTCTGATGCCGCTTTTTATGTGGGGCCTCGATCAGGCGGAAAATTTCTCGAAGGCGCTCCGGCATTCGCTGCTGAAGTCAGAAGCGAAAACGACTATGGCGATAAAGCGGAAGAAGCGATGGCTGGAAAACGCGCAGAATACTTCGAGGCAGGCACGCAGGTAGTGTGGGATGTGGATGTTCTCAAAGATCAGGTTGTCCGGGTATATCGCGCGGACGATCCCGAAAATCCCGCTGTTTATCATCGGGGCGAAATCGCCGAAGCTGATCCCACCGCGCCAGGATGGACGATGCCCGTCGATGAATTGTTCACATAGGGCCATCTTCCTCTGCTCGAATCCTTGCCCAACTCGACAAGTGAGAATCGGAGTTGAAAGCAATGCGAAAAAAGCTCTCTGTGAAGCGAGGTTTCAACAGCCTGCTTTTTGAGCCGGAAGCTCTTTTCGCCTTTTTATTTTTTGCCTTTTGCCTTTCTCCTTTTGCCTTGCGGCCCGGCCACGCTGCCCGCCAGGAAATCGATCCTGGGACGATCAGTTTCTTCGAACAGTATTGCTTCAATGAAGTCAATCGTCGAAGAAAAGAACAGGGGTTGAGCGAACTCATACTCTCCGAGCGGCTGCGCGAAGTGGCGCGCGCTTACAGCCGACGCATGGCCCAGGAAGGGTTCTTTTCGCACACCGACCCGCAGGGCTTCACTCTGCGCGACCGGCTCAACGATGCCGGTTTGAAATGGACTGTGCTTGCTGAAAATCTGCTGAACATAAAAGGCTACATCGATCCGGTGCGCCCCGCCGTCGAGCGATGGATGGAAAGCCCTGACCATCGCCTCAACATACTCGAACCCGACGTGGAGCTTTCAGCCGTTGGAGTCTGGATAAGCTCAGATGACACGTATTTCTTCACTCAGATTTTCCTCGGCTCAAAACCACAGCCCAAACCGAAATAAATTTTTGTCTGCCGCTCAGTCAGAGGTTATTCTCTGTCTTATGACTGATTCTATCGGAATGCGTTCTTATGCCAAGATCAACTGGACGCTCGATGTGTTGTTCAAGCGCGAGGACGGCTATCACGAAATCCGCACCATTTATCAAACCGTTTCTCTGCACGACCGGCTTCGCCTTACGAAAAATACGGGTTCTATCGAAATCGCCTGCGACAATAAACATGTGCCCTGCGACGAGACGAACCTCGCTCACCGGGCGGCGACGCTTTTGCGACAGGCGACGGGCGCAGTCTGCGGGGCGCGTATCGAGATAGAGAAGCGAATACCGGTTGCGGGGGGTCTCGGAGGAGGGTCGTCGAACGCGGCTATGGTTCTTATCGGGCTTCGCCGTTTGTGGGAGGTCGAGATCGAAGAGAGCGATTTGATCGAGATAGCCGCCCGCCTCGGATCCGACGTGCCGTTTTTTCTTATGGGAGGGACGGCGCTCGGCATAGGGCGGGGAGAAGAGGTCTACCCGCTGGAAGAAGTTCGCTGCCCGCACATGCTGCTGGCTAATCCGGGCATAAGCGTCTCGACAGCCGCCGCTTATCAAAATCTTTCGCGGTTGACAAGGCAAAACCCGGCCCGTATCATACCTCTTTCCCTAATAGCCGCTAAAGGCATCTGTGAGTTGCCGCTTGCGGCCCGGAACGATTTAGAGGAAGTCGTTCCCGCTGCTCACCCGGAGATTGCGCATCTCAAACACAGGCTCGAAGAACTCGAAGCTTGTAAGGCGGTGATGAGCGGGAGCGGAGCGACCGTCGCAGCGATCTTTGACAACGAGGAAGCGAGCGGAAAGGCGCGTGAGGCGCTGCGCGCATCGGGCCTATGGGCCGAATGCGCGCGCGCAATCGACCGGGAGCGATATCGAAACACTTTATTCGAAGACGAGTAATCATTATTGAAATCCGTTATAAGGTCGGTGTTGGGGAGTAGCCAAGTGGTAAGGCAGCGGTCTTTGGAACCGCCATTCGGAGGTTCGAGTCCTCCCTCCCCAGCTTTGATTAACTCAATCCATTCTGTGGAGGCGTCGTGAGAATAAAGGTCTTTTCAGGAAACGCGAACCGTCCGCTCGCTGAAGAGATCTGCCAGCATTTGAACATCGAGATCGGCAAAGCCAATACTTCGCGCTTCACCGATGGCGAGTTCAACTTTCAGATCCTCGAAAACGTGCGCGGCGAGGACTGCTTCATAGTCCAGCCTACCTGTCCGCCTGTTGATGCGAACCTCATGGAGCTTCTCATCATGCTCGACGCTTTCCGGCGCTCTTCGGCCAAGCGCACTACGGCGGTCATCCCTTACTACGGGTATGCGCGAAAGGATCGCAAAGACCGTCCGAGGGTTCCTATTTCGTCGAAGCTGGTGGCCAATCTCATCACGACGGCGGGCGCAGACCGCGTGCTGCTGCTCGACCTGCACGCGGGTCAGATTCAGGGGTTCTTCGATATCCCGGCAGATCACCTCTATGCAGCGCCGGTGCTGGTGGGCTACTTCCAGAGCCTGCAACTGGAGAATCTGACCGTAGTGGCCCCCGACGCGGGAGGCGTCGAACGGGCGCGCGCCTATGCCAAGCGACTGGGGGCCGAGCTCGCCATAATCGATAAGCGGCGCGATTACGACCGTGTGGGCGAAGTCGAGGTGCTTCATGTGGTAGGCGATGTGGAAGGGCGCACGGCGCTCATCGTCGATGACATGGTCGATACAGCCGGGACGCTGGTCAAAGCGGGCGAGGCGCTCAAGCGCAACGGCGCGGAAACGGTCTATGCTACGGCAACGCACGCCGTGCTTTCAGGCCCGGCGATAGATCGGCTGGAAGCTTCGCCGATAAAGGAAGTGGTGGTGACCAACACCATTCCTGCCGATCGCACCGCCCGCTCGTCGAAGATCAAATGCCTGAGCGTGGCAAGGCTTCTTGCCGAAGCCATACTCTCGATTCACGACGAGACCTCTGTGAGCAAGTTGTTTATCTGAAATACTGATGTGAGGCGCGAAACAAATCGCGCCTCGCGTTTTAAGTTCGAGGAGTTGAGATAATGATTAAGGACTTAACCGTTAATGCAAGCCCGCGCGATGGAGTGGGCAAGGGGTACTCGCGCCGACTGCGCGCTGCAGGGATGATCCCGGCGGCAGTCTACGGCGAAGGCCAGGAGCCTTTCGCCGTAGCGGTCAACGCCAAAGAGATAGCGGGCATACTTCGCTCCGAAACCGGGCACAACACCATTTTCAAGCTCGCCATTTCTAATCAGGACGCGGAGCCTTCTACGGTCATCATCAAGGACTGGCAGGTCGATCCGGTCAAGGGTCGTCTGCTTCACGCCGACCTTCTGCGCCTTTCGATGACCACAGCCACGCGCGTCAGCGTGAGCGTCGAAATTACGGGCAATCCTGTCGGTGTCAAGACAGAAGGCGGCATCCTCGAAATCGAACTTCGTGAAGTCGAAGTCGAGTGTCTGCCCGGCGACATCCCGGAGCATCTTCGCGCGGATGTGACCAACCTGCGCGTCGGTCAGCACGTGACGGTCAGCGATCTGATCTACGACCGAGAAAAGATCAAGGTGCTGGCCGACCCTCATCAGATAATCGCGGGCATCCTTGCGCCTCGCCTGGCTGAAGCGCCGCCGACTGCGGTCGAGGGGGCTGAGGCGGCCGGCGAGCCTGAAGTCATCAAGAAGGGCAAGACCGAAGAATAGCCAGGCAGTTTCCAGTTTTCAGTTTTCAGTTGCCGGTTGAGAAAACTGAAAACTGAAAACCGAAAACCGAAAACTGAAAACTGTCTCAT
>CAZPQE010000488.1:0-5079 GCA_964588615.1 uncultured Clostridia bacterium | reverse complement strand
AAGCCTTCCCGCTTCGCCGCGAATGATCGTGGTGGCGAAGCCCGCATCGTTGGTCGTGGCGAGAGCCGTCTGAATGATCGGGATCGGGCGCTGGCCTGCGAGTCCCTGATTGCCGAAGTTGTTGCTTGCAGGGTTGGCCGCCCGCGCTATGCGCAGGTTTTGCAGAGCGATGTTGAACTCGTCGAGGAAGCCGTTCTCGAAGATATTCACATCGTTGAGCTCGTACTGACGCCACATCCTCGTGCCGTGATTGGCGACATAGCGAACCTCAAGCGCGGTGTTCTGATCGAGTTCGCGTTGAATGCCGAACGACCAAGACTGCACATACCCGATCCTCAGATCGGGATGGAACTCGTTGAGCGATGCGCCCTGCCGCGCGGTGAACGGGAAGACCGGATCGGGAGTAGACAGGAACGGGAAGTTCCCGTCGCGGAGCCACCGGCTGCCCGCCTGGCCGAATTCAACAGGATTCGCGCCGGGGCTTGCGCTCACACTGAAGTTTACGCCTTCGTTGGCTCCGAAGATCGACAGGAAGGAGTTGAAGCCTTCGCGCACGAAAGCTATCGAGTAGCCTCCGCGCAAAACCGTCTGTCCGGGGCTGCCCAGCAGCTTGCCCAACCAGCCCTTGTCGTAGTTGGGCTGCCAGGCGAACCCGATTGACGGAGCGAAGTCGTCGTACTTGTTGAGGAATCCCTTTTCGCCTTTTTCTATGCGGCGGGATTGCGTGATCGCTCCTTCATAGACGCCGGGCTTGAACAGGTTGCCCGGACCCGAAACTCCGAACAGCCCGTCAAATCCAGGGCGCGTGTAGACCAGATTCTCGTTTATCGGCGAAGGCTGGAACTCCCATCGCACGCCGTAGTTGAGCGTGAGATTGGGCTTGACCTTCCAGGAATCCTGAGCGTAGACGCCGTACTCGTTCTGGTGATTGAACTCGGTGGCAGGCTCGAATGCGAACGACTCTCCATCGAACGAAGCTGATCTGGTGGTGGAACTGATCCTCCCGGTCAAATGAGCATAGAGCGAGGCAGCTTCGCCTCTCTGTGTCGCGGTGCTACCGGGGAAGTTGCCGGTGGTGAAGATCGAGGTGCTGCCGGTGTTGATCGGATCGCCTGCAGCTATGCCCAGCGAGATGAGAGGAACGGTCTGACGGCCCACAGCCTGGGTGAACGAGTTGATTCGGGTGTAAGCCACCCCGAAGTTCAACGTATGCGATCCCTTCACCCAGTTGATCGTGTCATCAATGGTCTTGACCGGAGTGTTGCGTCTCGATTGCGTGCTGCGCGTGAAGAATCCGCTGCCGAATGCACCGCCCACCGCGTAGCCGCCCCAGAAATCGAACAGGCCCGGCGAGAACTCGCGCGTGAAGACCACCGTGCCGTTGCCCGATGATGTCAGTCTGACCTCGTTGACCAGCTTGCTTGTGACAGTCCACCGCTCGGCCAGAGCGAAGGTGAAGTTGTTGCGATAGATGCTCCCCGTCACTCCCGGATGCCCCACGACTATTCCCGATCCGGGATACACGTCCAATTGCCCGTTGACCCCGTCCGGATCAGAGAAGTAGTGCTGGTAGTTGTGGACGAACTCCAGGTGGTGATCTTTCGTGAGGTTGAAATCCAGCCTCACGGTCGGGAACCGGCGGATGTTCTGTCCGGGGTCCTGGAAGTTGAGGTCAAGCCGGTTGTAGTCGTTGAAGGCTCCAATGCGGCTTGACAGCGCGCCGCCCGATTGCTGAGAGGCTATCAACGCAAGCGCCTCGGCGATCTTGGGGTCGGGCGTCGTCGCGTAAGGTCTCACATTGGCCGGAAGCGTCGGGTTCCTGGCCGCAGCAAGGGCATAGAGGTTGATGTTTCTGACGTTTCCTGTGGCATCCCTGTAAGTGTAGATGCCCGCCCGCGCCAAGTCTGTAAGCACAGTGCGCGCTGCCGGGTATACCTGCGGCAGGCGAAACTCTTCGTAGTTGACAAAGAAGAAAGCCTTGTCTTTCCCGTTGAAGAGCTTGGGTATGTTGATCGGGCCGCCGATGCGACCGCCCACCTGATTCAGGATCATGAAGTCGCGCGGCAATCCATTTATGTTGTTGAAGTAGTAGTTGGCATTGAGCGCGGTGTTGCGATGTTGCCAGAAAGCGCCGCCGTGCCATTCGTTTGATCCCGACTTGGTGACGAACTTCACCTGAACCGCTCCGCCTCCGGCGCTCTCTGATCCGGGAACGGCTGTCGAGAGGGTCACCTCTTCAACCGCGTCCGATTTGGCCTGAGTCGAGGTGAAGAACCCGTCTGAGGATTTGAGCAGGTTGTCCTGGATGTTCGCGCCGTCAAGCGTGATGTTGAGCGAACTCTTTGGAAGTCCGTTGATCGAAGATGTGCGCGGAGTTCCCGGAGTCTGAACGCCGGGAAGCGTGAGTATCAACTGCATCGCGTCGCGGGTCGTCCAGGGGAGTTCGCCTATCTGGCGACCTACGATGGTCGAGGAAATGTTGGCGGTTTCAGATTGGATGACCGCGCCGCCGCTGGTCACGACCACCTGCTCGGTGGTTCCGCCGACTTCCATTTTGGTGTTTATGGTCGCCACTGATCCGGTGTCGACCTTGACGTTTTGTACGACGGTCGATTTGAAACCGTCGGCGGTGATCGTTACGGTATAGGTTCCGTTCAAGACCGAAGGTATAGACCACGTGCCTTCGCCGCTTGCCTTCACCTTGTATTCGGTCTGAGTCTCGTTGTTTTTGGCCACAATCTGAGCGTGGGGAATGAGGGCATCCTGCTGGTCTGTCACTGTGCCCGTCAATCTCCCGCTGGTTGTGGTTTGCGCCGGGACCCAGGGAGTCACCAGCGACATCACAAGCAACAGCAAGCCGAAACGGCTTGTAAATCGACGTATCATAGGTGTCCTCCTACGTCCTGCCCACTGCAGGTCAGGTTGTTGGATTAAGTGAGCGTAATGCAGAACCAGTCCTGGGGAGACTTTTCTGCGCCTGAAATCCGCTGAGATCAAAAGCCGGGTTGCGCCTCTGCTCTTGATGCGCGCACTCTATATTCTTTTGGCGAAAAACTCAAGCTGATGGAACCCCTGATTCGCTCAAAGGCAACCATAATCGAGGTGGGTTGAAAAACGATCCGAGCCGTGATCTATCGCCACGTCCCGTCGCCGGTAATCTATGTGCAATGCAGACAAAATGACCACTGCGCGGCTGTCGAGAAGCCTCAAGGTCAGTGGTCCCTCGCCTCTTGCCATAAGTTCGGGGAATAGCTGCGAAAGCAGAATATGTCGGCAGCCCCAGCCAGCAATCTCGCCCAATCTCTTTCGGGCAAGAAAGCCTTCGCTGTTGAATACTTCGATCACCGGGTCGCCCGCAATCTCCTGATCGATGTTGAATATGCCGATGAGCGAATCCGATTCCATCCCTGATGCGCCGGACTTCAGACGCGCGCCGGTCACGATGTAATCGGAAGCGACACCGCCCCGCGCTTTGACGCCCGCAAGCTGCCGGGCAGACCGCGCGCCGGGCCGGAAATGCGAAAACGCGCTCGTCGACCAGTTATGCACTCTCACCTCTACTTTCATCAACACGTGAGAGGTGAGAGGCGAAGTAGCAATCCCAATTCCGCCCTCGAAGCCTTTCCTCAAAGAGAGCTTTTCGAAATCGAGATCGCAGCTTTGAAACGGTCGGAGCTTTATCGCCCCCTGATTGAGAAAACCTTCGGGCAGCCACAGTCGCAAATCTTCATCGTGTCGGGTCGTCCACTGGAGGTTTCCTTCCCGGTCAGTCGTGTAAGCGAGCAACCACATCTCGTCTTCGAGCGGGCGGCCTGCGCTCAGATAAACCCGGCTGCTGAGATTCAATCCGCCGACGTTTGCGCCGTTAAAGATGAAACTCGAATAGACCCATCCTCTGGGCTTGAACGACTGGTTTTCTCCGAACGGAGAGTATCCGCGTTTTATCTCATAGTTGGTCTGATGAATCGTGTGCTCGGCGGCAAGCGAGTTGTTCGTCTTTCCCTTGATTATCATGTAAGCGAAGTTCTTCACCTTCGCTTCGTCGTTTTCAATCGTCAACGCGCCGCCTTTTGTGTGTTTGGTCGTCGTCGATGCGCGAGCGTTCAGATTTCCCATCTCAGAAGTCATCTTTCCGGCGTTGAGATCGAACAGGGCCGAGGCGCAGGGAGCGAGCGAGTAGGGCTGCTCGATGCGCTTTGCGCCATCCGGGGCGTAGACGATGATGCGTCCGCTGCTCGGCGCTTCATAAGGGTTGAAGAGCGAGAGCGCGCAGCCGAACTCTTCGAGACTGGGAAACGGCATGCTCGAAAAGAAACGGTCGTGAGTCTGGAACTGCAACGGGTCAGGGTGGGCGTGAAGCGCGTCGAAGCTGTCGGCGAAATTCCATCGCGCATAAGCCGCGCTGAAGAGGTCTGAAGTGTAGACGGGATTTTTCCCCTTAGCCCACAATCGAATGTTCATCGCTCCGCGAAAAGACTCTTTGCCGCGCAGGAGATCGGAGCAGCGCACGACGGTCGCTCGCATCGCAGGCACGGTGAGCCGCAGGAAACGGTTCGATCCATCAACAGGCATGAGGTTGCCTGCCGAGTCATAGAGCCGCAGTTCGTAATCGGTCGCCTGAGATTTGTCTGTGTGGCCATCGATTCCATCGAAGGTGGCTGAAGTGAGAATGATGTCGGTGTGGATATTCGACGATGAGTCTTCGATTACAAGAGGGATGCAGACATTGAGCCAGCACTCTTTTGCCGCCTGAGCAGTGAGGTTGCCGGGAGCGAGCGAGACGGCGGTTAGGGAAGAGGAGAGTTGCGCGAGGAAGGTTCTTCTGTCGACTGGAAGCATGGATCGAGCATCTCCTTTCGATCTCAACCACTGCCTGAAGAACTGCCGGTAAAGGATGAAAGACTGAAAACTCAAAACCGAAAGTAACTACTCAGCCTCTTTGTGAGACTTGAACTCTGTGCGGCTCCGCCGCTTTGATGTGCCGAGAGTCTAAGACTCTCCGGGAGGCTTGCCACTCTTCCCTGGCGGCCTGGCGGCAAGGGTGCAAGCAAAGGACGCTGACAAAGAGGCATAGCCTGT
>CAZPQE010000487.1:0-5108 GCA_964588615.1 uncultured Clostridia bacterium | reverse complement strand
CGCTTTGATGTGCCGAGAGTCTAAGACTCTCCGGGAGCCACTCTTTCTTGGCGGCCAGGCCGCACAGGAGGCTGTGCCTCGGACCATCTCGGAGGCACAGCCTCCTGGCCGCAAGGGTGCAAGCAAAGGAGGCTGACCCAAAGGCATAGCCTGTCGGCACATTAAAGCAGCAGAGCCTCAATCACTGGCTGAGTAGTTACACTGGTTTAACAGTTTTCCTGCCCGTGCAGATGTCAATCTCCATAACGACTGCGCGCTTGATGATCAGCCAAAGAATCAAAGAGAGGTGGAAAGAAACTAACAGTTCATGGATAGTGAGTCGCTCCAAAGACCGCGATCAATCGCGGTGTTAATGAGAGAGCGACCTGCTCACTCAACTGCAAGCCGCTGTAAGCGCCGCAAGGTCGGGCAACTTCCAGCTAAGGCCGATGTCGAAAAGCAGAAGGAGTTTCTCGATCAACAATTGCAGCCTCGCCTACAAGAAGCCCGTGCCGGAAAGCGAGCCGTCTTCTTTATCGATGCCGCTCACTTCGGGATCTCGCCCTTCCTGGGTTTTGTCTGGTCTGTGGTGCGAATATTCATTTCCTCTCCGAGCGGGCGTCAACGATTCAACCTGCTGGGAGCACTCAATGCTACCACCCTGGAAGTCGTTACAGTGACCAATCAGACCTACATCACCTCGATAGAAGTCTGTGAGATGCTCACCCATCCAGCCGCGCTTGGGTTAGGCGTCCCGTTGACAGTAGTCTTAGACAACGCCAGATACCAGCGATGCAAGCTGGTTGTAGACCACGCAAACCCTACACGCGGAGAGAAATTCTTCAGCGTCGGATTGGAGTATGGCCTGCCGAGCGTCGGCTGCGTGTCTTCGATGTTCAAAAGAACGGCGTCTCTTCCCCCGAGTTCTTGAGGTTCGGTTGTAAACTCATATCGAATCCCCAGGTTGATGTTGAGTCGCGGAGCGATCTTCCAGGTATCCTGCGCGTAGAACCCCAAGAGAGTGAATCGCCAGTAGCGGTCGAGATCGCCGTCGGGTGTGAGCCCGAGAAATCTCTGCGGGCGGTTTCGAAGAAAATCGCTCAGGTTGCCCAATGTCCAGATGCCCAGGCCGAAAGTCGGATTGAACATGTTATCCCGATTATGGTCAGTGTAGCGGCCTTCCCCGTCGCTCTTGACCGAAAGCTTCAGCCCCGATTCCAGATGTCGAGCCGTTATCCTGACGCCCGAAAGCGAGGCTCCTGCATTGTCGCTCACGTTGCCTGTGATCGAACTGGTGTTTTGAGCCAGAGCCGCGAGGCGACCATCAGCAGTACTGAGCAGAAGACTCTCGCGCAGAGGCGCGTCGAGCGGAATCTGGTTGAAAGCATAAGGTAGGATTTTACTCCTGAACTGAGGTTGTCACTCTCCTGTGCCACTTTCCCAGCGCACATTCTAACAACCTGCTCTTGACTGTTGCAATTTCGTAACACACTATTGCTGTGATTCCAGTGGCTTGAAATCAGGCAGTTTCATAATGAAAAAATCGTTGATCCTCATAGCGATCATCCTTCTGGTCATCCTTCACCAGGACTTCTGGAACTGGCGCGCGGCGCGTCCTTTCGTTTTCGGATTCATTCCCATCAGTCTCTTCTATCATATCTGCTACACGCTGGCCGTCTCCGCGCTGATGTACGCGCTCATCAAAATCGCCTGGCCCGCTCACCTCGAAGAAGAAATCGAAAGCGCATCGTCATCAAGCGGAGAGGAGCATCCCCTTTGATCCCTGCCATAATCGTCTTCGTCTATCTCGCAATAGTCCTCTACATCGGCATATTCGCTTTTCGCCGTTCGCGCGCCGATCACGAAGCGGAAGATTATTTTCTCGCCGGTCGCTCTCTCGGCCAGGCGGTTTTTTTCCTCTCGCTGCTCGGAACCAACATGACGGCTTTTGCAATACTCGGCTCATCGGGTCACGCATTCGCAAACGGAATAGTGACCTACGGGCTGATGGCATCTTCTTCGGCGTTGATAATCCCGCTGTCGCTTTTCTTCATAGGCACGAGAGTATGGGCGCTGGGAAAGAAGCACGGGTTTATGACCCCAGTGCAGATGTTCCGCGACCGCTGGGAATGCTCGCACACCGGAACGGTCATATTCGTGGTGCAGGCCGCGCTTCTTGTGCCTTACATCATCATCGGGGTGATGGGCGGAGGGACCACGCTTGCCGCGATAACCGGCGGGCGAATCCCCTACTGGATGGGCGGCGCGCTGGTCGCGCTCGTCGTTATGAGCTATGTCTTCTTCGGCGGCATGCGCGGCACTTCGTGGGTGAACACTTTTCAGACGGTTCTCTTTCTCATCTTCGGAGCGATAGCCTTCGTGGTCATCGGATCGGGGATGGGCGGGTTTCGCAGCGTGGTCGAGGCGCTCGAATCCGCGCCTGCTACCCGTTCGCTGCTCACGCTCGAAGGCGCGTCGCCTCTTTTTTTCATCAGCTACCTGTTCATTCCGCTCTCTTCGATCGCCTTCCCGCACATAACCATTTTTTGCCTGACCGCAAAAAAGATGAGCCAGTTCAAAAAGACCGTCCTGCTTTATCCGGTCTGCATGGTGGCTATATGGTTTCCGGCTGTCTTTCTTGGAGTGACTGCGAACCATTTGAAAGACGTTCCCGCGATTGAATCGAAGCTCGAAGCTCGCCATCGGCTTTCAGCCGAAGCCGCCACGCTTACCCCTGAACAGCGTGACGCGCTCAGGCGGCAGGCTTCAGGCGATGATGTTCTTGTTCGCATGCTCGATCATTACGCGCCGGTCTGGCTTGCGGGGTTGCTTGCGGCAGGCATCATGGCCGTAGTGATGGCAAGCGATTCGCAGATATTAGCTCTTTCGACAATGTTCACGGAGGATATTTTTGCTTACTACGGAGGCAAGGAGAGATTCGGCGAGCATCTTCAGGTTCAGACCGGCAGAGTTTTCATCATCCTTCTCACCATCGCGGCTTATGTGATCGCGTTGCGCGCGCCTGAATCGATTTTCTCGCTGGCCGTGCAGTACGCTTTTTCAGGCTACGCTGCATTGATGCCATTGCTTGTGGCTGCGCTGTTCTGGCGACGCAGCACGAAATGGGGCGCGCTGGCTGCGACCTTGTGGGTTGCGGCGGCGGTCTTCGCAGTCGCATTGTTTCAGGCGACGGTCGCGCCGGGGTGGTTGTGGTCAGTGGGCGGAGTAGAAATTATATCGCGCACTGCGGGCGGCACATCCGTGTTGGGATTTATGCCTGTAGTTCCGATGGTTTTGATTTCGACATTGTTGATGATCTCGGTTTCGAGCTTTACGCGAAAACCGTCGGAGGCTACGATGGCTCGTTATTTTGCGGAGAAGCAACGATCAGTGGCTCACGCAAAGGCGTGAGAAATCTTTTTTCAATGTCCGTCGTCCGTCGTCCGTCGTCCGTTGTTATTTTTTCAACTGACCACTGACCACCGACCACTGACCGCGAGGAAAAAATGGCTCAACAGGAAACGCCCCGATTGACAGGGACTCAATGGCTCATCTGTTTTGTGGCTGCGCTGGGATTCGCTTTCGATATCTACGAACTGCTGATGCTGCCTCTGATCGTGCGTCCGGCGATCATTGAACTCAGCGGCGGCAGCATTCAGTTCGGCTCTCCGGAATACGGCTACTGGCGCGACATGCTATTTTATCTGCCTGCCGTCTGCGGAGGCGTGTTCGGCCTTCTGGGAGGATATCTCACTGATCGATTGGGCCGTCGCAGAGTGCTGGTCTGGTCGATTCTGCTTTACGCTTTCTCGGCGCTTGCCGCAGGGTTCGCCACTTCTCTTCCCTTGTTCGTGTTCTTCCGCTGCACGACCTTCGTGGGAGTGTGCGTGGAATTCGTCGCGGCGGTCGCCTGGCTCGCCGAGCTTTTTCCCAATCCGAAACAGCGCGAATCGGTGCTGGGCTACACGCAGGCGTTTTCTTCATTCGGCGGATTGATGATTTCGGGAGCCAATTACATCATCGTCACCTTCGCCGAAAATTTCCCGGCCATCTACTCCGGTCACGCTCACTGGCGATACACGCTCATCTCAGGCGTCATTCCCGCCCTTCCGCTCATCATCATTCGTCCCTTCCTGCCCGAATCGCCCGCGTGGCAGAAGAAGAAATCCGAAGGCACGCTGAAGCGACCGAGCTTTACGGAAATCTTTCAGCCCGCGCTGAGAAAAACCACGCTGGTGACGACCGCGATGTTCGCTTTCAGCTACGGCGCGGCCTTCGGCGCTATTCAACAACTGCCGCAGATCGTGCCCTCGATACCCGAAGTCGCCGCCGAGCGCCAGGCCGTTCAACAACAGGCGGAACAACAATCCGGGCCGCTGGCTGCCAGGCAGGCGGGAGACAGGGTAGCTCAACAGACGGTCAGCCTCGTGCAATCGATTCAGGAAATCGGCGGGCTTGTGGGCCGCTTCCTTCTGGCTTTTCTCGCCGTGAGGATTCTGAGCCGCAGAAAGCTCATCCGCGTGTTTCAGATTCCGGGACTGATACTCATCCCGCTGATCTTCATCTTCCCTGCTGTCAGCAATCTGGGGCTGCTTAAAGTGGGAATCTTCTTCGCCGGTTTGTTTACCGTCGCGCAGTTCAGCTTCTGGGGCAATTACCTGCCGCGAGTTTACCCGACGCACTTGAGAGGGACGGGCGAGAGCTTCGCTGCAAACATCGGCGGGAGGATGATAGGAACATCGGCTGCGTTGCTGACCACGCAGTTTGCCAGCATAATGCCTGGCGGGGCGTCGGCTACCAAGCTGGCTTATGCTGCGGCTGCGGTCGCTTTTCTGGTTTATCTGCTGGGCCTCGTTTCGAGTTTCTGGCTTCCTGAACCTCAGCATCAAGAACTGCCTGAATGAATCGCGGGAGGTTTTCTCTTGAACGTAAGCAGCCAGGCGCAGGATTTTTTCTCGGTCGAATTCGAAAGCGAAGAAGAGCTTCGCCGCGAGTTCGACGCGAACCTGTGCGCCGGCGGCCTCTTCATTCGATCCCAAGAGAAGCCCGCCGAACTTTCGGCGATTCAACTCACATTGAAACTTGCAGGCGCGGGCGAGGCGACTGTGCAGGCTATGGTCGTGCGGCTC
>CAZPQE010000486.1:0-5117 GCA_964588615.1 uncultured Clostridia bacterium | reverse complement strand
AGAAAGCCGCCGGAACTGCGGACAGGCGCAGCATTGCTCATCTCTTGGGCGGATGAAGTTTGAGAATGTCTGGCGTCGAGGATGAACCGCATCAGGGCATCGGCTCTATATTCTCGTTCGGCGCGGCGCTTCGCAATTCCATCGCGGCCTTGCTTATTTGTTCGACACTTTGGCCGACCCATAGCTCTCTCTGTCAGGTCGTGTAATCAAACTTCTCTCGCAGAACTAAACTGATGAATCGCTCGGCTTCCACTGCGCCAAGTGCGTCCGCAGTCAGCTTTCCGGCGAGCCTCTTTTCAGTCAACTCGTCATATCGCTGCTGACGGTCGTCTGACAGATTGCGATTGAGCTTGAGAAAGAGTCGACTCTCAGCCGGAGAGAGCCGTAGCGCCTTCTTTTTGCCCTCCGGCGCAGCGCGCAACACCTGACGCATGGCAGAGAGAGCTTTTTTTCCGCTTCGTTTTTGGCGCGGCGTTGTAAGCTTCTGCCAGACGGAGATCAACCGTGATCGTGGCGCTTTTCGTACTCATATCTTCGCCCTTTCAAAGTCGAGTCTAATCGCAGAGGAGTCTTCAGGCCAGCCTCGCAGCCGGATTATCAGTCGATTTCGTAATCGTATCTTTCACCCTCAAACAAAGAAGGCCGTCAAGCATTCTGACGGCCTTCTTTGTCGAAGTTGGATGGGAACGGTTCGTAATCCTGGCTTCAGCCGAAGTTTGCGCATCGGCTGCCTTCCGCCTCAAGGCGGGACTACGAACTTTTTAGATCAGATCAATCGCCGAACCCGGCAGGGCTTGCATCCTGCGACCTGGCTTTCTTGAGATTAAGCTGAATCAGCTTTGGCTCTTCTCCCACATCCTCTTTGAGAATGTGCTGGCGATAAAGCCGGGCCATCCGCTCGTTGTCCTGTTGAGAGAGTTGCACTTTGCGCGCGCGGAGTTTTTCTTCGCGGGCGGTCTTGGCTATTCCGAGGTTGTCG
Organism: uncultured Clostridia bacterium; assembly: GCA_964588615.1. GTDB lineage: Bacteria > Acidobacteriota > Blastocatellia > UBA7656 > UBA7656 > UBA7656. The sequence continues at coordinate 4,138 of CAZPQE010000486.1, read as the reverse complement.
AGATCGTGCTGAATGTCTTTCGTCACGATTTCATCTCTCAGCAGAAGCGAATGCTCTGTGCTTGCGAGTCCGACCGAATGGCCTCCGGCGAATATCTCGTGTCGGCCATGCTCTTCGTACCATTTGGTCAGAGTCGCCGTCATGTGCATCTTCTCGATGATGTTTCGCCAGCCTATGCCGGTGTTGTAAGCGCAAAATGATATCTCGCCTTCCTGTGTCGCATAGGGAATGATGCAACGCTCGGTGCGGCGGAAATCGTAGTTGAACAAATCCTGGAACCACATTCCGGCTATAAAGAGGAAATTCCAGCGGTCACGACGGCGCTTCTCGATGTCTTCTTTGGTGCGGTCGCCCGATACTTTTCCGTAATCGCGTCCTGTCGCGCCCCACGTCTTGTCGAACTTCTGAAGCAGGTCGCTCAACTTGAAATGCCTCGGCGCTTTGAACGGATCGTAGTTGCGCATAAGAGTCAGCGCCATGCCGATGACCGAAGGCCATTTGCTGCGCGCCGCGTCGTTGACCTTCTTGATGTCTTCGGCCAGCCGGTCGCCGTTCAAGAAAGCAGTCACAGGAACCGCTTCTTTGGTCTCTTTATCGATCATCACCGCCATGCCCACGCCGCAGTTGGGATGGCATCCGCAGTTGAGGCTGCCCCAGTCGTTCTCAGGCCCGTGAACCATGTCGGCCCAGTCTGAAAACGTCCCCATAAACGAAATCGGATACCAGTCTCTCGAAGGCTCGCCAAGCCCCGTCTGACTCTTCACGTCGTGCGCAAGATGAGAGAGCGTGTATCGTTGCGCGTGACGGCGCTCGTCCGTTATCTCTTCGTCGCGGCCAGTGAAAGAGACGGGCTGGAAGGAAAGGAAAGCGATCTTCTTTGGATTGTCCAAGGCGAATTGAATGATGCGCCCCACCTGCTCGTTGTTTATTCCGTTGACGATGGTCGTCACCGGAACTATTTCGACGCCCGCCGCATGAAGGTTTTCTATGGCGCGCAGTTTCACGTCGAAGAGATTGCCGACCTTGCGATGCTCGTTTGCGGCATTGCCTATGCCGTCGAACTGAAGGTAGACATACCTCAAACCGGCTTCAGCAGCCTGTTTCGCGTACTCAGGATTCTTGGCGAACTCTATGCCGTTGGTGGCCGCCTGAACGCTGTTGTAGCCGACCTTGCGGGCATAACGGACTGCATCGATGAAGTAGGGCGAAAGCGTAGGCTCGCCGCCCGAAAACTGAACGGACATCTGGCGGCGCGGCTTGAGCGAGATGGCGTTGTCCAACATCGTCTTGATGTCTTCCCACGTAAGCTCGTGGACGAATCCCACCTGATTTGCGTCCATAAAACATGGGTCGCACATCATGTTGCAACGGTTGGTCAGATCGATTGTGAGCACCGCGCCGCGACCGTACTTGATTGTGGAGCTTCCGTGATTGTGAAGCGTGTCATCGTTGTGCGAGCGGATATCGCTGCCGGGGAAGACCTGTTCGAGGTGGCGGAAGAAATCCGTATCGATAGCCATCACGTCCTCGAAATGACCGTGCGTAGGGCAGTCTTTGACCATGAGTATCTTGCCGTCGCGCTCGATGATCTGAGCCTTGAGCTCTCCGACTCTTTCGTTCTTGAGAATCTCCACGGGAAGATGCCCGTCGAGAATCTGCTGACGGATTTCGGGCACGCATTTGGGGCACAAGCTGTCAGTCGTGCGCGGCCATCCGAGGGGCGGCTTGACCTTCTGATAGGATTTCAGAACGGGTTTGTCAGACCATCGGGGCGTAAAGCCGGAATTGGGTTTGATGCGATTGGCCCGCTCGAAGAAAAACCATGCGGCGTTTGCCGCCACAGTCAGTCCCTTCTCCAGGTATTTGATGGGTTTATGCATAGTCTCCTGTCTCCTTTTGGTTCGCGAATCTCCTCTCGTTCGCTGCTGTTGGCCGACGCAGACCCAAAGGTCTGCAAACGGCAATGCTGAAAAACTCTTTACCCCGCTGACGCCTTCTTGGCATTTTCTATCTGATAGACTCTGATGGCCTGAACTGCTTCCTTGCGAACTGATCCCTTGACTGCAAGGGTCTGCGGGTCGCGCCAGTTGTCGAAAGCCGAAACCTGATGCACGCAGGCGACGGTGCAGAAAGGCGCGCACGCTTTTTTGGTCAGGTACTCGCGTCGGATGTCCTGGCTCGTATACTGCTCAAGCGGAGTGCCGGGATAGCCGCGCTGCTGCGAGCAGTAATGAACCAGTCCGTCTTCGCAGATGTAGAGGTAGCGCGCGCCGGCGCGGCAACGCCACTTGTTGTGCCTGCCGTCGGCGAGGTTCTTTTGAAAACTGTTTATGCGGGTGTAACCCCGCTTGCCGAGGCTGCGGACTTTGAAGAACGCTTCGCGCGCTCTGCCTTCGAGCGGCTTGAGCGTTCCCGTCCCCTCGTGAATGATTCCGACTGAAGTGGTAAACCCTATCTCGACCGCCCGATGAGCGATGACGAGCGCGTCTTCAGGTTTGGCCGTCCCGCCGCCGATCACGGTGTTGATATTGACTTTGAACTGGGCAAGCTCAGCAAGCCACTGAAGTTTTTTGTCCAGCACCTTGAGGCTCTTTTTGGAAATCTCGTCCGGCTCGACATTATCGATGCTGATCTGAAGATAATCCAGACCCGATTGATTGAGCTTTTCGATCCTCTCGCGGGTCATCAGGTAGCCGTTCGAGATCAGGGTGGCCATCATCCCGTGATGGCGGATGCGGGCTATGATCTCTTCGAGGTCGGGATGGAGCAAAGGCTCGCCGCCGCTTATGGTGACGACCCCCGTTCCAAGCTCGGCCAGCTTGTCTATGCGCCCCTTCATGACCTCAAGCGGCACAGGAGCAGAAACATCGTCATACTCGTTGCAATAGCCGCACGAGAGATTGCACCGCCGCATGGGAACTATCTGAGCCAGAATGGGATGTCGGGTCGAGAGCAGACCCTTAGCCAGGAACTTCAACTCCCTGTAGAAGCTTTTCAGTTTCTTCGCTGTCTTCATTCTATTGAATTTTATCGGGATAAGTCCGAACGGCCCTGTGCCAATGACTGCAAGCTATTCAAGGTCCGACCTTGAACCTGAGCAATTGATATGCCTCGGATCGCGCAGAGCGGAAAAATAAATAAGCGTAAGTATTTCAGCAGATAACCAGATCGGGGAATAGCCGCAGAAAACCCTGACATCCCCCTCCGCCAGCTTTTGACACATCCTGGGAACACATCAGAAAATAGCGCGCCGCGAAATGACCCACAGCCGTCCATAGTGGCATCTCAGTGGCCATTTTGACTCAAGAGAGGTGCGGCATCTCTCCCGGCTGCGGGGCGAGTCAAAAGGCGGTCAGGTCTTTAAGCCCTGCTTTTACAGAAAGTTGACTCCAAATATGGTGGCAATGAAGAAAGGCCGCTCGTGTTGAAGTCGAAAAGTTGTGGCGTTGAGCGAGGGCTTGGAGTATCTTTCGGCAAAAGCTTTATGGGTATCGGGAGACCGAAAGGGGGGAGCCATGAAGATACTCGTTACGGGGGCCACTGGTTTGATAGGCCGCCACCTGTGCCGTCTGCTTACGGGCGAGGGACACTCTGTAGTTGCGCTTTCACGCGCGCCGGAAAAGGCAGGCCGTCTTGAAGCAGGCGAGGTTTTGAAATGGGACTCGGCGACGGAGATGCCTCCGGCTGAAGCGATGAGGGTCGAGGCGATAGTTCATCTGGCGGGCGAGCCTGTAGCCGAGCGCAAGTGGACGGACGCGCAGAAGCGGCGCATAAGAGATTCGCGCGTAGTGAGCACGAAGAGTCTCGTCGCTGCGATCAAAGAGTCTTCTCCGAGGCCCGCAGTTTTCGTCAGCGGGTCGGCAGTCGGATTTTACGGGGAGCGCGGCGACGAGCGTCTCGATGAAAGCTCATCAGCCGGGACAGGCTTTTTGAGCGAGGTCTGTCAGGAATGGGAAAAGGAAGCCGAGGCGGCTAAGGATTTGTCTGTGAGAGTTGTCACCGTAAGAACTGGCGTGGTGTTGAGCCTTGAAGGAGGCGCGCTCGGAAAGATGCTCACGCCTTTCAAACTCGGCGTGGGCGGGCCGTTGGGAAGCGGGCGTCAGTGGTTTCCGTGGATTCACATTGATGATGTCGCAGG
>CAZPQE010000485.1:0-5130 GCA_964588615.1 uncultured Clostridia bacterium | reverse complement strand
ACTGGTGGCGTCGAACGAAACCGGCTACACGGGGTTCATAATCTATCTGCTCATCTACACGCTGATGAACCTCGGCGTGTTCGGCTGCATAATCGCGCTGCACCGTCAGGGCATAGCCGGAGACCGCATGGAAGACCTCAACGGGCTGATGAAGAAATCGCCCTGGCTGACGGTGATGATGACCATATTCCTGCTCTCGCTCGGCGGCATACCTCCGACCGGCGGGTTTATAGGCAAGCTGTATTTGTTCGCCGGTCTGATCGAGACCGGCAATCCCTGGCTCGTTCGTCTCGCCATTCTTGCAGTGTTGATGAGCGCAGTGTCGCTCTACTATTACATCCGCTTCATCCGCGCCATGTACATCGAGCCTGAAACGGAGCCTCAGCCCGTGCGCCTGGCTCCCTCGCTTCAGACCGCGCTTGCAGTGGCCGTTCTCCTGGTGATGTTCATAGGCGTTTATCCTCAGCCTCTCATTCGACTGACGCAGAAGGCCGCGCAGACCGAAACGCTCAAGACCTACAAGTATGACGAGAAGAAACCGACGAGCGGGCCTCTCGATGAGCAGCCTCCGGGGACTCCGCGATGAGCGATGGAGACGGATGACGAAAAGCGAAAAGGCGATGTAAGCTGGCGTCAGGCGGCAGCAGCCATAGGACTCGTGTTAGGCATTCCCTGGATGATGCTCGTGCCCGCTCTTCTGGGCTGGTGGATGGACAAGCGATACGGCACGTGGCCCTTCTGGTTTCTGATCTGGCTTTTTCTAGGACTCCTGGCCACCGCAGTCGATATCTACAAACTCCTCAAGCGATTCGGTCAGTTCAAATAGGATCAACCTTCGATCGCCCGATAAAGCCATGCGCGGGCGAAGGCCCATTCACGCTCGACCGTAGCCGTAGAGATTTCCATCACCTCGGCTATTTCTTCAATCGTAAGCCCGCCGAAGAATTTCAGTTCGACCAGTCGGCTCTTGCGCGGATCGATTTCCGCGAGCCGTTCCATCGCCCGGTTGAGAGCCAGCATGTCCACGTCTATCGGCGCAAATACCTGTGCGACTTCGCTCAGGGTGACTTTGAAGGCGCCTCCTCCGCGTTTGGCCGCCTGTTTTTCGAGCGCGTGGTTGATGAGTATGCGCCGCATCATCTCGGCGGCGAGACCCAGAAATTGCGCGCGGTTGCGCCAGTCGACTTTTTTCTGATCGACGAGCCGCATATAAGCTTCGTGAACCAGCGCGGTCGGTTGAAGGGTGTGATCGTGGCGTTCGCGTCGAAGATGCGAGGCGGCTATGCGACGAAGCTCGGCGTAGACCATCGGCAGCATTTCGTCGAGCGCGTCGCGTTTTCCATTGCCGTAATCAACTAGGCGCTGAGTCACGTCTCCGGGCATCGGTCACCGCCTTTCAGGTCGAGGCTCCGACTTTCCGCAGAGATTCTATTGATAAAACCTGCCGATGTCGAAAATTTTTTCTATAGACTTCAAGAAAAAGAAGTTCGTAGTCGAGCCTTGAGGCGGAAGCTGCGTCAGGCGAAATTACCGGCTCAAGCCGGGACTACGAACAAAAACATTTTCCTGACCCCTATAGTTTGTGATGGAGTCCGCCTGCCTTTCCTGCGTTACTGATCGAGCACGCAAGAGCGGATGCTCGCAGTATGAGTTGAAGGTTATTTCATTTGACATGGAGATGAAGGGATCGACCGCTCCTGGCGGGAACGCTGTTGAGCGAAGTCTCCATGTGATCCGTGATTTGCAGGCTAGCAGACCGTAGGCAGCCTGCTGTGAGTTTTACTTTTCCTTCGGCTTGCGAGAGCCGGAGCTTTAGAAGACAAAGGAGCAAAGACATGCGAAACAAGATTTTTTCACCACGTTCGTTATTCGCGATAGCGATTCTCACACTGTTTGCGGCGATGCCGCTGCTGGGAACCAATCGGGTACAGGCGCAATCGGAACCAGATGATTGTGAGGTAATGGAGGTAAATACCTGCGGACAGGTGCTCAGTGTTGCGGGCGAGTATGTGCTGACTGCCGACCTGGATTGCACTGGCACGGCAGGCGATTATAACGGCATCACGATTACCGCGAGCAACGTCTCATTGCATCTGGCTGGTCACACCATATCAAGCTCTGACTGCGACCTCAGTCGAAACATCAGCGGCATCTTTGTCGCCGGCGGAATCTCGAACGTGAAGATTGATGGCGGCACCGTCGTAGGGTTCAATGATGGTATAGTCCTCTCCTCCTCAAATTCCCAGGTTGCCGGCATGACGGTGAGAAACGCCTGTGTATTCGGCATTCTGGTGCAGGGCCAGCAGAACCGAGTCGAAACCTGTGTCGTGACGGGGAGCGGCGATGGGATCATGCTCTCTCCGGCAAGCGAAGCTGTCATCACCTCGAATCACTGCTCTTCGAACACGAGGGCTGGGATCGCTCTTTCCGACTTCGCCCGCGATAACACTATCGAAAATAACATACTCAACAACAATGGCGGCGATGGCGGTGAAGGCTATGGCGTCCTTGTCTACAACGGCGCTAACAATGTTATCCGAAACAATACAGCCAGCAATAACAATTTCGGTATCCGTATTCACTCTGCCCTGGATCGCGACGGAAGCCCCCTTCCCGGCAATCTGGTTATCGGCAATACGGTCAGTAGAAATACTCGTTCAGGGATTTGGGTCCAGAAGGATGGCTCGCCGAGCATTATCAGGAGCAACAGGGCGCTGGGCAACGGCGAGGTCGATATGGAGGACGAGATAGCTCAATGCGGTGGAAACACCTGGGAGAACAACATCTTCAAGACCGACCTGGTCGGAGGCGTGCCCGATGGCGGACCCTGCGCGGGGTGCATCAGGTAAGTCGCCGAGTTGAAATATTTTTTTGAGCGCGAGATGGAGTCCTCACGGATTTCCTGCGTCAGGGGATGAGCGCAGAAGAGGAGCTTATGGGAAGAGCCTCGCTGCTCAGAAGAGACTTTTGAATTTGAAAAGGAGATAAGAGATATGAATCGCAAAAGCATATTGTCGCTGTTTATCGTGCTGATAATGGTCGGGACATTTCTGCTCCCGGCTCTGTCGGTCGCAGGGCAGGAATCAGCAGCCAAATCAGATAAAGACGCCGACCGCGCGGCTGCCGCGAAAGCGATGCGAATCGTGGATCGTTACCGCGAAGGCGGCGATGAGCAAAGCAGCCCGAAAGGAAAAACAACATTGTCGCAGAAGCGTGAACGCCCGACGTGGGTTCAGACGGCGCTTAACCGGAGCCTGGAGCAGTTGCAAAACAGCAAAGGGAAGTATGGCCTGCGAGACGCCGAATCCGAATTCCGATTGCTGGAAGCCGTAAAGGACGGGCGCGGCTTTATGGATGTTCGCCTCACGCAGATGCACGAGGGCGTCGAGGTCTTCGGCGGCCAGTTGATTGCCCACCTCGACGACCGAGGCTCGATGCGCGCCGTTAGCGGGCGCATATTCACCGAAGCGCGCATTAACGCCGCGCCGAAGATCGATGAGGCGCAGGCCATCGAAGCGGCGAAAGCCGACTTCAAAGCCGGGAGCGAATTCGCCGGGGAACTGATGGTGAATCTCGCTATCCTGCCCCACCAGATATTGAAGAATGATCTGAAGGCAAAGGGCGCGTCGCTCGTCTACATAGTCGGGTTGAAGCTCGGAAACAGCGGCGGCCCGACTGACAGTTATCGCATATTCGTCAGCGCCCGGGACAGAAGCATCGTGTGGCGTCTGAGCGACCGGGACTACGAACTCGGAACCGGCATCAGCCTCTACAACGGAACCGTGACCATCAACACCACCCACAACGATGACGACGGCTCCTTCACGATGAAAGACCCGGATCGAGGCCAGTCGCAGCCTTTCGACGTTTCTTATGACGCTGACGGAAAGCTGTCGACGAGAGAGTTCAGAGGCTTCGATAACAGTTGGGGAGACCAGAGCGCCGAGACCGCCGCAGTCGATGCGCATTTCGGTGTGATGCAAAGCTGGGACTACTTCCTCAATCGTCACGGTCGCGTCGGAGCCGACGGTCAGGGAACGGCCATCGAGAGCTATGTCCACTATCGCGATGATCCATCCGTCTCCTGGAACAACGCCTCCGGCGGGGGCAACGAACTCTCTTTCGGCGACGGCGACGGCAACAACTACGGCCCTTCCGTCTCTATAGATATCGTCGGCCATGAGTTCACTCATTGTGTGGTAGATGCCACAGCAGACCTGATCGGCATGGGCGAGTCGGGCGCAGTCAATGAAGCGTTTGCCGACATCTTCGGCACAGCCATAGGGTTTTACTCCGGTATGGACACCAACTATCAAAACGGCGAGGGGATAATCCTGCCCGGCTCGAACGGTTTCGTGCAACGCGATTTGAGCAACCCCACTTCTGTAACGCTGGTTTTCGATCAGGGCGGGCCTAATGAGGAGACTGTAAATGTTCCCGACCACTTCTCCAATTACTGGCAGGATACCAACAACTTCGACAGGGGCGGCGTCCACATCAACAGCACCATCATGAGCCACGCTTTCTACCTGCTGGCCGAAGGCGGTATGCATCGCAATGGGACGTTCGTTCCGGGAATCGGGCGCGAGAGGGCGGAAGACATTTTTTATATCGCTCTGGCGCGGTGGCTCACCTCATCATCGAAGTTCGTGGACGTGGCAAGATGGACGAGATTTGTGGCCGCCGATGTTTACGGCAGAGAGGAAGCGGCGGCAGTAGAGTTGGCCTGGCTTGCTGTGGGTGTGTTTTCGGAAAGCGATCGTTACTACAGCAGGCTGCACAATCCCGCACTGAGCTATGGCAGGCTGGTGCTTTACGATCCCGACACTGGCTTTGGAGAAACCGGAAGACTCAACCCGGTCAATGGCAGCTATCAGAACCTGCAAACCTATGGCACGTTTGCGACCGGCTGGACGCATATCGTCAGCATGAACGGGCCTGTGTTTTATTACAACGCCTCGACGAACCAGTGCGCTGTGGGCGAAATCGATTTCGACGGGGTTCACAGGACGACCAACACCTTCCGCTTCAAGTTTCTGGGCAAGGCCGTAACTTATACCCATGTCGTCTACCTCGGCGGCTTCGACCTTTACTTCTATGATTCGAAGACAGGCAAGGACATGTTCATTC
>CAZPQE010000484.1:0-5132 GCA_964588615.1 uncultured Clostridia bacterium | reverse complement strand
CGAGAAAGTGTGTAGCTGCTTCACACTTTCTGGAGATGGAAGAGAACAGCAGCGGTAAACGATTGAAACATTGCAGGGTTTGCGAATCTGTGAAGCAACTACACAGGTGTGAAGCAGCTACACACGTGGCTGATACGCGCTTTAGTATTGGGGGAACAGGGGACAGGGGACAGGGAACAGGGATCATCTCCGGCCCTGTAACCTGTAACCTGTTCCCTGTCCCCTCTTCATCAGTCAGCCCGTCGCCGATTACATGACGTGCGACATTTCGTCGCCGGACGACTGCGACCATAAGGCTGCCGACTCGCCATCGACGGAAAGCCTCGCTGCCAGCAGGCTGACCGCTTCTTCAAGGCATTTGTAGTGTTCTGCGTTGTATTGATTCAGAGCCGACGAATACAGAGAGACCGCTCCATAGACGGCTCCGTCTCGCTTGATCGGGAAGACAGCCAGTGTGCGATATGCGGAGAAGTAATCGGCGAGTCGGGCGGGAAGATCGAGTTTCGGGTCTGTGTTGCAGAAAGGCTTTTTGTTGGCTATCACCCAGCCGGTCACGCCTTCGCCGAGCGCGATTCTTCGGCCTTTGAGCAACTCTGCATGTTGTCCCGCAGCGTGCGCGACGGCAAGCTGGCCCGATTCAGGAGTGACGAGTGTAATCGCGCAGGTGTCGTAATCGACCATCGCTTTGAATCTCTCAGCAAAAGCTGAAAGCATCTCTCCCCTGTCGTCCGTTTTTATGATGGTCTGCGCGAGCCTGGAAATGGCTTTCACCTGATCTTGCGCGCTGGTTGAAACGGGTTTCTCATCACCCGATTCTTCAGCAAGCCCCGCTGCCGGAGGGACGAGTCGCGCGGATTCCGAAAGCTGCTCGATTGGCTCTATCCCGAAATTCGGCGGAGGGAGGTGCCGTTGCGCTTCTATCTCCGCTTCGAATTCAATCAGATGAGCGATGAACATCGAGACCACTTTGGGGTCATACTGAGAGCCGCTTCCCTGAAGTATCAGCGCGATTGCTTCCTCGCGCGAAAGCCCCTTGCGATACTGCCGGTCTTCGCGCACTGCGTCGAAGCAATCCACAACTGAAAGTATTCGCGCCGTCAGCGGTATCTCTTCGCCGCTGAGTCCGTCGGGGTATCCGCGTCCGTCCCATCGCTCGTGGTGATGACGGACGATTGGAACTATCGGGTAAGGGAACTCGACTCGACCTATTATCTGCGCGCCTGCAATGGTATGAATCTTCATCTTCTCGAATTCGGCAGCAGTCAGCTTGCCGGGCTTTTCGAGGATGTAATCAGGGACGGCGATCTTGCCTATGTCGTGGAGGAGCGCGCCGGACTTCAATGCCTCGACTTCGGATTCGGAGCAGCCAAGCAGTCGCGCGACTCCTGTGGCATAAATCTGAACTCGCAAAACGTGATCGTGAGTGACTTCATCTTTGGCGTTGATGGCGACGGCGAGGGCTTCGATGGTTTCGCGGTGAGCTTTTTCGATGGCGGAAATGCGTTTCTGCACATTGTCGCGATAAACTCGCAGCCACAAGTGAAGAGTGAGGAAGATAGGCACTCCTATAACGAGCATTAACCACAGGCCGTATTGCAGCGCGAGGTACATAAGGCTTGCAGTGCTGCTGGTGGGCAGGAACAGCACCGACCATCCTAGAAACTCTCTCCAATGGCGCAGCATCGGATGGCCATGTCGCAGCGCGAGCAGGGTTGCAAGTAGAGTTATGTTGACCGCAATTTGAACCAGATTAGCGATAAGTATGGATATAGCTACAGCGAAGAAGGCTTCTTTTCGTGTTGGAACCGTCAGGCCAAAACCCAATCGCAGCACCGCAGCAAGAATCAACGAAGACGCTGCGGCGGCAAGTGACATCATCCCTGAAGAAAAGAGTATGCTTGAAAAACGATTTGTGGTGCGACGAGTTGATGTGAACCCTTCGATGCCTGCCAGGAACACCGCAGAAGAAACCCCATACCAGCAGGCCACAAGGATCACGATGGCATCGACCAAAGTGAAATTCATTTTTTCCTGCGAGAACCCCAAACCGAGGGGAAGGCGAAAATTCTGCGGGGAGAATCCGACGGCTATTATCACCGGCACGAGCACAAGCACTTGCAACTGGTCGCTGGTCGAATAACTGGTGATGATGTTGGCGACGGAAATTACCCACACCGCCATGCCCGCAGCGATCACTCCGGTCTGATACTCGCGGCTTTTCCTGTTGGTCTCCATAGCCAATATTTTCTCTCAGGCACAAGCGGCTTGTTGTCTGCGCTCATCCCTTTCCAGAGAGCCTGATCGCCGGATGGAAAGAGCCAGGCGTTTGTATGAGAAACGACTCACAATATTTATTGCTGCCCTCGCCACTTCGCACAGCGACAGCGCGAAGACAATATCGCCTGAAATGATCGAAGAGCGAGCGTTTGTCATCTGCGGTTACTCGGGGGGCGATGCCTGTCGAAATTCTGCCTGCGGACGATGGATCACAAAGACAACCTCTGTGCCATCTGAACCTGCGCGATTTCTTGCAAATAAAGCTCCCTGATAATAGTCGCGTGAAGAGAAACGGTCAATACGAAAATTCCGCCCCGTCATTTTGATAGAGCAGCAACTCGCTCTTGAAACTCCCGATGCTCGAAGAATGCTGTGAGATCAAGACGCTGGGCCGCAGCCCTTTCGCAGATTGGAGTGATGTTGAGAATGCAGCCCTGACAGTCAGGAAGGAAGGCTTGCCCCCGCAATGCCTGTTCAGTAGAAACTGCGGGCGCAAGCGACCCTTCCCAACCATCACATCTGAATTTTCGACATGCCCTTGAGCCTTTGACAGAGGATGTGACGGGCGAATCATCTCCATCCACATTCGATCTATCCGCGATGGAGGGAAGGAGGGAAGCGATCTGAAATGAGTCTTGACTTTTCGAGTTTGGTAAATAATATCTCTACGTCGAATCGCCTCAGACAAGCAGCAGCAATCTTGAATCGCTCCGTTCGGAACTGGAAGGTTCTGCGAGAGGGAAAATATGTCATCGCCAATGGTTGATACCCGGTGGCCGGTTTATGAAAAAGCATTAGCCACAGGCGACACTCAAACTGCATACAAGATTGCTCATAATGCAGCGCGGCTCTATGAAGAGAGGAATGATCCCGTGCAAACGGGCGTTTGGCTCAATGCCCTCGCGTTGTGCCTTTATGAGCAAGGCAGGTACGAAGAGGCATCTGCTGTGGCCGAAAAATCGGCGGAGATACAGCCGGACCTCTACAAACGGGCAGGGTACTGGATTCTCGCCGCTGGGAGTTACTCGTTTTCCAACAGATATAGCCTTTCTTTTGTCGCGTTCAACAAAGCTGAAGAGATAGCCCGCATTTATCAAAAGGATACTTTCCTGAAAGGGCGTGTTTGGGGATGTGGAGCAGTTCTTTTTGCGAGAATTGGAGATTGGGATAGGGCAATCGTTGACTCGGAGAAAGCTGTTGAGGCATTGCTCAAGGCTAGTGTTCCCGGAAGAGCGATGAGGTTCCTTAACAACGCATGTTACTTGCTGTCATGTGCGGGACATCCCCAAAAAGCCGAGCCGCGTTTGCTGGCCGCGATGGAACTTCTCAATAAAGAGCCAAACCGATTTGCCGAGGCGAACATTTATGATTCGCTCGGATTTATGTACACGATGATGGGTCGCTACACCGATGCGGAAAGACTGCTGAGACACGCATCTGCTATTTTCGGAAAGCTCTCGAACAAGGCCGAGTTTGCAGGCTCGCTCCTCAACCTGAGCAGGCTGCACGAGCGAATGCGGCTCTACAAGGAAGCGCGCGAAGACGCTGCGCAGGCGATGAAGCTGGCCACTGACGCATCGTATGATCCTCTCTGGCTTGAAGCCAGGAAACAGTTGTCCAGCCTTGAATCGATTCTCTCGCGCGGCTCAACGAAATCTCGTCTGCTTCACGGAATCATTTATGTCAGCAGCGCGATGGAAGATGTCATCGCCCGCCTCAGAAACATAGCCCTAACCGATGAAGTCGTATTGCTCCTCGGAGAGACCGGAACTGGCAAAGAGCTTGCCGCGCGCGCCCTCCACCTTGAAAGCAGGCGAAGCAAAGCTCCGTTCGTTCCTTTCAATTGCTCGACCCTCTCGCGCGACCTCGTTGAGAGCCGACTCTTCGGCCATTGCAGAGGCGCGTTTACAGGAGCCGACCGCGATCACAAAGGCGTGATTCGCGCAGCCGAGGGCGGAACGCTCTTTCTGGACGAGATAGGAGACCTCAGCCTCGAAGCTCAGGGCGCGCTGCTTCGCTTCCTGCAATCAGGAGAGATTCAGCCTGTCGGGGCAAATCGTCCGGTGAGTGTAAACGCGCGAGTGATCGCGGCAACCAATCGCGACCTTGCAGTAGAGCGCATAGCCGGACGTTTCCGCGAAGACCTCTATCATCGCCTCAGCGGAATCACTCTGTGGCTCCCTCCCTTGAGACTTCGCCGCGCCGACATCGCGCCGCTCGCCCGGCATTTTGCCGCGTTCTACAGCGAGAAGTATGACAAGACTGAAGCGTCTTTGAGCGATGCGGAAATTTCCCGACTCGATGAGCGCGAATGGCCCGGCAATGTCAGAGAGCTTGAGAATTACATCAAGCGCCGGATTCTGGTCGGGTCGGAGCCGATTCAAAATGGAGGAGCGCGCTTCACCGTGCCTGCGCGGACGTGGCGCAGTTTGAGCGAAGAAGAGAAGCATCAGCGTTTGATCGAAGCTCTTGAGAGAAACGGCGGCAATGTCACCAGAACAGCCGAGCAGTTGGGTCTCTCGCGCCGGGCGGTTCAGAAAATTCGCTCAAGGATGCAGCAGGCCCGAACCTGAGCCGGACACCGAACAGCGGTTTGCAGACCCACGAGTAGAGCGATTCAATAACACATTCATACAGGTGATTGACGGGCTTGTCTCTTCGTTCAAGGGTCGCCCCGTTGGGGCTTTGACTGGCTGGCACACGCCGTTACCCAGGCCGTTGACCTGAGCTGACATAAGGCTGCCACGTTGTGGCGGAACACACACAAGCCCTCGCTTCCGGTGGAGCAAAGAAAACAGACAAAAAAGAAGCCACGAAGATAATGTCGTTGAAAAGACACGAAGATAATTGCGTTG
>CAZPQE010000483.1:4511-5149 GCA_964588615.1 uncultured Clostridia bacterium | reverse complement strand
CGGACTCGTTGGGTCAGGAAGCGAGCCTCCTCCTCCTCCTCCTCCTCCCAAAGAGGAGAAGCCGCCTGAGCCGCCCAAGATCATTCGCAAATCGGGCGGCGTGCTTCAGGGCGAGGCGGTGAGGCGAGTGACTCCGACTTATCCCCCGCTTGCAAAAGCGGCTCGCGTGTCGGGAGCGGTGGTCGTCGAAATCACAATCGATGAAAACGGCAGCGTCATAGCCGCCCGCGCCATAAGCGGACATCCTCTGCTCAAGGACGCGGCTGAGGGCGCGGCTCGCGGGTGGAGGTTTAATCCGACCAAACTCAGCGGCCAGGCAGTGAAGGTCATCGGAACGATCACCTTCAACTTCACGCCGTAACAACTGGTTTACACTTTTTGACAGCCGGAGGGATATCTGATCCCTCCGGCTCGAACCGGACTAAAACATCTCAAATTGAAATTGGAGGGTTTCTACCGATGCTACTGACAAATATCTGGCTCGCGGGCAACAAGCTCGCTTTCTTCTTGTTCCAGGGTGAAAGCGCCACGCAAAGCGAGGACTTCTCGATGTGGGGCATGATCCAGAAAATGGAGTGGCCTGCAATCGTGGTCGCCATCGTGCTGGCCATCATGAGCATGTACTCGATAGCGGTGAT
>CAZPQE010000483.1:0-4501 GCA_964588615.1 uncultured Clostridia bacterium | reverse complement strand
GGTGATGGTCGAGCGATGGCTCACCTTCAACGCCGCCAAAAACCAGTCACGGCAGTTTGCGCCGAAAGTGGCGCAGGCTCTTCGTGAAAACCGAATCGATGAAGCCATAGCCATAAGCGACCGCCACAAGAAATCGCACCTGGCGATGGTCGTAAACGCCGGCCTTCAGGAATTCCAGGCTCATCAATCCGGGGCCGATATTCCAGGAACCACGCTCGACGCCGCTCGACGCGCCCTTCAACGCTCGACGGCTCTCAAGACCGCCGAACTCAAGCGCGGCCTTTCGGGACTCGCCACCATCGGCTCGACGGCTCCCTTCGTGGGACTGCTCGGAACGGTCGTGGGCATCATCAACGCCTTCCAGGGAATGAAGAGCGCCGAAGGGACAGGCATCTCGGCGGTGGCAGGCGGCATATCCGAGGCGCTGATCGAAACCGCGTTCGGACTTCTGGTGGCCATCCCCGCCGTCTGGGCGTTCAACATCTTCCAGAACAAGGTCGAGTCGTTCACCATCGAGATGGACAACTCTTCTTCGGAGTTGATCGATTACTTCATCAAGCGCCGCGGCGAATTGAGGTGAAACTATGGGAATGGCAGTAGGAGGCGGCGATACTGGATTCGTCGCCGACATAAACGTCACACCGATGGTAGACGTGATGCTGGTGCTGCTGATCATTTTCATGGTCGTGGCTCCCCTGCTTCAAAGCGGCGTCAGCGTTGCTCTGCCGAAATCCAAATACCCGGACCCTGATCCCAACATCATCAAGGACACCTCTGCTGTGGTGGCCATACCCGGAGGAGGCGACGCCCGAATCTACATCGGGCGCGACCCGATCTCTCCGGATGACCTCGGACAGAAGATCAAAAATATCCTCAAGGATAAACAGCCGCAGGATCAGGTCGTCTACATCAAGAGCGGCAAGCAGGTCAAATACGGCACGGTCGTCGAAGTCATCGACAAGATTCGAGAAGCTGGCTTCGAACGAATCGGCCTGGTTTCCGAAAAGGAAAAAGAAGAAGGCGGATCGAGTCAATAGTCCGCAGGTGGTCGGGCGCTTGCGGGCGCCCTTACAACTTTTTTTCAGGAGGGTGTTGTCTGACTCGTCGCACAGCCAGACAGCTTGAACAGACATGGCACACGGTGAAGCTGAAGAAGTACCGGGAAGCAAGAAGCTGGGGCTTGCGCCCCCCAACATCAACGTCACGCCCCTGATCGATGTCCTTCTGGTTCTGCTGATCATCTTCATGGTCATCCAGCCGCAGAAGGAAGCCAAGTTCGAATCTCAAATACCTCAGAAGCCGCAGGAGGAGGAAAAGGGAGCGCCTGTTCCCCCAGCCGACCTCCTGATGGTCGATGTCAAAGCGGGAGTGGGACTCGACCAGACGGTCGAACTCAACTCGCGGCCCTATACCCTCATCGATCTCGGCCCCGTGCTCAAAGACCTGCTCGAACAGAGGCCGAGCGATAACCGGGCCGTCTTTTTGAAAGCGTCGAAGGACAAGCTCTACGGCGACATCATCTATGTAATCGATGCGCTCAAGGCCGCAGGCGCTCAACCCATAGGGCTTCAAATAGACTATCTGAATTAGAACGGGAGGAAGTCGCTTTGCACTCAAGAAAATTTCTACTGCTCACTATCGCATTGCTGGCTCTGCTCACCCTGACCCCAGGATGCGTCATCAACAAACTTCGCGCCAAAAACAGCCTCAACGAAGGCGTCCGCGAATTCAACAAGGGCAAATATGAAATAGCCGAGGAGAAGTTCAAGTTCGCAATGGAACTCAGCCCCGAGCTTGCAAACGCCCAGTTGTTTTATGCTCGCGCCCTCAACGCCCGATTCGATCAGGCCCTTACCGAAGACCTGGGATTGAAGGCAATCGAGGCTTACGAAAACATCATCAAGAACAATCCCAGCGATCACGCCGCGCTCGACAAATCGCTGGCCTTTCAGGCCAACGTCTACGATCAACTCTCTCGTTCCGTAGATGACAAGGGCGAACTCTACAAGGGCAAGTACCGCGAAACTCTTCTCAGACGCGGCGAACTGCCTGCCGCGTCTCAGAAAACGAAGGCCGACGTCTACTACACGCTCGGCGTCGATTACTGGGACGAGGGCTACAAGATGCACGCCAGCTACAGCAGCCGCAAGCTGCCTATTCCGCCTGAAATTCTCGAAAAGATGAAACCGCGCATTCAGAAGGCGCACGAGTACCTCAACAAGACTCTGGCCGTCGATCCGCTCTACGCCGATGCGTTCTTCTATGAGAAGCTGGTATTTCTGGATGAAATCAAAGTTGAAACCAATCCTGCTCGAAAGAAGGACCTTGAGGCCGACGCGTTGAGGATGCAGGACAAATACCTCCAGATTCAAAAGCAAAAGCAGCAACAAGCCAGTTGACCTGGACTTAGTGAAGCGACTTCCTGCCTATGCTAGAATGCTGGGTGGCGACCCGCGGGTCGCCACCCTTTTTCTTTTATGATTCGCTTCGAGGACATAATAGAGAAAGTCCGCGAGCAGCATCCTGATGCTGACCTGGACATCCTGCGCCGCGCTTACCTGTTCTCTGCCCGCGAGCATCGCGGACAGGTTCGCAAGTCGGGCGAACCATACCTGGTGCATCCGCTCGAAGTCGCAAATATACTCGCCGAACTCAAACTCGATCCCGTCTGCGTCGCAACCGGCCTTCTGCACGACATCGTAGAAGACACCGGAGCTTCTCTCGAAGACATAGAGCGCGACTTCGGCAAGGAAATAGCGCATCTCGTCGATGGTCTCACCAAAATTTCCAAGCTCAAGCATGCTTCGGCGGAAGAACAACAGGCGCTCAACATGCGCAAGATGCTCCTGGCGATGGTCGATGACGTGAGGGTGGTGATAGTGAAGCTCGCCGACCGGCTTCACAATATGCGGACGCTTCAATACCTGGCCACTGAGAAGCGCCGTCGGATTGCTCAGGAAACCCTGGATGTCTACGCACCCATCGCTCACCGCCTCGGCATGGCCCGCGTGAGAGGAGAACTCGAAGACCTCGCCTTCAAATACATCGAGCCCGAGGAATACGCCAAGCTTCAGGAACTGGTCGAAAGCCGCAGGCGCAGACTCGAAAACTTCCTCGAAGACATTAAGAAAAAAATTTCCAGGATGATGTCGAAGTCCGAAATCGAAACCGCTCAGATCGAAGGCCGAATCAAGCGATTGTTCTCCATCTATCAAAAGCTCAAGTCGCAGCGAATCACAATCGATCAGGTTTACGATCTGGTGGCCATTCGCATAATCACCGAATCGGTCAAGGACTGCTACGCCGCCCTCGGAGTCATTCATCACGCCTGGAAACCAATCCCGACGCGGTTCAAGGACTGGATAGCCATCCCGCGAGAAAACTTCTATCAGTCCCTTCATACTTCAGTGGTCGGGGACGGGGGCCAGCCCTTCGAGGTTCAGATTCGCACGCGCGAGATGCACCTCATAGCCGAGGAGGGCATCGCCGCGCACTGGAAATACAAAGAAGGTCGGCGCGGAACCCACACCGATGAAGACCAGGCGTTCGTGTGGCTCAAACGACTCGTCGAGTGGCAACAGGAGGTGAAGGATTCGCGCGAGTTTCTGGATTCGCTCAAGCTCGATCTCTATCCGAAAGATGTTTACTGTTTCACGCCCAAGGGCAAGGTGATCGAATTGCCCAAGGGGGCGACCCCCGTAGATTTCGCTTTCACCATCCACACTCAGGTCGGGATGACCTGCAACGGCGCGAAAGTAAACGGAAGGATAGTGCCTCTGCGCTACCAGCTTCGAAACGGCGACGTGGTCGAAATACTGACTTCGCCCTCGGCGCATCCTTCGCGCGACTGGATGAACTTCGTCAAAACCTCGCGCGCGCGCTCGAAGGTTCGTCATTATCTGGCCGAGAGCGAGCGGGCGACGGCAATCGATCTGGGCAAGAAGATATTTGACAAGGAAGCCGAGCGGTTTCGAATCAGCCTCAAGAAAATCCTGGCGAGCGGAGAGTTGGACCGCATCGCTCCCGACTACGGCTGCGCCAGGGCCGACGACCTTCTGGCCGCGATAAGCTACGGGAAAGTGATGCCGCGAAACGTGATTGCAAAACTGCTCCCTCCCGAACGCCAGGCTGAGATAGAAGAGGAAAAGAAGCCGACGCTCAAGCAGGTCATCAAGAAGGCGTTGGGATTTCAGGATCGCATAGTGGTCAAAGGGTTCGATGACATAGCGGTTTATCGCGCCCGATGCTGCAATCCGATCAGGGGCGAACAACTGCTCGGGTTCATCACTCGCGGAAAAGGGGTGGCGGTTCATTCCCTGCACTGCCCCAACGCGCCCTCGCTCAAGGCCACTCCCGAACGGCTCATCGAAGTCGAGTGGATGAAGGCCGACGGCGCGAAACCCGACGCCTATCCAGTGACCATCAAGCTCATCACCGAAAACCGCCCAGGCATGGTCGCCGATGTCACTCAGGCAATCGCCGGAGTCGGAACCAATATCCT
>CAZPQE010000482.1:0-5166 GCA_964588615.1 uncultured Clostridia bacterium | reverse complement strand
CGACTTCTGCCCGGAGGTTATGATGAAAAATATTCTGCGCGTTATTGAAAATGCCTGGCGCGGCAAAGCGAGCGATCATTCATCGAGCGACGAGCTTTTCCATAGCCAGGAGGCTGCTCTGAAGCAGGCGCGGCTCTCGCCCTTCTGGCGCAGAGCGATTCTCGGCGTCGCGGTGCTCGTCGGGTTGTTTTTGCTCTATCGACTGGTGTGGCTGACGGGCTGGGTGCTTCCCTACCATCTGATAGCGAGTTACCTCCAAGAGCGGCTGCCGATGCTGGCTTCCTGGCAGATCGAAACCATCGCCCTGCTCATCACCTCGCTCGTGCTGGCGCAGGCGGGAGCTATTCTGAGCTTCGTCTTCCTGGGCAAGCACAAACGCCTGATGCTCTATTTTTCGCTCGCTCTCGCTTTGCTGCACGGCGCGATGGGCTGGTACGGCCACGGCAGGCTTGCGGTCGATGAAAGAGGCCGCGTGCGCGTGCGGGTGGTCGAAGGCACAGACGGCAGGCTCAAAGTCATCGAACGCGATTACGACCCGGAGACCGGCAGGCCCGCGCGACAGGCGACGGAAAATGATCTGGTCATGCTCGATTTGCAGCGTCGCGGCATCTCCGTCAGCCGCGTCGGCGCGGCAGGGCCGTTCCGATCGGCGCAGGGAACGATCATCGTTTATTACGCGCGCCTCAGCGACGGGAGCATCCTGCTCTACAGCGGGCCGCGCAGCCCCGAAGTACAAGGCGATATGCGGCTTGCGACCACAGAGATCATCAACGAGTTCCTCGCTCAACAAAGAGGGAGGGTAGTGATGAAAAGGTAAGGCTGGCACAAGGAACGCAAGCGTCTCGCTTGCTACCGCACCAGCAAGCGAGACGCTTGCGTTCCTTGTTCGCATTACTACCAGAGGGAGAAAGCGATGAAGCGATTGAAGATCACCCGGCTCAAACTGACGGCGGAGGCAGCGGCGCAACTCGATGCCCTCGGGCTGTCGCCTGCCGATATGTCTCTGGTCTTGTGTTTTGCAAGCAGGGCCGGGCAGACGGAAGCGCGGATTTATCGCTTCGACATCGAGCGAGTCCCCGCTGAAATCAGAGACCAGTTGCGGCATCTGGTCGGCGTCGAACTACAGGTCGTGTTGCGCTCTATAGTGAGCGCGACGCGGACGGTGTCAGTAGCCCGATCGTGAGGCCATGGCTGACGCGCGGGCTACTGACACGGCTTTCCTGCGCGGCGGAATCCAGACTCCAGACTCTGGACTCCAGGCTATTGGGAGGATTTTATGATGAACCAATTGATCACCTGCAATTCATCTGCGCCGTCGAGCCTGCTCAGACAGATCGCTGCCCGCGCTTCGCTCGATCAGGCATGGCGAAAGGTCAAGGCCAATCGCGGCGCGGCTGGCATCGATGCCATCAGCGTTCAGGCATTCGAGCGCGAGCGCGACGCCAATCTCGCTGAACTGTCGCGCAACCTGCTTGACCGAACCTATGAGCCTCTGCCTTCGCGCTATGTCCATATCCCGAAAGATGACGGCAAGGCGCGCGAACTGGCTATCCCGTGTGTGCGCGACCGCGTGGCCCAGCGCGCCGTACTCGACCGCATCGAGCCGTTGTTCGAGCCGCACATGCTCGACTGCTCGTTCGCATTCCGCGCAGGGCGCTCCGTGGAGATGGCCATCCAGCGCATCGTGGTCGCCCGCGCTCAGGGCCGCTGCTGGACAGTTGACGCCGACATCGAAGATTTCTTCCCGTCGATCAATCACCATCTGATTATCGAAGACCTCTCTTCGATCATCGATGCAGAGGACATTCTGGATTTGATTCGACTCTGGCTCGACGCAGGGGCGCTTGACGGCGCGCGCCCGACGGCAGGCTTCATTGCGCGATGGCGCGCGTCATTGGGCGATGCGCACCTGGCTGTGCGCGACGCGATGGGCGGATTGCTCGATGACCTGCTGTCGCAAAAACTCGGCGACGATTCTTTCTCTGCCGACGCGCTGTCGGGTGAGGATGAAGAAGATGTCACGGGCGACGATGGTCGCCAAACCGCCTCGCCGCGCAAAGCGATGTTGAAGCGTCTGGCGCAGGATGGCGTGTTGCTGGCCATAGCCGAGAGGGCCGCGCTCAGAGGGCTGCTTTCAGCAAAGCTGCTGGGGCTTGGCGGCGCGGCGCTGGTTCTGGCTCTGGCCGGGCCGCCCCTGGTCAGGAAGCTGCGCGAGATGGCCAGGCCAAAGACCGGCGCATTGCAGGGCGCTCCTCTGTCGCCGCTGTTGTCGAACGTCTACCTGACATCCTTCGACCGCAGCCTGACTGCGCGAGGGCACAAGCTTGTGCGCTATTGCGACGATTTCGTGATCGTGTGCGCGAGCCAGGAGGAAGCTCGAAGCGCGCTCACTGATGCCGGGGATGAACTGAAAGCGAAGCGATTGCGGCTTCACCCGGAAAAGACGCGTGTGGTTTCGCCTGATGAATCATTCGTCTTTCTCGGTTACGAGTTCACGCCCGAAGGCCGAGTCGTGCCGCCTCCCAACATCCCTGAAGTCGTCGCGCGCCGGGTGGTCGAATTCGCCGATCAGGCGATGAAGCGATTTGCCGGAAAAGCATCGCAGCTTGCGGCGCAGACCGGTAGCCGCGCCAGAAGCGCAATGGGGCGAATCAAAGAGCGGTTTAAAAGCCGGTGTCAGTAGCGCGGCCGTCAGTGTGTGCTTGTGTCATCAGCCTGACGGTCAGACTTGCTTGCGTGTCAGTAGCCCGACCGTGAGGGAGGGCTGAGTCAGGTGTGTGTCAGTAGCCCGACCGTGAGGCTGAGTCACGTGTGTCAGTAGCCCGACCGTGAGGGAGGGCTGGAGATGCGATTTCAAAAAGTTACCGATGACCAATGACAAAGGACAAAAGACAAAGATCGTCATCATGTACGATATCGCGGACGACCGGACGCGGACGAAACTCTTCAAGCTGTTGAAGCGTTACGGCGAGCCTGTGCAGTTGAGCGTATTCGAAGCCATCATCGACCGGGAGCAGATGTCAGAGATGCGCGAAGCGGTAGCAAGGCTGGTGGAGGGCGATGAGGGCGAGGTGCGTTATTATGAAGTCTGTCAGGCGTGTGATCGCGGCATCAGGACGCTGGGGCAGGCGAGGACGACGGTTTTGCCTGCGGTATACATCGCGTAGTTTTCTGCGTTGAAAACGGATTTGGCAATTGACAAACGCAGCGAGCGGGAATAAAGTAAGCGCGCTTTGAAAAACGGTTTCCGGCTAACCCCCATGAAGTGAAAAAAGGGGGGAGGTTAGCCGGAATGATGCAAGTGTTGAGATATTTGACAATGGAATAGAAAAACTCCATTGAAAATGGTTCGTGGGAGCGAAGATTTTTGGGCGAAAAATGAGGGTTAGCTGGATTAGTCAGTTAAACCACTGAAATTAAAAGCCTCAAAATGGGGTGACCTTGAATCGAAGACGCGACCTTTAGCGGATTGAAACCAAGTACAAGTCGTTTCTGCATAACTGCCTCTCTTTTCCTTGAATCGAAGACGCGACCTTTAGCGGATTGAAACACGCCTCCTTGAAAACGCGGGGTTTTAGTTGTCAATCCTTGAATCGAAGACGCGACCTTTAGCGGATTGAAACCTTTGAGGGAAATGAGGGTATATTTCCCTCTCTCGTCCTTGAATCGAAGACGCGACCTTTAGCGGATTGAAACGCGGGAGGAGGAAGCTTTATCTTCTCTCCCCTGTTTCCCTTGAATCGAAGACGCGACCTTTAGCGGATTGAAACCCTTGGATGTATGCGGGTCCTGCGAGTGCAGGGTCCGCCTTGAATCGAAGACGCGACCTTTAGCGGATTGAAACGTTTTGCAAAGTAACAAGTACAAGTCGTTTCTGCATAACCCTTGAATCGAAGACGCGACCTTTAGCGGATTGAAACTTCTTTTCGATTTTCAGCTCGCAGGGAAAAACGTGGTCGCCTTGAATCGAAGACGCGACCTTTAGCGGATTGAAACATCTCCTTTGCTCGTATACGAGTTTTCAGAGAGAGCCTTGAATCGAAGACGCGACCTTTAGCGGATTGAAACCCAACGCCCAGCGTTATGACCGGCTCGTCAGTTGCCCGCCTTGAATCGAAGACGCGACCTTTAGCGGATTGAAACAAAATGGGTAGGTGATATAACAAGCTCACCCACCAAAGCCCTTGAATCGAAGACGCGACCTTTAGCGGATTGAAACTTTTTTTCGCATTGTCTTTATCTTCCTTTTCTAGTCTTACCTTGAATCGAAGACGCGACCTTTAGCGGATTGAAACCGGGTCCTGCGAGTGCAGGGTCCGAGAGCCGCGGCAGTCCTTGAATCGAAGACGCGACCTTTAGCGGATTGAAACATAAGTTGTGCCGCCGTCTATGCTTACTTGAAAACCTGCCTTGAATCGAAGACGCGACCTTTAGCGGATTGAAACCGCAGTGCGGGCAGGTGAGCGGCGGCGGCGGCGACTCCTTGAATCGAAGACGCGACCTTTAGCGGATTGAAACTGTCCAGCCATCATGGCTGCGTACAGCCGGAGAAAGGCCTTGAATCGAAGACGCGACCTTTAGCGGATTGAAACGAGGTAATGCCGATGCATGGCATCGCGTATCGAACCCTTGAATCGAAGACGCGACCTTTAGCGGATTGAAACTTCACGCTCATGTGGTCAGGGATGTTAATCCATCCCCGCCTTGAATCGAAGACGCGACCTTTAGCGGATTGAAACGTGGTCGCGCTCGGAACCGGCTCAGGTGGCTTTGGCTGCCCCTTGAATCGAAGACGCGACCTTTAGCGGATTGAAACCAGGATACTCATTACTCTTCTCATCATTCACCTCTTTCCCTTGAATCGAAGACGCGACCTTTAGCGGATTGAAACTAGGCGACGCGTTGGGCAGTCCTGCCGATCACATACCCCCTTGAATCGAAGACGCGACCTTTAGCGGATTGAAACCCACGGCAGTTTGGTCAGACACAGCCGGGGGGGTCAACCCTTGAATCGAAGACGCGACCTTTAGCGGATTGAAACATACTGCTTGCGAGAGCGCTAACAGCCCCTCGAACAATCAGCCTTGAATCGAAGACGCGACCTTTAGCGGATTGAAACCTCCTCCCCTCCTGGTAGCTTCGACAAGGTTGCGAGCCTTGAATCGA
>CAZPQE010000481.1:0-5170 GCA_964588615.1 uncultured Clostridia bacterium | reverse complement strand
TCGCGCATCGCAGGATCGAAAGGACTGCTGGGCGAAAATTATCCGGGATATTTCGAGGCGGGCGACACGCGCGGGCTTGCGCGATTGCTTGAGCAAGCGGAAAGCGATTCCGGGTTTCTGGCCGGTCTTCGCGCGCGATGCAAGCGGCTCGCTCCGCTCTTCGATCCCCTGCTCGAAAAGCGGGCGTGGGCCGCTTTGTTGAAAGAAGTCGTCGACAGGAAGCGTTGAAATCATAGTTCGGGTATTTCATCCCACTTTCAAATGCTCTTCGATCAGATCGGCTGCGCGCGCTGTTCCACGTTCCGCGCGAATCTTTTCGCCCAAATCCGCTGCGCGGCGCTTCATTTCCGTGGCCGATATCGCGCAGCGGATCGCTTCCGCAAGAGACGAAGCCGTCAGCCTTTTGCGCGGTATCGCTCGTGGGCCGACGCCGAGCGCCTCTACTCTTTTTCCCCAAAATGGTTGATCGCCGAGATGAGGCACGATGACAGCCGGGACGCCCGCCCGCAGGCTTGCCGCCGTAGTCCCCGCGCCGCCGTGATGAATTGCCGCCGACACTCGCGGAAAGAGCCATTCGTGCGGCGCAGAATCGATCCTCAAAATGTTCGACGGCAACTGCTCGCCGCCCATTCTTCCCCATCCTGAAAGCAGCACCGCGCGCGCGCCGCTCTCGCGCACCGCTTCGATAATCAGACGGGTGATTGCCTGTGTGTCGCGGCCCGTCATGCTGCCGAATCCTATGCTGACGGTCGGGGAGGGCGAGTCGAGAAACGCGATCAACTCGCGCGGAGGCTCCCAGCCTTCGCTTTCATCGAGGAACCAGTAGCCGGTGGTGTGAAAGCTGGCGGGCCAGTCCGAAGGATGCGGGACGACCCATTGGCTGTAGCCATGCACGACCAGAGACCGGCGCAGCGCCTCGATGTTCCGCCTGCGAGTGTCGGGCGCGAGGCGCAGGGCTTCCGCGCGAAATCGATTCGTCGCCTCGCCGTAGAACTTCCACCCGGCTGTCTCCAATACCAGCTTGCCGAACAGGTGATTGATCGCGCTGGCGCGATTCGAAAGAGGCGCGTTGATCGTGGCCGCGCCGCTGCGAGTGGCTATCATCGAAGGTTGAAGAGCCGCAGAAATATATCTGGCTCCGATCTGTTCGGCTATCGTCAGCGCGAACACATAAGAAGTGAAGCTGCCGATGATGGCCTCAGCGTCGCGGCAGGCGTCCCAGGTTTCCTGCACCATGTTCGTTCCGAAGCGGGCGATCAATCGCTTCATCGCGCGCATCTGAGCCAGCGCGCCGGTTCCGCGCTCGATCCAGTCATGGCCGAGCTCGCTCTCCATCACAGTCTGAGTGTCTATGCTGGTTGCAGGCGCTTCAAGCCCGTGATGCTCGATCCACTCCCGGAAGTTGGAACCTGCGACCATGCGCACCAGATGTCCGCGCGCCTTCAACTCCTTGCCGAGCGCGACGGCGGGCTGCACATCGCCGCGCGAACCGAATGCCAGTATCGTTATTTTCAAATCCGCCTCCCCTCGATGTATAACGCGAGCCGATGGGAGAGGCAACAGTCATGTCCATCTGAGCGCGCTCGTCCGAGCGCCCGCAGATTCATTTTGTGATAAACTAGCGGCGAGGTTTTCAATCATGTCAGCGCAAATCTTTCTCAGACGAACAGGTCGACTCGCAATCTTCATCGTCGCCTTGATGCTTGCCGGGGAAACGGCCCGTGCCGATGTGCTTCACCTCAGACTCGAAGACCAGATCACTCCCGCAAGCGCCGAAGTCATCGCTTCAGCTATAAGCGAGGCCGAGCGCCAGAAGGCTTCCGCGCTCATCATCACACTGAGCACGCCGGGCGGACTCGACACCTCGATGCGCGAAATAGTCGAGCGCATCGTGGCTTCGCACGTGCCGGTGATAGTCTACGTCGGGCCGAGCGGCGCGCGCTCAGCCTCGGCAGGCTTCGTGATACTGCTCTCCTCAGACCTTGCGGCCATGGCTCCGGGCACGGCGACCGGCGCGGCTCACCCGGTTATGGTGGACGGGCGCGACCTCCAGAAAACGATGGAGGAAAAGATAGTCAACGACGCTTCGGCCTACGTGCGCAGCCTGGCCGAAAAACGCGGACGCGATCCGCTCTCCGCAGAAGCGACGATCCGTGAGAGCAAATCTTTCACCGAGAGCGAAGCGCTCGAAAAACGATTGATAGAACTCATCGCCAACGATGAACGCGATCTGATGGAAAAAGCCGACGGGCGTGTGGTTCGATTCGGCGGCGCTGAGGCAAGGCTTCACACCGCAGGTCAATCGATAGTCGAGTTCGCTCCGTCGCTTCGCCAGCGGCTTCTGATGGCGCTTGCCGATCCGCGCATAGCGTTCATTCTTTTTGCGCTCGGAGCATTGTGCGTATACTTCGAGTTTCAACATCCCGGCGCAGTCGTTCCCGGTGTGGTCGGCGCGATAGCCGTCGTGCTTGCTCTCTACGGATTTCACATGCTGCCGGTCAATCTCACGGGCGTGCTGCTGATCTGCGTCGCCATCGCGTTGTTCATTCTCGAAGCGAAGGTGCAGGGATTCGGCATACTAGGACTGGGAGGGATAGTGGCAGCAGTCATCGGTTCGTTGATTTTGATCGATGTTACGATTCCTGAATTGAGGCTTCCGCTCGGCCTGGTGCTTGCGGTGGTCATTCCGTTCGCGCTGATTATGATTTTCATGGTGAGGCTTGCTCTCAGAGCGCGAGAGGCGAAGGTGACGACCGGGCAGGCGGGAATGATAGGGTTGAGAGGGAAAGCCAAAACCGATATCGCGCCCGAAGGCACGGTGTTCGTGCGGGGAGAGTTGTGGGGCGCGCGCTCGCGGATGAAGATAGCCAGGGGCGAAACCATTCGCGTGATGGCGATGGACGGGCTTGTGCTCGAAGTCGAGGTGGAAACTGACGAAGCCTTCACCCCGCGCGAAGCCTCCGCCTTCGACCAGAACTGAATATGTCACACCGCGCCGTATAGTGACGACAGCCTGAAACAATGAAGAGTCAGATGAGCCTATCGACTGACATCTTGCTTAGGAGGAGCCGTAGATATACAACCGTCGGCCAGACAGTTGACTCTCTGAAAGAATGAAAATTTGAAGAACCGGCAGTCTAGCAGCCTGCTGTACATTTTCGGAGGAGACAGACATGGAAGAATTTGTGAGTTTTCCGATAATCGCCGTAGCGATTCTTTTGATATACATTTTCAGCGTCATCAACATCCTGCCCGAATACGAGCGCGGAGTCATATTCCGGCTTGGCCGCGTGCTGCCCGAAGCCAAAGGGCCGGGGTTGATATTTGTCTTCCGACCCATTGATCGCATCATCCGCGTGAGCCTGAGAACAGTTACCCTCGATGTTCCTCCGCAGGATGTCATCACCCGCGATAACGTCACCGTATCGGTCAATGCGGTGGTTTATTTCAGAGTGATGGAGCCGAACAAGGCGGTGCTCGAAGTCGAAAATTATTTGTACGCCACCTCGCAGCTTGCGCAGACCACATTGCGGAGCGTGCTGGGCGAAGTCGAGCTCGACGACCTTCTAGCGGAGCGCGAGCAGTTGAACGCGCGCCTTCGCGCGATACTCGACGATCAGACTGACCCGTGGGGCATAAAGGTTTCGATGGTCGAGATAAAGGCCGTCGATCTGCCGCAGGAGATGCGGCGCGCGATGTCCAAGCAGGCCGAGGCCGAACGCGAGAAGCGTTCGAAGATAATTCACGCCGATGGCGAATACCAGGCTGCTGAAAAACTGGTCTCCGCCGCCCAGTCCATTGCCAAAGAGCCGATCGCGCTGCAACTGCGCTACCTTCAAACGCTGACTGAAATCGGAGTCGAGCAGAACACGACGGTCGTCTTCCCGATACCCATCAACCTGCTCGATGCGCTCATCAATCAGGGGCAGAAACCCGCGGGAGCGCGCTGACGATGCAGAATCACTCGCGGAAAGTAGAGACCCGGCAGGCGATGAGCAATCGTCAAATCATCGCCGTCTACGTCACCGGAGTGGTATTGCTGCTCGTGGCCTTTGCCGCCGGGTTAAGCGTGATTAAAAAGGGCGAGCAGGGCGACCCGCTCCCCCCGAAAGGCACGGCGGCTGAGTCAAGCGATCACGCGGAATTGCAGTTCGAGGTGTTCGTCGCCGCCTTCGGCACTCTGACGAAAGCCAAGGCGATGGAAGAAGAACTCAAAGACCGGAGATATCTGGCCGCGCACATCAAGGCCCCGTCCGGCGGAGACGCGCTCTATCGCGTTTACATAGGGCCTTACACCCGGAGCGACGCGGAAAAAGTGGCTGCTGAAATTTCAAGCCAGGGCGTCAGGGGAGTGATGGTCGAGCAGATCGAACAGGATTGAGCGATTGTAATGAAAGTCGATGCGGATGAGAGGATTTGAACCTCCACAGGATTGCTCCTACAGCGTCCTGAGCGCTGCGCGTCTGCCATTCCGCCACATCCGCACATTTTCAAACGAAGCAAGGGTATACTACTCAGCCGACTCAAACAGTGTCAACCTTTTCTCTTTCGAGAAGGTCGCGCTGAGGCGCAAACCTCGCGTCAACATCCACAAATTATTTCCATCTCTAAAAGTGAGCTTACCCCGACGCTTTGTGAGAAGCAGACTCATTCCTGCGCGCTCGCTCGCATGTGATTTATGCCTTACAAAATATCTTGATCAATAGCTTGATAAGCGCACCTGTGAATGATAGGATGCCAAACCTCCCGGTCAGTACGGCCAGGGCGAAGGCCCCCGGATAAACTGCCGGATCGTCCCAGGTTGTCTTTCCCGGAGCGTCTGTCGTTGCGTCCTCAGAAGCGATTTACGGGGACGTTCCATAAATTAGTCTTGCCGGGGCTGACTCGCTTCTCGGCGTCGCCTTGAAATGAGATCAGCGTGAGAAATCAGCGCAATCTGTGTTTGCTCCCCGATTCCCTCATGCGACTGGTCCTTGCAAGCTGAAAACTTTCCTAGGAGGAACTCATGCGAAACAGCCATCGAAATCGATCTGCAAAGAAAGTCAGAAAATCAGCAATGGTATTTCTGTTGATGGCGCTCATCACCTTGCCTTCCCCTGAACTTGTCGCCGCATTTGCAAACGCCTTTGTCAGCGCGGCAGGGCCTTATCAAAATAATCGCTCGCGCAGC
>CAZPQE010000480.1:0-5187 GCA_964588615.1 uncultured Clostridia bacterium | reverse complement strand
GACCACTTTAGGCTGCGCGGCAGCCGGAGGCGGAGGAGGCGGAGGAGGCGGAGGAGGCGGAGGAGGCGCAAGCAGCGTCACCTGATCGCCCTGATCGTTGAGACGGGCGTTGATGAGCAAAACGCCGGTCGTCGTGATTATGAGAAAAGCCAGCGTCGCCCATACTCCCATCGTGTCGAAGAAATAAATGAGCCGGTCATTGCCCACCTGATTGGGCGAGGATTCGACCAACTGCCCGAACATCACCGGGCCGGAGTGTGCCTTGTCCAAAACCGCAGGCATCGCCTGCGCGGCGTGAAGGAAGGGCGCTACGAGCAGGCCAAGTCCGATGGGCAGGAGCAGGATCATCGAAGTGCCGAACGGAGCGCCGTAGGTCCACCACACTAGGAGCGCGACTTCGGCAAAGAAGATCGAAAACGTCCCGTACATCAGCCATAGAGCCAGGCTGCGCCCCTTTTTCTTTGCCATCATAGCCGGAACCAGCCCGAGAGGCAGGGCTATTGCGAAGAGCGCGAGCAGCGACAGCAGCAATGAAACTGCCAACTCTATATGCTCGTTCATCTGAGTACCTCCAATTTCATCGAAAGAGTCGAGGCAACCTGCGCGCGCCTACCGGCAGGAACGAACCATAGCGCCGGACTTGCGTCTCCCTAAGCATGCGTTGCCGCCGTCTCTGTGAAGACGGATTTGATCTGCAAACCGGAAAAATGACTGTGGTTTCTTGTTAAACTCAGGTCGAAAACCGGCTTACTCTATAACTCGCTTCCACTGCAAGTCAAGCTTCAACCTGTTTTTTCAGAAAGCTAGTCTGAAGACCGGCTGAGTCTACTACTCGCTTTCACGCAAAGTCAAGCTGGACGCTTCTGAGACGGGAAAGCGGGAGCCTGCTGCTCCGATGCTTTTGACACCGGCCCTCACATTTTTGTTCCAGGCCCGATGTAGATCTGTGCGACAAACTTTCGGCCCGAAACCGAACTCGATCTCAACCAACAGAAAAAAGGGATCAAACTTTTGCCAGCGTCCCTTCGACGTCCCGCGACCTGGTCTGCTGCGCTCCCGGCTTCCCTTTTCCCGCAGTCCTGTACTGCCACCACAGCATCAGCGGGCTGGCGACGGCTATCGAAGAATAGGTCCCTATGATGATGCCGACAGTGAGCGCAAGCCCGAATCCGCGAAGCACCTCGCCGCCAAAGAGCACTATCGCGACGACCGACATAAAGGTCAGCCCCGAAGTGATGACCGTCCGCGAAAGGGTCTGGTTGATCGAGTCGTTGGCTATCTGCGCCAGCGGGTCGCGCCGTCTCAGGCGGATGTTTTCGCGTATGCGATCGAAGATGACTATCGTGTCGTTCATCGAGTAGCCTACCAGAGTCAGCAGCGCAGCGATGACTGTCAGGCTTATTTCTTCCTGAATGAGACTGAATATGCCGAGCGTTATCAATACGTCGTGGAAGACGGCAAGCACTGCCGCGACGCCGTAAATCCATTCGAAGCGGAATGCGATGTAGATGAGCATTCCGGCAAGGGCGGCCAGAGTGACGTAAATGGCCCGGTTCTGCAAATCCTTTCCGACCTGCGGGCCGACGACATCGGCTGAAAGAACGGCGAAGCTGCCGGTCGTGAAATAAGGCTTCATCTTGTCGAGCAGATCGGCTGAGAGGTCCTGAACCTGAATCTCATCGATGCTGCTGATGACGCCGCTGCGGTCGCGCCGGTACCTGCTTATCGCTTCGGCTGCTTTCTTGTAGGTGTCGCCGGAGGTCGAGCCGAGCGGGTTGATGCGGTTGAGCGCGTCTTCGATCTCGGTAGCGCCCGAAAGGTTGAGATCGATCTTGCCCGCGTAGAAACGGTCGAGCAGAACTTTTTTGATCTGATTCTGATCCAATCCCTGCGGGAGATTGAGCGTGGCTCCCCGCAGGGCGCTGATATCAGTCATGTAGCTTTTGGGCTGCTGATCGCGGAAGGCGATGATCTGATCGCCAGTCTGTCGATAGGCGTGCGCCCCGGCGAACTGCTGGTTGTTGATTTGCAGAGGGTCGACCTGTCGAAGTTCCTGCTCGATGCCCTCGGCGTCGATTCTGTTTATATTGATCCTGCCCGCAGCGGTCGAGCCTTCCGAACTGAGCTTTTGAAGTCCCTGAATGATCGCTCGTTTATCTTCGTCCACACGCCGTTGAGCTTCAGTCTGATCTTTGAGTTGAGGAGCGCGGATGATGAGATCGTTGGGGTTCTTGTTGTCCTGCTGGAAGGTGACTTTCGAGGTATCTATGCCGGCTTCCGAGAGCGCGTCGCGCACCTGCCCCAGAGCGGGAGGCTGCTGGAACCGGACTATCATCAGCGTGCCGCCTGAAAAATCGACTCCCAGGTTGAACCCGCGAATCTGAACCCCGATGGCTCCGGCGAGCAGCAAAACTATGGTTATGCCTATGAAGTATTTCTTGGATTCGATCCAGTTGATCCTGGGATTTCTGAAAAGCTCGATCATAATTCCTCTCGACTAGATGCTCAGTGTCTCGACTCTCGCGCTGCGGTTGATGTGCCACATATAGATCGTTCTGGAGACGAACACAGCGGTGAACAGGTTCGACACCAGACCTGCGACCAGCGTGACGGCGAATCCGCGAATGGGGCCTGTGCCGAAGACGAACAAAAAGACCGCCGAGACGATCGTGGTGATGTGAGTATCGATGATGGTGATGAATGCCTTGTTGAATCCGACATCGATTGCCGAAGCGACCACCTTCCCGTTGCGCAGTTCCTCGCGTATGCGCTCGAAGATGAGCACGTTCGAATCGACTCCCATGCCTATAGTCAGGATGACCCCCGCGATTCCGGGCAATGTCAGCACTGCGCCGAAACTCATGATCGCAAGCAGAAGCACGAGGTTGAGCGCGAGGGCGACTACGGCATTGACTCCCGACAGCTTGTAATAAAAGAGCATGAAGATGACGACCAGAATCAGTCCGACGAGCGAAGCGGTCACGCCCTGTCGAATGGAATCGGCTCCCAGAGAGGGGCCTACGGTGCGCTCTTCGAGGTAAACCGCTTTTGCCGGAAGCGCGCCGGAACTCAGAACGAAAGCCAGGTCTTCGGCCTGACGTTGTGTAAAGCGCCCCTGAATCACTCCGCGATCTTCGATCCGGCTGTTGATGCTCGGAGCCGATTTGACTTCGTTGTTGAGCACGATGGCCAGATTATCGCCAACATGCTTGCCCGTAGCGTCGCCGAATTTCTCGGCGCCTGCTTTGGTCAGTATGAAATCGATTTCAAAATTGGTGCTGTTGTACTGATCCCGTCTCGCGCTGGCTTCGCGCATATCGAGACCGGTGATGACGGCGTTTTTCTCAAGCACCACCCAGCCTTCCTGCGTTCCGCCCGCGTCGCCCCGGTCGCGATAGAAGACGACTTCATACTGCGTTTCGCCGCCGGGCTGACCTTTCATCGCATCTTCGGCTGCCTGTTTGGTCGGGTAAGGAATCTGAGTGCCTTTGGCGACGAGCTTGAGTTCGAGGTTGGAATCGGCGTTGAGCAAATTCTTGACTCTTTCCGGGTCATCGACGCCGGGCATCTGAACCAGAATCTGATAGGTTCCTTCCGCGCCGTGACGCTGGATAGTGGGTTCGGCGACGCCGTAGGTGTTTACGCGGTTCTCGATTATGCGCAGAGACTGTTCGGTGGCGCGCTCGCGCAATTGATTCTGCTCGCTCTGATCGATCGTGAAGACTATGGTGTTGCCTTTCTCGCTGGCCGCCCACCCCGTGCCGAAATCGCTTTCAAGCTCGTTGATTATGTCGGAATTCTTCGAGGTTTCGGGGACGGTGACGGTCAACTGATCGACGGCGGTTCGGGTTATGCTCTCAAAAGGCCAGCCCTTCTCCTGCATCTTGGCGCGGGCCACATCGCCGTTCTTGTCGGTGATGGTGCGGATTACATCGTCGGTCTGAACCTGGAGTACGAGGTGAGAGCCGCCTTTGAGGTCCAATCCGAGGTGGATGTTTTCAGAGAGGTTTTCTTTGACCTGCGTCCAGCTTGTAAAGTCCTTGCCGCCGGGCCGCCGATTGTGCGGCATCAGCACCAGGTAGAGTCCGACCAGCGTTACGATCAGGATAATAATCGAGCGGTTGCGTATCTTGTTGCCCATAGATTGTGACTTCCGGGTGGATTGGTTTTATTTCACAGCCTCGGTTTCTTTGACTTCCTTTATGTCAGCCGACTGCGGCCCGGCGATGGCCGAGCGCAGCACTTCGATCTGAACCTTGTCGGCTATGCGCAGGGTGACGGTGTTTTCGCGCGCGGCTGCGATAGTCCCGAATATGCCGCCGGAGGTGATGACCTTGTCTCCCACCTTCAAAGAAGCGATCAAATCCTCGCGCTCTTTTTGCGCCTGCTTCTGCCGTTTCTGGTGCGGGCGGATTATGAGGAGGTAGATGATGACGAAGACCAGTATGTAGGGAAGAAGCAGCGTGAGTGTTCCGGGTTGCCCTTCCAGAATGAGAAGCAGAGTGTCGTTAAAAGTTTTTGCGTCCATTGGCATATCGACAGGCGCTTTCAGCGGGAGAATGCGCTGCGTGAAACAAGACTGAATTGTTCAATCCTGTCCGCCAGCAAGCTGTGTCAGAAATGATTTCTGAAATTCATTAAAAGCGCCAAGCGTGATAGCTTGCCTCATCCGCGCCATAGTGTCAAGGTAGAAGCTGATGTTGTGAAGCGAGATTAACACCGATCCCAGAATCTCGCCCGATCGGTACAGATGGCTGATATAAGCCAGTGAATATCTGTGGCACACCGCGCAAAGGCAGTCCTCATCCGGCGGACGATCTTCGTGGCGGAAACGCGCATTCTTTATATTGATGCGACCACGGCTAGTAAATAGCTGGCCGTTGCGCGCATTGCGAGTCGGAAGGACGCAATCGAACATATCGACCCCGCAGGCGACTGCCTCAACGATATCTTCAGGCGTGCCCACGCCCATCAGATAGCGCGGGCAGTCGGCAGGCAATCGGGGCGCGATGTGCGAGACGATTTCCATCATCGCGCTTTTCTCTTCGCCCACAGAAAGCCCTCCGATGGCATATCCGTCGAATCCGATTTCGATCAGCCCTTCGAGGCTCCGCTCGCGCAGATCGTTGTAGACGCTTCCCTGATTAATACCGAACAACGCCTGCGCGGGATTGACCAAGCTGATTC
>CAZPQE010000479.1:0-5189 GCA_964588615.1 uncultured Clostridia bacterium | reverse complement strand
GCGAGGAATCCGCCACTCGCTCGAAAACACCGGATCGAAAAACATAAGACTGCTCGGCGTATTTCATCCGTCAGGCAGCCCGGCTGTCGCGTATGAAGAGTGAAGGGTGAAAAAGGGAGAAACTTTCATCCTTCACTCTTCACTCTTCCTTGTTCTTTCGGGTTTTCTTAATGATGTTTGTCAGAATAGCGACAAGTTGATTTGCCTCATCAATGAGGTCTTTCAGTTTCGCTTCGGCCACTATATCTGAAACCGCCAGTAATCGCAGCCAGTAGTGCGTTTCACGAGCTTCCTTGCATGCAATTGAATACTTGGCGATAAAGTCGGCACGGCTCTGGCTTGCCTGCCTTTCTTCGACATTCGCGCCGATTGAAGTACCTGCCCGCAAAAGCTGGTTGGCCAAAGTTCGGCTCACTCCCGGAGTATGATCTAATACCTGACACAGGTTCACTATCCTCCGCGCAAACTCAAATGCGCGTGTTGGCAAATCCCGCCGAGGCAGTTCCATTTCACTCTTCACCCTTCACTCTTCACCCTTCACTGCTTGCGCGGGGATTCGCGCGAGAGGGCGGCGGCCAGGGCTTTGGCTTCGGCGGGGATGGGAACGGTGTCGGTGAAAAGTATGGTTCGCGCGTCCATCTCTTTTCCATAAAAATCGCGGTTGTCGTCCTTGTCCTGTTTGACCACCGCGCCGTCGAGCGACACTCCTGCAAAAAGCCCTTTTGATCGGGAGTAGGTCAGTATCTGCGCGTCGAGTCGGATGTTGGTTTCAGCCGAGGTGCGGCGACCGACCGGGCCTGCCGCAGCCGAAGCGTCAGCTCCTACGGTGAACTTGTCGCCGATGAGTTTGTCCATGCCTTCCTTGTTCATCACCAGCATAACCACATCGGTAGACGAGCCTCCTATCTGAAAGCCTATGTTGCCTCCCTCGACTGTGAGGAAGGAAGGGGCGCTCCATTTCTTTCCGGGCCGTCGGCACATCACCAGTCCCTTGCCGTAGCGGGCGCCGACGATGAATGCGCCTTTTTTCACGCCGGGAATGATGGCTATGCACTCGGCCTTGTCGAGAAGGTCTTCGGGGATACCTTTGTCGGGCGTCCTCATGATCTCGCCGAAAACGGCAGTGGCTCGATTCAATCGCGCAACCTCGTCGGCGCGCGCTTTGCTTGAAGTCTGAGCCAGGGAGATGGCGGCGAGCAACAGAATCAGAAAAGAAGATTTCAGAATGTTCTTCATTGATTGAACCTCCGTGATTATCAGGTGACAGGGAGCAAGCGATCCATCTCTGTTCCCTGTCACCTTTGTTGAATCAGGCGAAAGTGACCGAGAGGTCTTTGCCGAAGCCGAACTGCGGGCGACGACGCGACTTCAAAGCTTTGGTCCCGGTCTGTGATAGCGCAGTCACCAGCATAGGCATGGCGATAGTCGGATCGCACAAAACATTTATGGTCTTTGCGTCTTTCGAAACCCGGCTCCAGGTCATCGCTTCGTCGAAGCTGCGCCCGGCGGTGACGCTGCTTTCAGGAAGATCGAGTCCGATCTGAAGAGCGAACTTGTGGCCGCGCATCGATTGCTTGAGCATAGAAGCGGTCACTTCCGTCTGATTGAGAAAGTTCCTCGGCGCTCCTCCTCCAAAGAGCACCACGCTCGTCGAAACGGATCGGGCCATCACGTAAGCGGCTTCAACCATGTCCTGAATGACATCGAACTGAAACGGGTTCTTGCGATTGATGCGCGAAGAGGCGATGCCTACGGTTATGGCCGAGTCAGCCACGCCGGGGCAGAAGACCGGCACTTTGGCTTTGTAGGCTGAAGTGAGTATTCCGTCTTCGGTGGCTATCTCCGACAACTCGCGTCCGAGCAGGTGCAGAAACTCGCGGGTCGAGTAGGGGCGGATGTGATCCAGCGTGTTGGCGAAGTTGCCTACCCACTCATCGGCCTCGCGGTATTCGTATTCGCTGGCCAGGGTGTCGTGGAAGCGGCCCACCTGCGCATCCTGAAGCTCCGGGTCGTCTATCTCGCCCATGGCCTGATAGTGATAGCGACCGAGCGTTTCGTGGAGGTCGTGGAAGAGGTTGGCTCCGCTTGCGACTATGACATCGACGAAGTGATTCTTTATCAGGTAGGAGATGAGCCGCCGCATGCCTGATGCGACCAGCGCGCCGGAGAGCGCCAGGAAAATGGTCGAGTTCTCCGACAACATGTCGAGCCAGAGGTTGTGCGCGTCGGCAAGCGCGCGAGCCTGGAAGCCCGCTCCCTCCATCTTCATCAGCAGCCCGGCGACCGACCGGTCCCGGTCTATCTGTATCGGACGGGTGGGAGTGGTCAAAAACTTCGCGCTCTTCTGTTTTCTCATCATCACTGGTTGATTCCTTTTTTAGCGGCAATGCGACGAGCGCATCACTCAAGATATGTATAGCGATTCAGGTCGCTTTCGTACTCCTCGACAATCGATTCCGCCTCTGCCTCCGAAAGATGACCGCCCGCGACTCGCGCTTTGGTCATCATGCGGAAATTCTCCCACACCTGGCTTCTATCGTAGCGGGCGAAAGCTATCATATCGCCGACTCGACCGCCCTGAATGATCTTCTTTATGTGATAGCGCCCTTCGGTGTCTATGACGATGTGCGCTTCGTTGGGCTGGCCGAAGAGATTGTGAAAACTGCCCATCACTTCCTGGTACGCCCCGACCAGAAAGATGGCTATGTAGTAAGGCTCGCCGGTGAAGGCGTGCAGTTCGAGCACTTCTTTTACGTCCTTGAGATCGACGAATCGGTCTATGTGTCCGTCCGAATCGCAGGTGATATCGACGAAGGTGGCGTAATCGGTCGGCTGCTCGTTGAGGCGATGAATGGGCATGATGGGAAAAAGCTGGTCTATGGCCCAGTGATCGGGCACAGACCGAAACACCGAGAAGTTGCACAGGTACTTCGACGCCAGAATCTTTTTCAACTCGTCGAATTCTTCTTCGTGGACTTTCGAGTCCTGAGCGAACCTCGACGCCCGCGCGCACACTTCCCAGAACAGAACTTCCCCTTTTGCCCGCGATTCGAGATCGATCAGTCCCAGGTTGAACTGGGTGTGAAGCTCGTCCTTGTGATCGAGCGCATCGTGGTAATACTCGCGATAGTTCTTCGAGTTTATGTCGTCGTAGAGAGCCTTGAGTTCGACGACCACCTGCGGGTCGTCATCGATCAGGGCTACCTGCGGCTGATCGTCGGCGAAGGTTTCTATCTCGTCGCGGATCGAGGTGACGAAAACCGCGTGATATGCCGACATCACCCTGCCCGACTCGGTGACCAGATTGGGCTCGGGCACGTTTTCGTCTTCGCATACCGACTTGATCATGTAAATCACGTCGTTGGCGAACTCCTGAGTGGTGTAGTTGACCGACGATTCGAAGGTGGTCTTCGAGCCGTCGTAATCGACTCCCATCCCGCCGCCTATGTCGAGGTACTCGATATCGATGTGCATCTGCCGGATTTTGGAATAGACGCGGGCGGCTTCCTTCATGGCGTTCTTTACGCGCTTGATGTCGGTTATCTGCGAGCCGATGTGGAAGTGGAGCAGCCTGAGCATGTCGGTCATTTCCTGCTCGCGCAGCATCCTTATGCATTCGAGCATCTCTGAAGGGGTGAGCCCGAACTTGGCCGACTCGCCCCCGGAAGAAGCCCACTTGCCCGAACCCTTCGAGTAGAGTTTGGCTCTGAGTCCGACCATGCATCGGACGCCGGTTTCCTGAGCGCGGCGGATGATCATTTTCAGTTCGTTGAGTTTTTCGACGACTATGATGACCCGTTTGCCAATGCGGGTTCCGATGAGCGCAAGGTTGATGAACGCTTCGTCTTTGAATCCGTTGCAGATGAGGAGCGAATCCGCAGCCTGATCCATCGAGAGGGCGGCGTAGAGCTCGGCCTTCGATCCGCATTCGACGCCGAAGTTGTACTTGGCTCCTTCGCGGAGGAGTTCATCTATGACTTCGCGGCGCGGGTTGACCTTCATGGGAAAAACGCCGAAGTGAGCTCCGGCGTAATTGAACTCACGGGCGGCTTCCTGAAACGAGCGATAAAGTTTCTTTAACTGGCTGGTGAGTATCTGCGGGAAGCGAAGCAGGATCGGAAGTTGAAGTTTGCGTTGATCTACGAGGTGATCGATCAGTTCCTTGACATCGACCGAGCGAGGATCACCTTCGGCAGGTCGGACTGCCAGATGGCCTTTCCGATTGACCTCGAAATATCCTGCTCCCCAATTCTCCACACCATAGGTCTCGATGACCTCTTCCAGTGTGATATTCTTCATCTAAATTTCTTCCCCGACCGATATGCCACATTGCGCGTAACAGCTATCTGATTAGCGAGTGAATTTATCAGAATGAAGAGCGGGGTGTAAAGAACTTTTTTCGGGAGGTCGAAGCGTCTCTCTTGATATATCGCCAGTAATCCTCAATCAGATTCAGGCTCTCAGCAGGACGCCTGCAGATGGCCTCCCTCATGCTTTTTCCGGCCATCGCCTGCCGGATACAAAAAGCCTCGCGCTCGCAGAATCAGTCTGTTGATTTGCCGGCGACCTCATTCAGAGCTTGCTGCGCGATTGTCAGGAGTCCTGATGCTGTTGAGCGCGCTGCAGGCAGTCGGCTCATGCTTCGGAGAGCAGAGGCGAGCGTGATGTAGAAGAAGGCACCGGGGAGAAGCTTGCCGACAGAGAGGAGTCCGAAACAGGCGTCGCGTTTATGCGATGCGCAGCCGGTGTAAGGAAGAAAAGACGGCCAAAATGTCTAAAGAACCACACGCTGATGACAGGGAGCAGCGAGTCAAATCGGCTGCTTGACACTAATGCTTTGAAAGTGTACAGTTTGGGCTTGCCTCAGTAAGTATGAAGCGATCTATCAAAAGACGCGAGCGACCGGTGTCCTGCCACGCCCTCTCTCTAAAGAGAGAGTCCCGTTGCATCAACGACACTCTAACCTGAAGGTGCCCGATTGCTGATTCGACCCGATGCGTGGCTCGAACACGACGACGAGAAGGCGCCCTACGCCACCCTCGGTCAGCCGATCACGCCGGGCGAGGTCGCGGCGCTCTCCATCGGCTACGTCGTCGAGCACGACGGCGCGATCCAGATCGACTGGGCCCCGCCCTTCGAGGTGATCGAGTCGGGCATCGTTCTCAAGCACTCGATGACGCTCGTCGCCC
>CAZPQE010000478.1:0-5193 GCA_964588615.1 uncultured Clostridia bacterium | reverse complement strand
GTGACGAATCCTAAAACGGGTTTCGTTCAAAACTGCAATCAGACTCCGTTCACGACGACGACTGAGGGGAATCCAGCGAAAGAGAATTTCCCGGAATACATGGTCAGAGAGCAGGACAACGCGAGGGCGAGGATTTCGCGGCGGATACTCGCGACCAAAGACAAATTCTCATTCGATGAATGGGCGCGGGCCGGTTTCGACACGACGGTCATAGAAGCCGAGACTCAGGTTCCGCAGGTCATAGCCGAGTGGGAGAAGCTCAAACAGACGGACGTAGCACGGGCAGAAAAACTCGCTCCGGTGATAGCGGAACTCAAGGCGTGGAATTTCGTGAGCACTACGGATTCGAAAGCGATGACGCTTTACGCGCTTGGGTTCGAGAAGGTGCAGAGATTCGTCCGTGAAAAAGATATGCGTCCGCCTGTGATGATAAGAGCGATGGAAGGAGTGGTTGCTGATCTTGAGCGCGATTTCGGAACGTGGCAGGTTGCGTGGGGCGAGATAAATCGTTTGCAGCGGGCGCACACAGGAGGAGAACAGCCGTTTGATGATAAGAAAGAAAGTTTCCCTGTTGCGGGCGCGCCGGGATGGTTAGGGATAGTTTTCAATTTTTACGCGCGGCCTGAAAAAGGGCAGAAGCGAAGGTATGGAGTTGCGGGCCATTCTTTTGTGAGCGTAGTGGAATTCGGGCCGCAGCCGCAGGCTCGTTCGGTGCTGGTGTTCGGGTTAAACAGCGATCCGTCATCGCCCAATCATCTGGATCAGTCGAAGGTGTATGCAAGTCAGCAGTTCAAGCCCGCGTGGTTCACTCTTGCTGAGATCAAGGCCAACAGCAAGATGACCTATCATCCGGGCCAGAAGCGAAGCGCGGCAGCGGTGCAAGGCAAAAGGTAAAAGGCAAAAGGCAAAAGTGGCTTCCCGTTTTTTCCACCAGACTTCTTGTTTTTGAACAGGAAGTCGAAACCTTGCAACGGAGAGATTGCTCAGAGAAAGAAGTCTCCTTATCCTGCGCGAAGCGAAATGAAATGTTCCTCGCTTGTGGTGTGCAGTGAGCTTGTGACCCTTATGGTCTTTTGATAGATGGAAAGGTCGGCGGGTCTGCCGCTTTGATGTGCGGAGCGGCTTGGCCGCTCCGGGCGCGTTGCTCGAATAATATTGCGGCTGCGCCGCTACAAGGCTTTGCCTCGGTTATGAGTGATCTTTCGAGCTTTGATCTTTGAGGCGCAGCCTCCGGGCGGCGCAGCCGCAAGAGGGTGGAGTGGGTTCTCCCCGGTGAGGCCGAGCCTCACCGCACATCAAAGCGGCAGAGCCGCTGCGGAAACAAAAGTCGCATATCCGCCCCGCACATCAAACCAGCGAAACCGTTGTAGAGATAAAAGTCGCAGAACTGCTTCAGAAATAAAATCGCATAGCCGCTCCGGAAATAAAGACAGTGCAGATGGCGCAGGAATAAAAGTGGCAGAGCCGCTGAAGAAGAGGTGAAAATATGAATCGCGCCCATTCAACTTTCTATTGCCCGTCAAGGTCTCAAAAGTTACTATGGCTCAGGCAAACGAGCCTGCCCCTTTGATTCTTTTCATCAACAGCCCCGCCTGAAAGCGCAAAACACAGACATGGCTTTATCGGTCAAGGAAGCTCGGATCGCTGCGAAATCGACTCTGTGGATTTATCACCCCGCGCTCGATCTCATCGTCGGCTGCGGCGCGTGGTCTCTGCCGCTGCTGATGGCCGCCTACTGGTTCAGCCAGAGCGCAGGATTGCAGATGTCGATTGCCTTCTACGCGCTCACTCTGTTTTTCAACAACCCGCACTACTCAGCCACTATCTACCGTGCTTATCATCGGCGCGAGGATTTTTCCAAATACAAACGCTTCACTCTGCATATCACCGCGCTGCTTGCAGCGACGGCAGTTCTTGCTCACTGGTCGGCGTGGATGCTTCCCTGGCTTTACACTGTCTATCTGACCTGGAGTCCCTGGCATTACGCGGGCCAGAACTTCGGCCTCGCTATGATGTTCATCCATCGCGCCGAGGCCCGCCCTACAAAAACGGAAAGAAACTCGCTCTATCTCGCCTCTCTCGGTTCATACCTGATGCTGTTCATCGCATTTCATACAGGACAATCGAGCGACCCGCTTCTTATCTCTCTCGGCCTTCCCGAAGGGCCTGCACGCGCGGCCCGGTGGCTGTTGCTCGTCGTGTTCTTCGCATCCACTCTTTCCGCTTTTGTAAAACTCATTGGTCGCGCCGGACTCAGACAGATGCTTGCGCCTGCCGCGCTGATGGCCACTCAGTTTTTGTGGTTCGTTCTTCCGACTATGCTCGAACTCCTCAGCCTCTACGAGGTTCCGCAGGCGCGATACAGCACGGGCATTCTCGCCATCCTTCACTCGGCGCAATATCTGTGGATCACGAGCTATTACGCAAAACGCGAATCACTCTCCTCGCTTGATGGACGCTGGCGACCCTTTGGCTATTTCGCCGCGCTCATAATCGGGGGCATCGCGCTATTCGTGCCCGGCCCCTGGTTTGTGAGCTATGTCTTCAAACAGGATTTCAGTTCGAGCTTTCTCATATTCGCCTCGCTCATCAACATCCATCATTTCATCCTCGACGGGGCGGTGTGGAAACTGCGCGACCCCGGCGTCGCCGAAAACCTACTCGATAAAAAAGAGCCTGCTCAATCTTCGCAAAAGAATTTCTCCACCAGCGGCGCGATGCGTTGGGTTTTCGGAACACGCTTTTCAGCGCGCGCGCTTCGCATCGCTGCTGTCGTTTTACTGATCGCGCTTGCGGGACTCGATCAGGCGAAGTTTTATCTTGGCGCATCAGACAGCGATCTTTCCAGACTTGCGCGAGCCGAGGCGTTGAATCCTTATGACTCTCAGGTCTTGACGCACAAGGCGCGCGCCTGGTCGAGGGAAGGGAATCTCGAAGAGCGGCTCGCTTCTCTTCGACGAGCCGTGCGCATAAACCCGCGCAACCGGCAGGCGCAGACGACGCTTGCTCAGGCGTTGATCGAAAACAAACGCTTCGAAGAGGCTTACGAGCATTACAAACAGATGGCCCGCAATATCAAGGCGGACTCAGGCATGTATTTCAATATGGGAGTTCTGGCCTCGCAGCTTGGCCGCGACTCGGAGGCAATCGAGCACTGGAAGAAATCCGTCGCGCTCGACAACCGGAACTCGATGGCGCATCTGCGGCTGGCTGAAGCCTATGATCTGCGGCGGGCTTATGCTTCAGCCATCGAGCATAACGAGCAATACCTGCTGCTGCTCACATCAAACAGAGAGCAGGATGCGCCTGACGTTGAAAGCGTGCTGCGAGTCGTGTTGAAGCTGGCCGAGGAGTATACCTTCACGGAGCAGAATGACCGGGCGATTTCATACTATGAAAAAATGGCGACGCTTGGCGAAAAATCAGGCGGCCTGCATTATTCGAGCCTCGCGTGGTCGCGTCAGGCAAGCCTCTACGCGCAGATGAATGAGAAGAATAAAGCGGCGCGTTGTTATCAGCGCGCGCTGCTGATAGATGCGGAGTTGAGAGACGCGAAAGTAGAAGGAGCCGACTGGTTCAACTACGGGAGGTTTCTCAAGCAGTCGAAAGCCTCAGAGCAGTTGTCGCTGGCCTGCATCCTCAAAGCGGAGCAACTGCTCGATTCGGCTTCGAGCGATGAAACGGGAGCGGCAAGGAGAGAGCGCGAAGCGATGGAGAAATCGCTCGGCAGCGAGGCCGAAGCGGTCAGGCGAGAGATGGAATTACTGCTGAAAGAAGCGATGGCGTTTCAGTTCTGAGGCCCTGCAAGGTCGTCTGGCGATTTTGCGACGCGGCAAGCGTGGTAATTGACGCGCAAGTAGTTATATTAGTAGGATATTCCCGCGCAGTTCGTTTTTTTTCCTGACAGGTTGACCCTGGGGAGTGCGACGATGAAATTGTGCCAAGTCTGCGGGCGTGACTTTGAAGACAAAATTCTCTTTTGCCCTTTTGACGGCAGTTCCCTTGTCAGTCCGGTACAGAAGGACAAATTCATCGATTCCATCTTCGATGAG
This sequence comes from uncultured Clostridia bacterium, assembly GCA_964588615.1. GTDB lineage: Bacteria > Acidobacteriota > Blastocatellia > UBA7656 > UBA7656 > UBA7656. The sequence continues at coordinate 1,141 of CAZPQE010000478.1, read as the reverse complement.
CGATATCGCATTCACGAAAAAGTCGGCGAAGGCGGAATGGGCAAGGTCTACAAGGCGACCCATATTCACATGGACACTACGGTCGCCATCAAAATACTTCACACTCATCTGGCCTCAGACCATGTGGCATTGAGCCGGTTTCGCAGAGAGGCGCGCGCAGCGGCTCAGATAGTCCATCCCAACGCAGTCCGCGTAATCGATTTCGGCGTGACCCGCGACACCGGCATCGCCTATCTGGTCATGGAATTTCTCGAAGGCTGCGATCTCAGAGAACGGCTCAGGGTCAACCCTCGAATGGATTTCGAGCAAGCCGTCAGCATATTCCGTCAGGCATGCGCAGGAGTTCATGCCGCGCACCTCAAGGGAATAATTCACCGCGACCTCAAGCCCGACAACGTGTGGTTGCTCAAGACCGAAGACGGGACTGAGACCGTCAAGGTGCTCGATTTCGGAATCGCCAAACTGCGCACGCTCAACGAAGGCGCGTCTATGGCCGTCACTCAGCAGGGCATGGTGCTGGGAACGCCTCATTACATGTCGCCTGAGCAGTGCCGGGGCGAAGAGCTCGATCCGACATCTGATATCTACAGCCTGGGCGTCATATTTTTCGAGATGCTCACGGGCGATGTGCCCTTTCAATCGACTACGCCGATAGCCATCGTTCACAAGCACATATTCGAGCAGCCTCCCGGCCCTCGCCAGCGGAGAGAAGATATTCCGCCGCAGGTCGAAACGGTGCTTCTGCGCTCTCTGAGCAAAGAGAAATCAGGCCGTCAGACTACGGCCATCGAGCTTGCCAGCGAGATCGAGCACGCATTTTTTTCAGCCGGGCATCAGTTCCGACTCGGCCCCTACACCATGCAGTTTTCCTCTTCGCAGATGACTTCGGGCATACCCTCGGAATCTTCATTCGCTCCTCCGAGCATCGGCCAGAAGATAGGCGGGCAGTTCAACAGCAGCGTAGATACTCTCAACACTCAGGCCAAAGGGACGGCTCCGGTCGGCTCCTTCAAGCAAAGCACTCTGCTCGGAGCCTCGACTGCCCCGACGCTTGCCGTCGAGAGCGGCGGATTGTTTCGATTCACCGATGCCAGCGGCAACCTCAACAAGGCGAAGGTCTCAGCCGTCGGCGGACTTGTGA
>CAZPQE010000477.1:0-5208 GCA_964588615.1 uncultured Clostridia bacterium | reverse complement strand
CGAGCTCGACTCCGAGCGTATCGACACTGTGGCTTATGAGAGCGGCGAACGGCAATCCGTGCTTTTCTATGCGGCAGCGGGCCGACCATCGTTTGGCGGTGGTTCTAGCCACTAAATTCGAGGCCTCATCCGAATCCGCATCAGCCGCTTCGAGCAACTGAAACGGGCCTGCCACCTCGACGCCCAGTATGTGCCCTCCCTTTTTGGCCGGGTCGTCATCGAGCAGAATGATTCGCTCCCACCGCGATGTCTTTTCGTTGATTGCCAGAGCCAGCCGCACCCCTTCAGAATTTCCGGCCCCGCATAAATACAGTGTGTTCATAGCTGCGCCCCTACATTCGGTTGACCGCCTCAGCGGGACGGATTCTTTCCGCTGCGCCTGTCATCCAGTCCGTGCATTTCTGGCAACGATCGGGCAACTCTGCAAAGCGGCGATGCAGGTGCAGGTCTCTGTAAACGCCGAGCCGCTTCCACAATACTGCCAGAGGCTCATCCCAGGCGTTGCCCGCGCCCTCCTCTCCTTCGGTGTCGCCCGGACAGCGAGGCACGCGACCATCCCAGAAGACGTGCATCATCGTGACGGCCCAGGGACAGGGAATGCGCTCTGAGGCAGGAACGCACAACCCAGTGTTGAACTTTCCGCCCCAGCTTAACTGCCTGCGCGCCTTCACCACCGCTCCCCGCTCCAGCCAGTAGGAGGTGAACGCCTCCATCTCGTGCTGGTTCGCCTCCATCTCGATGAACTGAACCTGTATCTCCGGCCCATGTTTGCGCCGTTGCCGGAGGGCCAGCAGATGCTCGATGTTTTCATAGAGCGTGTCCCTGTCACCGCCGATGCGAATCTGTTCGTAAGTCTGCTTGCTCAGTCCGTCGACTCCGAATACGATCAGATCGACTCCCGAATCCAGAATGCGCTCGGCGAGTTCCGGGACGAGCAGCAAACCGTTGGTGTTGATGTTGAGCGAGCCGAGCCCCGCCCGTTTTCCATAGCCGATCATCCGCAGCAGCAGGTCGGGTTCGAGCAGCGGTTCTCCGCAAAACGAAAACCAGCATTCGGTCATCGGCGATCGGGCCGCAATCTGATCGGCGCATCTCTTCCACAATTCGAACGGCATCCTTCCCTTGGGACGCCTCATCTGCGGGTGATGGCACATGGAACAGGCGAGGTTGCAGTGGGCGGAAATCTCTACAGCGAATTTCTTAGGGAAATCGAATTCCTTCAGAGTTCGGGCGATCACTTTGAGTTGCGGATTCATCCGAGACATCCTTTCTGCTCGATCACCGACGGGACGAGCGCGACACGGGCTTTCGCACTCCAGCGACAGAGGCAGCTTTTTTCTTCAGCCGCCTTGCCCGACTGTCCAGCCGCGCGGCGTCAGCGATCGAGGTGGTTTCCAAAAATCCGATGTAAGCCTGCCGCACTTCGCGAAAGCTGGCGTGCGCCGAGCAGGGGGCGTTGTCCGAGCAGTCTTCCTGTATCCCCAAAATGCAGGAAGGGTGCGTGCGGACTCCCTCGAAAATCTCGACCACTTCGATGAGCCAGATTTCATCAGGAGGACGCCTGAGCCTGTATCCCCCTCCGTGCCCCCGAATGGTTTCTATCATCCCGGCATTGCGCAGCAGGAGCAGAATCTTGGAGAGATAATTTGCAGGGATGCTCGACCTCCGGGCCAGTTCCGAGCCTAAAACGAATCCTCCATCAGGATCATCGGCCAATGCGACGAGCACCCTAAGCGCGTATTTCGAAGTCATACTCAACATTCTTGACCTCTGGATGAAGAAATATGCCGAATGCTGTGATCCGTCCAGAAAGATGTCAAACGACTCTTCGCAGGAGACGGATTCGTGTCGGGCGTCACAGCGAGCGGCGTTTTGCCATCGTCATTTTCTGGTGAAGGCTATAAGATGATCGAGTTTTTCCAGGGCGCTGCCGATCCTAATCGAGTCCTTTGCCATTCGGATGCCTTCATCGAAGTCACGAGCTTTGCCTGAAACGACGAGCGCGGCAGCCGAATTCAAAAGCACGATGTCGCGGCGCGGCCCTTCTTCGCCCCGGAGCAGATCGAGTATGATGCGGGCGTTCTGCTGCGCGTCTCCTCCCTGAATGTCTTTCATCAGGGCTCGCTTCAAGCCGAAATCTTCGGGGCGCACCGTGTAAGTTGAAATCGAGCCCTCTTTGAGTTCGGTGATTTTGCTCTCGCCGGTTATGGTTATCTCGTCAAGCCCGTCGCTGCCATGAACGACCATAGCCCGGCGGCTTCCCAGATGGCCGAGAGCCTCGGCCAGCAGTTCGGTAAGATGCGCCGCATAAACTCCGATGACCTGCGTATTGGCTCCCGCAGGGTTGGTCAGCGGGCCGAGCATGTTGAAAATCGTCCTGATGCCAAGCTCTCTTCTCGCCGTCGCCACATACTTCATAGCCTGATGAAGGAGCGGCGCGTGCAGAAAGCATATACCGATCTCATCGATGCACTGAGCTATGCGCTCGGGCGGAAGCTCTATCTTCACTCCGAGGGCTTCGACGACATCGGCGCTTCCGCAGTGGCTCGAAACCGAGCGATTGCCATGCTTGGCCACGCGGAGGCCGCAGCCCGCGACGACGAAGGCCGTCGCAGTCGAAATGTTGAACGTGCCCGATGCGTCTCCGCCCGTGCCGCAGGTATCGATGAGCGCGTCTCTTTCCGTCCCGCCCATGTCTATCAGAGCGCGTGGGCGCACAGCAGCGGCGCGGGCGCGCATCACGCTGGCAAAGCCTGTAATCTCGTCTACGGTCTCGCCTTTCATTCTCAGAGCGACGAGCAGCGCGCCTGTCTGCGCGTCTGAGCACTGGCCGGTCATTATCTGATCAAGCACGGACTGGGCTTCTTCACGCGAGAGGTCTCGTCGGTCGATGACTTTTTTGATGGCTTCGGTGATCGTCATAGAGGATTGAAAACTACCACAAACAGGGAGGGGTAGCGACCTGTTTTCTCTCGACTCGCTGCCGCTCAACTCAGTGATCGAACTTTGCCCAGTCGCTGATCGTAGCTTTCTTGAAACATCACAGGCGTCATTCAGGTCGTTTTTAACAACGGTGTGAAGAGATGAAACACGGATGACGACTTCTGCGTGACGGACTCTGGACTCCAGACTTTTTTCTGAGGAGCCTTCATGTCGCTGCGCGACGCCCTGAAAGGATGGAAAACGGGTGATGACTTCAAACAATGGACTCCAGACTCCAGACTCTGGACTCCAGACTTTTCAGGAGGATTTATGTATTGCCCGAAATGCGGTCAACAGATATCTATCGATGCGCGATTTTGTTCTCGCTGCGGCATGCCGATGAGCGCAGTCTCAGACTTAATCGCCAACAACGGCTTCCCCGTTGAAACACAGTCAAACAAGAAATCGCCGCGACGGCGAGGGATGCGCTGGGGCGCGAAGCTGATGTTTTTCAGCGCGGTGCTGCTGCCGATATTCTTCGGTCTGAGTTTCCCCGCTGACTCTCCCGCGCCGCTTCTGGTTCCCATCACCGTTTTTCTGGCAGGCCTCTCTCTGCTTCTCTACTCTCGAATATTTTGGGAAGACAATCAGATGGCAGAGAAACAACATCGTCGCTTCGATTTCCGACTTGAAAGACTGGCGCTGCGCCCGCCAGAGAACGTCGAAGGCCAGGTCTTCATCGGCAGACAGACGGGAGAGATTGCCGAGCAGCCGAGTGTGACCGAAGGCACGACTCATTTGTTCGATCAAACGAATTGAAGAGGAAAAAGTAAAAAGGCAAAAGTCGGACACGCCGTCAAACCTGTCAGCGTGAAGCGTTGTCGCCGGAAATGCCTGAAGAAATATCGAACGGCTGCCTGCTATCGGGTCGGCAGCTTTTGCCTTTTTCCTTTTTACTTTTGCCTTTTTACCTCCCTGCCTTTTCATCCGTCCTTCCTTGAATTATTATTACGCGGCCTCGAACCACTGAGAGCCAATTCACTCTATGAGCGAGAACTCTTACGCAGTCGAAATGCGCGGCGTCACCAAGCGGTTCGGCGATGTCACAGCCAACGACTCCATCGAAATCGCGGTTCGCGCCTCATCGATTCACGCCATCATCGGCGAAAACGGCGCGGGCAAATCGACGGCGATGAATATCCTCTACGGTTTTTACACCGCCGACGCGGGCCAGATTCTCATCGACGGCCAGTTGCAACACGTCCATAAAACGAGTGACGCCATACGCCTCGGCCTCGGAATGGTTCATCAGCACTTCATGCTGGTCGAAACTCTCACTGTAACGGAAAACATAATCCTCGGCTCAGAACCCGGCCCGCAACTGGCTATCGATTTCAAACAATCGCGCGCGCGCGTAAAGGAAATATCCGAGCAGTACGGCCTGCGCATCGACCCGGACGCCCGCATAGCCGATCTTTCAGTAGGACAACAACAGAGAGTCGAAATTCTAAAAACTCTTTATCGCGGCGCGCAGATTCTCATACTCGACGAACCGACGGCAGTGCTCACGCCACAGGAAGTCGGCGAGTTGTTCGCCATACTTCGATCTCTTCGCGATCAGGGAAAGACGATCATCATCATCACTCACAAGCTGGCTGAAGTCCTTGCCCTGTCGGATCAAATAACCGTGATGCGCGACGGGCGGACGGTCGGCAATCTTTCGACCAGCGAAGCCACTGCCGAAGGACTCGCCCGAATGATGGTCGGGCGCGAGGTTCTGCTCAGAGTCGAAAAAACCGAGGCCCGACCCAAAGACGCCATTCTCAGCGCACGCAACCTCACGCTTGCGAGCTCGACCGCGCACGGCGCTCTGAGGGATGTCACGTTCGAGGTTCGCGCCGGGGAAATTCTCGGCCTTGCCGGAGTCGAAGGCAACGGGCAGACTGAACTCATAGAAATAATCGCCGGTCTTCGCCCTCAGACACGGGGAGAAATCCTGCTCGAAGGCAAATCGATTGATCGATTGGACCCGCGTCGACGAAAACGCCTCGGCATAGCTCATATCCCCGAAGACCGCCATCGTCGCGGACTGCTTCTGGATTTCGACCTCGCCGCAAATTCCATTCTCGGCGTTCACCGCGATTCTCCGATTTCGGGCGCAGTCCTTCTCAACCATCGAGTGATACACGAGCGGGCAGCCCGCCTCGTAGGCGAGTACGACGTGCGACCGCCCAACATCGCTCTTGCGGCCCGCGCGCTTTCGGGAGGCAATCAGCAGAAGCTCAT
>CAZPQE010000476.1:0-5226 GCA_964588615.1 uncultured Clostridia bacterium | reverse complement strand
CGATTCTGCCTGCGGTTTGTAACGCCATCTTCGCGGCAACAGGCGAACGCATTCGCACCTTGCCGATCACGAAGCAGGGATTTGGCTTCGCCTGAAAGTGTTTTGTGTGACGAAGGTTGGCCAGGGTAAAGCGCGCCCAGGTTAAATGGAATAATCACGAACCTGTGAGAGGCAGCACTGTCAGCAATACGCGAATACCCCACTACTCGCAGATTTCACGGATCGGTCCGCAGATTTCGCAGATTCGCGCAGATTTCCTGAATCTGTGAGAATCTGTGTAATCTGCGGATTGTCATTCGCCTGCTCGACGAATCATTTCGCGCGCTGCGCTTCGTTTGCTGCGCGAGACCTCAAGCTCCATTCCGTTGCGCAGTTCGACTACCATCTCTCCGCCGCGAGTTGCAACCGATCTGATGGATGCGATCCGCGCGATGCTGTTTCGATGAAGCTGAAGGAAGACTGATGGGTCGAGACGCTCGGCAAGCGCGCTGATCGATAAATCGATTATGCCTTCTCTTGCTTCGTCGAAATAAACACAGGTGCAGTGATCGCGGCTCACGAAGCATTCGATTGATCGCTCTTCTACTATCCTCGCCTTTCTGCCCTGTCTGACTATCACCCGGCGGAGATAGCTTCCCCTTTCGGCAAGCCTCGCTTCGACGGCTCGCAGGCGGGATTCATCAATGACACGCCTGAGCGCGCGCTCCAATGCCTGATCGAATCGCTCCTCGGTGAACGGCTTCAGAAGGTAATCGACGGCGCACTCTTCGAAAGCGCGTATTGCGAACTCGTCATAAGCGGTTTGAAAGACAACCTGAAAAGATCGCTCTTCGAATTGCCTTATAGCTTCGAGTCCCGTCAGCCCCGGCATTTCGACATCGAGAAAAATTATCTCAGGCTCAAACTCTTTGATGAGTTCGACTGCCCGCAGCCCGCTTTCGGCTTCCTCGATTACGAACCTGTGACCCGACCGCGCCAGATAGCGCGCTATGCGCTGTCTGGCGAGCGGCTCGTCATCGACTATCAGTATGCGACGCGGCTCAATCAATTTTCTCTCCCGTGAAATAAAAAACTGCCACCGTCCTGCCCGCTTCGTCGCTCGATAAACTGAAACGGTGACTCGCGCCATAAAGAAGATCGAGCCTCGCGCGAGTGTTCTTCAACCCTTCACCTCTGTTTCCGTTTTCTGAGAAGGGCTGGCCGGTGTTCGACACACTGAGACGATACATCTTGTCTTTTGCGGAGACTTCGACGGCGACCTCTCCGCCTTCGACTGATCTGGCTATGCCGTGCTTGACCGAGTTTTCAACCAGCGTCTGCATTATCAGCGATGGCAGATAAACTTTCTCGCTATCGACCGAAACATCGAAAGAAAAACTCAGACGCGAGCCGAAGCGCAACTCCTCAAGTTCAAGATAGCGACGGGCGATCTCGACTTCGCTTTTCACGGTCGAAGTCTTCGCGTTGGAGTTGACGAGTATCATTCGATAGAGGTCGGAGAGTTTGTGAGTCATCTCGGCTGCCTGCTGGTGTCCTGATTCGATGAGCTCGGCAAGCGAGTTGAGCGCGTTGAACAAAAAGTGCGGGCGCATCTGATGCTCAAGCGCATTGTAGCGAGCTTCCGCCGCCGTCGCCCGATGCGCGAATGATTCTTCTTTGGCCTGTCGATACGCGAAGTGCATAAGGAAAATCACTCCGATGACTCCGCCGACGACCAGCGCGCCGAGAAAGTCGTAGCCCCATTCGCGCTGGCCTTTGATCCGACGCGCAAGCCATACGCCTATCGTCATGCCGACTGTGGCTACGGTTAAGTAGAAATAAATCGGCACGCGCCAGGGCCATCCCGTTCTCAGATGAATGATCGTCAGTGCGGCGAATACTACGGCAAACAAGCCCCAGATGCATCCTCCGACGATCAATGCGTAGCCCATCGACCAGACAAGCCCGGAGAGCACCCGGCCCTCTTTCTGGAAACTTTCGAGATTGAGCAGGAACGGAAAAAATGAAATGACCAGACCCGCTGCAAGATACCACGTGTATCTGAACATCTCTCGCCAATATCTGCGCCACGACGCATTCATCGCTCTGATTGTGGCAGAAACACTTCTCATAGCCAACAGCCTCTCCTGCAGTTCAGTCGGGAAAAAGAGCAGTTCAGAAGAAAGCAGTGTGAACGACACATCGCTCGGCGTAGAGTGAGGGCGAAGGCCGAAGTATCGGCCATCTCGGAAACGGGGGAGACGTATGGAAAACAAAGCGAAAACGATGGCGATAATCTTCAGCACGCTCGGCCTGATCTTCATGGTGTCGACGGCCTTTCAGGTCTTGCCCTGGAAGTACGCGATCTTCGCGGGCGTGTCCTGTTTTTTTCTGGCCGCGATGTGTCATCGCATTCTGGCTCAGAAGAAATGAGGCGGTTACTCATGCGTAACGGACTCTGGACTCCAGACTCCAGACTCCAGACTATTCTATGGAGGAACACATGCGTTATTTCAGATCAGTGGGTTTCGGTTTAGCGATATTGATTCTTTCGACTCTCACCGCCCAGGCGCAGGTGGGGGCTTCGACCTCGAAGGCCGATTTGAAGAAACTCGATTTCATGATCGGCGAGTGGAAAGGCGGAGGATGGATGGAATACACGCCGGGCCAGCGTCGGGCTTTCACCGGCACGGAGACCGTCGAGAGCAAACTTGACGGAGCAGTGATACAGGTCGAGGGTCTGCACAAAGCGAAGCAACCCGGCAGCGACAAAGAAGCAGTCATTCACCACGCGCTGGGAATTCTTTCTTATGACGAGCAGGCGAAGCTCTATCGTTTCCACGCCTGGCTTGCCAGCGGGCGGTACACTGAGGCGGAAGTGAAGCTGATCGAATCAGGCTGGCAGTGGGGTTACGCCGACCCGCGCGGGGCGACCGTGAGATTTACCATCAGGATCACTGAAAAAGGCGACTGGCATGAAACGGGCGAAGTCACGATGGACGGCAAGACCTGGCGCCAGTTCTTCGAGATGAATATGCGGCGGGCGAAGTGAGAGTGAAAACGTAATCGAAGCTTGAAGCGAAAGGCTGATGATGAGTCATCAGCCTTTCATCCGTTCGGATAATAGTCGTAATACTGCTGAGGCTTGGCGGCCACATCGACGATGGCCCAGATGTGAAGGCCGATGTTTGGCAGAAACAGCAGAACCCATGTCCACAGCGGATTGAGCAGGGTGAGGTTCAATCCGAGGGTGAGCCAGAATTTCCAGGCGTCTTTCTTGTAGGTATAAACCCAGGTCCAGGCTCCGAGGAATATTGCAAGCAGTATGGCTACGGTCTTGTCTTTGCGCTCTACGGGGTAAGCCGCCATGCCAGGGCCGGGAGCGTTATAGAAATTCTGCTGAAGAACGGGCTGTTGATAAGGCGGCTGACCGTACCCTTGCCCATAAGGAGGTTGAGGATAGGGCGGCTGGGGGTATGGTTGCTGGTATGGTTGCTGGTATGGGTCCTGGTAAGGCGGCGGCTGCTGATAGAGGGGCTGCGGCGCTGTTTGCGGATCGACAGCCGACGGCGGAGTCCAGGCTCCTACCGTGCCTCCGCAGCGCGGGCAGAACTTCGCCGTGTCTCTAACCAGGTTCCCGCAGGATTGGCAGTTGACATCTCCCATATTCCCACCTCCAGACTTCTAAAGAGTTGTTCGGTCGTTGCCACAGAGCGATATCAACATAAGCCCTCTGAGCGGGCTTCTATTGGTCGTCGTCATCGGCGTCGTCATCGATCCCGTCGCCTGCTTCGGCAGCCAGGCCTTTGACCTCAGACGATATTTCAGCGCGGCGCTGCTTGGCCAGCTTCATTATCAACGAGAGGTGTTTCCGCGCCCGACGAGCGGCAGCCTTGTTGTTTTTCTGGCGGAAGGTCATATTCTCGGCAGCGAATCGCCCCACTTCGACGAGCAGTTGTCCGGTGGTGCTGCCCTGCGCGCGGCGGTCGAACAGGCGGCGGTCTCGCCCGCTGCGTCGCTCCGCCATTCCAGGTGGAGGCCCCAGATCGACCTTTCGCCTGTCTTCCTTCCTTCGCTCTTCGAATTGACGTCTTTCCTCTCCGCTCCAAAGAGTGTCTCTTTCGTCTGCCATTTGCCTCTCCACAACGGATAGTTTGAACTGATTCGGATGCCCGGTCGTCGATGTGAGGCCCTCGATAACGCAGGCCATCTCCGGCACGCGCTAGTCTATCACAGAGTTGCCGGGATTAAGAATCGGTTTTTGCTTTCTCGATTTCAACCTTCTACCGCAGAACTACCCGTTAAGGTTATTGACAGCGCGATTTCAACCGATTAGATTATCACCGCCTCACTACCCGATCTCTCAGACTAAGTTTCTTCAGATCTTCAACAAGGGTTCGCTGACGAGGCGATCAGAACTTCCCCGGCCACATGGTTTCGATGCGCCCAATCCCCCAATCCGGCGCGTCGCCCTTACTTTGCCAGCGAGGCAAAGCCGCAACCACGCGACGAGAATGATCCGCCATACTTGTCACGGCGGCCTGCCCACAGACAACGCTTTGAGGAGGAAAGGAGCTTTTCATGATAAAGTCACTCAGAAGCCTACTGATCGCAGTTCTGGTTCCTGCGGTATTTGTGGCGCTCACCGTCATCACCTCTGCCAGCCATTCGTGGGGCAATTACCACTGGGCGCGCACTGCCAACCCGTTCACGCTGAAGCTGGGCGATAATGTGTCGTCCGCCTGGGACTCGTATCTCGCTACCACGTCCTCTGACTGGACCGCATCCAGCGTGCTTAACACCACGATCGTGGCAGGCTCGGCAAAGCCGAGGAACTGCCGGCCCACGAGCGGGCGCGTCGAGGTCTGCAATGCCACCTATGGCAACACCGGCTGGCTCGGGGTCGCTCAGATTTGGGCCAGCGGCAGCCACATCACTCAGGGAACCGTGAAGTTGAACGACACGTATTTCAACACCGCGACATACAACACTCCCGCATGGAGAAACCTTGTCACCTGCCAGGAGGTCGGCCACACGCTCGGTCTCGATCATCAGGATGAGGCATTCGATAACCCGAACCTCGGAACCTGCATGGATTACACCAACAATCCAGAATCTAATCAGCATCCGAATCAGCACGACTACGACCAGTTGGCGGCGATCTATGCTCACCTCGACAGTACGACCACCGTCGGATTGACCGTCGACCATTACGGAGTCGAAGGCCCGGCTCCCCCCGCGATGGAT
>CAZPQE010000475.1:0-5253 GCA_964588615.1 uncultured Clostridia bacterium | reverse complement strand
CTTGACTCCTCAAGACAGGTTCCGTGTCGAAGCCTTTATGGTACATCAGGCGCGGCGGCAGCGAAAAGGCGCGAGCAGTCAGATTTGCCCTGCCGCCGGAGCGTGAGCTAGAATCTCTGCGTGGATTTGCACAAAGGGTGGGACAACAGGCAATCCCGGAGGGGCTTATGAAAACTTTTCTGACAGCGATTCTTCTTGTCGCGCTCTCGGCTCTGGCTCTGGCTCAAAACGGCGAAGAGATGAAGGCGATGCCCAAGGTCAACCTTGCGGATTTCGACGGCAAGGCAGTGGCTTCCGACAGTTTCAAAGGCAGCATCGTAGTCGTCGATTTCTGGGCCACGTGGTGCGGCCCATGCATTGTAGAGATTCCCGAATACAACCGGCTACAGGCCAAATACGCCGACAAGGGCGTCAAATTCCTGGGCGTCACCATGGCTTCGGGCGCGGCAAAGGAAGTCAAACCGTTCATCGAAAAATTTCAAATGAAATACACCGTCCTGATGGGCAATGACGATCAGGGATACGAATTCAACATCATCGGTTTTCCGACCACCTATCTGGTGACCAGAGACTGGAAAATACTGCGCAAGTATGTGGGCGCGGGACCGCGCAAGATAGAGCAACTCGAAGCTGACATTCAAAAACTGCTCGACCGGGAAAAGCAATAATCAGGAGCGACCCGCCGCCGCTTTGCGGACTGCCGGTTTTTGCGCCCGCTGACGACGGTGGCGTGCTCCGGCCATGTGGCCGTTCTGGTAGTATTTCTCAACACGCTTGGAAAGCGTGTTGCGATGTATCCTCAATTCCTCGGCGGCTTTTGACAAATTCCCTCTGGTTCGCTTGAGCACCGCCAGTATGAAGTGCTTCTCGAATTCGGCGACCGCATCCTCGAAAAAAATTCCTCCTTCAACCATCTCGGCTACTAAAGCTTCCAGCTTGGCTTTCATTCCTCGATTCCCCCCCTCAGCATTCCGTTTCATCGGATGATTATTTTTCCCACAACCGCCTCACTCTGGCGTAACCTTCAAGAAATTTCCCTCTCAACTCGCTCGAAGTCAGATAGGCCACGACGCGAGTGCCTTCGAGCAGCAGCGGGGCCAGGGTCGCCCGCTCCACCGATTCTATCCTGACCGGAAAAGCCGTCAGCGCCAGATACAGAACCGAACACACCAGCCAGCCGCGCGCAAGCCCGAAGGCCGCCCCCAGAGTTTGATCGACCCAGTCGAGTCTGGCGCGCTTCACCCTGCGCCGCAGCCAGGCGGAAAATACGGCCCCGGCGATGATGACTGCAGCAAAGACGGCGACAAATCCCCAGAGGCTGGCCGACTGGCCCGGAATGAGCGCCGCAGCATAAGGGTAGAGATGCGTCGCCGCCACTATCCCGACTACAGCCGAGAGCAGCGAGATCAACCCTTTGAGTATTCCGCGAATCGCTCCCAGCGCCGTAGACCCCACGACTACTGCCAGAACGAAATAATCCAGAAGCGTCATTGCGATGTGAGACTGTTGAAGAAGGAAAAAGTAAAAAGGTAAAAGCGGGAAGGATGGCCCGTCACTTTTTACTTTTTACTTTTGCCTTTTCACTTTTTCCTTCCAGCTTTTTTCCTGTCAGCAGTCTGTAGGCTTCTCTGTATTTTTCGCTCGTCCGGGCCACGACCTCACGGGGCAACTCAGGCCCCGGCGGCTGTTTGTTCCAGGCCAGCGTTTCGAGATACTCGCGCAGGTACTGCTTGTCGAAAGAAATCTGCGCGCGCCCCGGCTCGTATGCAGAGCGCGGCCAGAAGCGCGACGAGTCGGGCGTGAGCGCCTCGTCTACAAGAATTATCTCTCCACCCTTGAATCCGAATTCGAACTTGGTGTCGGCGATGATGATCCCGCGCTCTTCGGCATAGAGAGAAGCGCGTGAGTAAATCGAAAGAGTCAACTCTTTGAGTTTCTTCGTTATTTCCCATCCCGCGCGGTTTGCCATTTCTCTCTCCGAGATGTTTATGTCGTGTCCTGATTCCGCTTTGGTTGCGGGCGTGAAAATCGGCTCCGGCAATCGGTCGGCCTGCCTCAGCCCTGCGGGCAGACGGACGCCGCACACCTGGCCGCTCGATTGATAATCTTTCCAGCCCGACCCTTCCAGATAACCGCGCGCCACGCACTCGAAGGGAAAGACCTCGGCGCGATGGACGAGCATCGAGCGCATCTCAAGCTGGTCTCGATGCCGGGCAAGCGGCGGAGGATAAAGATCGACGTCGGAAGCGATGAGATGATTCGAAACGGTGTCTTTCAAAAAATCGAACCAGAAGAGAGAGAGTTGCGTAAGCACCGCGCCTTTCGATGGGATGGCCGTAGGCATCACAACATCGAAAGCCGATACGCGGTCGGTGGCCACTATCAGCAGCTTGTCTTCGACCGCATAAACATCGCGCACCTTGCCGCGTCGGAAGAGTTCGAATTCAGGTATGTTTGTTCGGGTAATTAAGTTAATAGTCGTTTCTCTTCCCGTGAGGAATAGTTGCTCAACCGGGCGGCTCTGACGGTCGCTTTCATGTGGGCGCGCAAACGAAAATCCACCGTGCAGATTCACGAAGAAAGATGAGAATCCGACCTCGAAATCTGATGCGACTCCACAGGACTTGGTTGAAGCATCCGCATTATCAGCACGAGCAGTTTCTATGTCAAGCTTGAAGCGAACAACGCCCAACTTTCGATTTGCTTTTTTTGCTGCGCGCCATCTTTTTCGCCCCGTTTGCCCGCGCTCGAACCCGAAGGCTATAATTTCGTTTTCATTTTCACAAACGATTTCCGCCGGATTGGATCGAATATGGATTTCAAACTTGTATCCGACTACTTGCCGCAGGGAGACCAGCCCCAGGCCATAGAACAGATCGTTCGCGGAATCGAAGCGGGAGCCGCGCATCAGGTCTTGCTCGGAGTCACTGGATCGGGAAAAACTTTTTCCGTCGCTGCCGTGATAGAGCGCATCAATCGCCCCGTCCTGGTGATGGCCCACAACAAGACGCTTGCCGCTCAACTCTACCAGGAGTTCAAATCCTTCTTTCCCCACAACGCCATAGAATACTTCGTCTCCTACTACGATCACTATCAGCCCGAAGCCTATATCCCTTCGACTGACACCTACATAGAAAAAGAATCCACCGTCAACGAGGAAATAGACCGTTTGAGACTGTCGGCCACCCGCAGTCTCTTCGAGCGGAGAGACTGCATCATAGTCGCCAGCGTTTCGTGCATCTACGGGCTGGGCGACCCCGAAGCTTACTACGGTCTGGTGATGATGCTTGAGCGCGGGCAGCAGATTTCCCGAACCGCGCTGCTCAAAAAACTGGTCGAGATTCAATATCAGCGCAACGACGCCGCTTTCGAGCGCGGCAACTTCAGAGTGCGCGGCGATGTGGTCGAGGTTTATCCGGTCTATCAGGATCGAGCCATACGCATAGAGCTGTGGGGCGACGAAATCGAAGCCCTATCGACCATCGATCCGCTGCTGGGCGAAGTGCTCGAAACCCACCAGCGATTGCCCGTCTATCCCAAGTCTCATTTCGTGATGCCTCCCGAAAGACTCAAGCGCGCCATCAAAACCATCAGGGAAGAACTCGAAGAGTGGGAACCTGAACTCCTGCGACAGGGAAAAGTCATGGAAGCGCAGCGTCTCAGGCAGCGAACTATTTACGACCTGGAGATGCTGCGCGAGCTCGGCTACTGCCAGGGCATCGAGAATTATTCTAGGCATCTGACCGGAAGAAAACCGGGCGAGCCGCCTCCGACGCTGCTCGATTACCTTCCGCGCGACGCCATCGTCATCGTAGATGAGAGCCATCAGACCGTGCCGCAGGTTCGCGGAATGTACGCGGGCGATCAATCGCGCAAGCGCACGCTCGTCGAATACGGATTCCGCCTCCCTTCGGCTATGGACAATCGCCCGTTGAGCTTCGAGGAGTGGGAGCAGCGCGCCGGGCAAATAGTTTTCGTCTCGGCCACCCCCGGCCCTTACGAGCTCACCAAAACCGGCGGCGAAGTCATCGAGCAGGTCATCCGTCCCACCGGTCTCATCGATCCGGAAGTCGATGTGCGGCCCGTTCAGGGGCAGGTCGATGATCTGCTCAACGAGATACGCGAGCGCTCCGAAAGGTACGAGCGGGTGCTGGTGACGACGCTCACCAAAAAGATGGCCGAGAATCTGACCGAGTATTATTCGGAACTGGGGGTGAAGGTTCAGTATCTTCATTCCGATATCAAGACGCTTGAGCGGATCAGGATACTGCGCGATCTGCGCCGGGGCGAGTTCGACGTTCTGGTGGGCATCAACCTGCTGCGCGAAGGGCTGGATTTGCCCGAAGTGTCGCTGGTGGCGATTCTGGACGCCGACAAGGAAGGCTTTCTGCGGTCGGAGCAATCCCTGATTCAGACCATAGGCCGGGCGGCGAGGAACGTAAACGGCAAGGCGATCCTCTATGCTGATCGGGTGACCGATTCTATGCGGCGGGCGACGACAGAGACTCAGCGGCGCAGAGAGAAGCAATCGCTTTATAACAAAGAGCAGGGCATCACGCCGCAGACTATAGTCAAAACGATTGATTCGACTCTGGTGTCGATAGTCGAAGCGGATTACTTCAAAGTTCCTCTTGAGACGGATGAGATAGAGGATTACTCGCCGGAGAAACTGAGCGAGACTATTCAGAGGTTGGAATCAGAGATGCGCGCCGCCGCTTCAAAGCTTGAGTTCGAGCGAGCCGCCGAGCTTCGTGATAAGATAAAGCATCTTCGCAGCCGCCAGATCGAAATCGGGTGATAGGATCGAGGTACAACAGGCTGGCAGCCTGTTGATAGTCTGAATGCTTCAAGATTCGGGGAACCCGCAGGCTTCGAGCCTGTTCTACCTCCTCGGAGGAGAAGTCGCTATGGAACCGGTTATGGAATTGATCATGGAAAACGTCAGATGCTTTGCCGGAAAGCACATGGTTCCGATCAAGCCTTTGACTGTTTTGGTAGGAGAGAACAGTTCAGGGAAGACGACTTTGCTGGCTGCATTGTCGGCGGTGTGCGATCCAAGAGGGTTTCCGTTCAATCCTCGATTTAACGAGGCTCCGTATAGTCTTGGAAACTTCGATACGATAGCATCACAAAAAAACGGAAAATCCGCGCGGGTGGCAAGTTTTTCTCTCGGCTACATCAAACCTTCTGCCACAACAAATGATCCGACAAGAGTAATGGCCAGTTACAAAAGCAATAAAGGACAAGTACAAC
>CAZPQE010000474.1:0-5261 GCA_964588615.1 uncultured Clostridia bacterium | reverse complement strand
AACGGTTCTTCAAAACGGGCAAGTGCTGCTGGCTGGCGGCGGAACACAAGGTGGCGCATTGACCGGTGGGGCAGAGCTTTACATTTCGAACAATTCGCCGCAGGCCGTGTGCCAAAATGTTACCGTTTCAGCGGGTCCGAACTGCGCGGCCAGCGCCTCGATTGACAACGGCTCTTTCGACCCTGACGGCGATGCGATCACGATCACTCAAGACCCGCCGGGGCCTTATCCTCTCGGCAACACTCTGGTGACGCTGACCGTGACTGACAGCAATGGAGCTTCGAGCCAATGCACGGCAACAGTGACGGTGATCGATGACACTGCGCCCTCGATTAGCTGTCCGGCGAACATCGCGCAATCCGCTGATCCGGGGCAATGCTCTGCTGCGATCAATTATGCGGTCCCGACCGCCTCGGATAACTGCTCAAGCGCGACGACAGTCTGCGCACCGTCGCCAGGCTCCGCCTTTGCTGTCGGCACGACGACTGTTGTTTGCACCGCGACCGACTCAGTCGGCAACACCGCCTCCTGCTCTTTCACTGTCAACGTCAACGACACCGAGCCTCCTCAGATTGCCTGCCCCGCAAACATCATCACACTCAATGCTCCCGCTCTCTGCTCGGCTGTTGTCAACTACCCGCTCCCGGCGGCCACAGACAACTGCGCAGGAGTTTCAATCGCCTGCATTCCACCGTCAGGGTCAGTTTTCCCTCTCGGCACAACTCAGGTACTCTGCTCGGCTGCTGATGCCTCGGGCAATAGCGCCTCGTGCGGCTTCACCGTGACAGTCGAAAATCCCGCTCCGACACTCTCCATAAATGGCCCGTCGAGCGGTTCGGTCTTTCCAGTTGATACGCCAGTGAATTTCACAGGCGCTTTCACCGATAACGCCGGGGATGTCCATACGGCCCAGTGGATGTTCGACTCCATCAATCAGCCCGCCAACGTAAACGAAGCGACTGGGGAAGTGATCGCTACGTATTCGTTCACTACGCCGGGAGTCTATCTGGTGACGCTTACACTCAGCGATCAATGCGGAAATTCGGCCACCGCAAACACCGTCAACAATCTCACAGCCCTGGTTGTCATTTACGATCCGGATGGAGGCTTTGTGACCGGGGGCGGCTGGATCAACTCTCCGCTCGGAGCTTATGCGCCAAATCCCGCCCTCACGGGCAAGGCCAACTTCGGGTTCGTCTCGAAGTATCAACAGGGGGCGAGCGTGCCGACCGGAGAGACGGAGTTTCAATTCAAGGTTGCCGGTCTCAACTTCCACTCCACGATCTACGACTGGCTTGTGGTAGCCGGAGCCCGCGCGCAGTACAAGGGATCAGGGAAGATCAACGGCAGCGGCAACTACGGGTTTATGCTCACGGCCATAGACGGACAGATCAACGGAGGCGGCGGAGTCGATAAGTTCCGAATCAAGATTTGGGACAAGAGCAATGGCAACGCTCTTGTTTACGACAATCAACTCGGCGCTGCCGATGGCGACAATCCGACCACAGCGATCGGAGGCGGCAGCATAGTCATCCACAAGTAACTCAGTTCAAACGGGGGCGCTGGCGGCAGATCAGCGCTCCCGTTTGACTGCATGCTCGTTGCACAGGCAAATGCGCAAGATGCTTTTCTGCTCAGTTAAGATCCGATATTTGCGCAGTACGATGTCAAATTGATCTGGTAGCGAGTAGGAGCGAATAAGCCAACGTCAGTTCTACATAAGAAAATTTTCGAGACAAAGCCCTGAAAGGGCGCGATTCAACAGCCCGGTGCAACGCGCCGGGTCAGGTAGGCAATCACGCGACAAGCCCTGTAAGGGCGGGATAGGCCTTGCGCTCAACGGCGACTCGACCCAGGCCGCTGGCCTGGGCTATCGAATGTCGCCCCTTCAGGGCTGAGTTTCATTATGTCGTGATCACATTAATTCAACACCCGCTCGCGCGCCGACTGCAGACTCCAGACTCTCGACTCCAGACTTTTCTCCTGTAACCTTGTCCCCTCCTCAAACGTGTTATCGTCGGCGCGGGGCAGATGTACAACAGGCTGCCAGCCTGTTGACACCTTGAAAGCATGAGAATTGGAGGCACAGCAGGCTGGCCGACGGCTGTACATTTTTCGGAGAGTATAGAAATGCAATCAAACGAGAAAAGCGCAATCGTAATCGGAGGCGGCGTGGCGGGTCTTGCCTCGTCTGCGTTTCTGGCAAGGCAGTCCTTCGACGTGAGATTGTTCGAGCAGGCAACCGCGCTTGGCGGGCGGGCGAGAACTAAAGAACAGGACGGGTTTTATTTCAACATCGGCCCTCATGCACTCTATCGCGCGGGCGCAGGACTCGCCACTCTGCGCGAGCTTGGAGTAGAACCGAAAGGCTCTGCTCCTCGGCTGTCGGGCGCGTTTGCCGTGCGCGACAACGCAACGCACAAGCTGCCCGCCAATCCAACTTCGCTTCTTGCTACGAGCCTCTTCAGCGTCTCGGAGAAAATGGAGATGGCCCGTCTGCTTGCAGGCGTGACGAAGATCGATAGCAGCCCATGGATGAATTCGAGCGTCAGCCAATGGGTCGAGGCCGAAATCAAGCGTGAGCCGGTCAGAGAATTCCTGTTGGCTTTGCTCAGGCTTTCGACCTACATCAACGCGCCGGAGCGTTTGAGCGCGGGCTCATCTATCGAGCAGTTAAAGCGGGCCGTCACCGGAGGTGTCCTCTACCTTGATGAAGGCTGGCAGACTCTCGTCGATGGACTCAGTAAGTCGGCTGAGAGCGTGGGAGTGAAGATCGAAACCGGAGCCAGGGCCGTCTGCGTCGAGCGCGATTCTCAGGGCGCAGTGAAATCCGTCAGAATGGATGACGGCAGCGTGATCGAAGCCTCGACCATCATCATCGCCTCAAGCCCGCAGGTCGCCGCTTCGCTCGTCGAAAGCAGCAGCCTGCTTGACGGGTGGTCACGTGAAGCGATGGCAGTTAAGGCTGCGTGCCTCGATATCGCGCTGGATCGCCTGCCTGTGCCGAAAACTACATTCGCGCTGGGGATTGATCAGCCTCTATATTTTTCAGTTCATTCGGCTGTCGCGCGGCTTGCCCCGACGGGCGGCGCGTTGATTCACGTCGCAAAATATCTTCCGACCGACTGCGACGCTTCCGAAGAAGACGAGCACGAGCTTGAATCCCTGCTCGACCTCCTTCAACCGAGGTGGAGAGAGCGGGTGGCGCATCGTCGCTTCCTGCCTGATATGACCGTGATGCATGCGATCCCTGAAGCGCGCTGCGGCGCTGTTCGTCCGGGGCCGGAGGTGGCCGACACTCCGGGGCTTTTCGTCGCCGGCGACTGGGTTGGCCGTGAAGGGCTTCTCGTAGATGCAAGTCTGGCAAGCGCGAAGGAAGCGGCGAGACTCGCCATCGAAGCGGAAGGAAAAAGTAAAAAGGCAAAAGTGGGCAACGTTCGCTGTGAAATCGCTCGCTGAAATCAGGCTTCAGTTTTCAAAAATCGGTTGGTTCCTGCTGCATACCCCCCACGTTGGGGGTGCTTGCACTTCCAGCCTACACAACGAGGCTCCTTTCCCTTCTGGATACCCCCGATGGAAATCGGGGGAGGAGTCCAAATCCAGCCTTGCGAGGTTGGACTTGAACGATCCTCCAACTTCCGTTGGAGGGATTTGAGGAAGACGGATGTTTTTGTTTTAGGCTGGATTTGAACGATCCTCCAACTTCCGTTGGAGGGATTCGACCAATTTTTGAAAACTGCGCCCTGAAGTTTCGGCTTCAGATCATCTGTGCGAAGGCGATGACCCGAAGCCCGATTTTTGCCTTTTTCATTTTTACTTTTGCCTTGTTTCAGATTCCAGCGACGAATCGTCCGGGATTGAGCAGCGAGCGCGGATCGAAAGCGGCCTTGATCGATTTCATAAGCGCGGCGGCAGCGCCTGCGTCGCCCCACACATCCGCGTGCTGCCTGATACTGGTTTGAGCGCGCTCGACCAGTAGCGTCCCGCCGAAAGACGTGGCTTGGGTGCGAAGCTGCTCGATGGCGCGCAGAGCTTCCTGCTCATCTGCGTCAAAGGCCATCCGGATTATCCCCGCGCTGAGATCAGCCGTTGCCACAGCGCGGGGCTCGATGGCAATTATCTTTTCAAAGCAGGCTGTCGTCCGGGCGCGCTTCACGCTCGCTCTCACCGCTACGGTCGCGTCTTTATCGATGTCGGCAACCTGAGTCCAGAAATCCTGAGCTTCCCTTTCCTCCATCAACCGCGCCCGGCGGGCGAGATTATTTATCACATAATCGATTTGATATCTGACAGCCGCTTCGCTGCCAGCAAACCTCAAGGCGAGGCCGTCTTCCTGAGAGATTCCGCGAGTGATGAACATCGAAGCCGGTTGCAAATCCGAAGAGCGAAGAGCGAGGCTGACGAGTGATTGATGATCGCGCGCGTTCATTATCAGGGTGGAAATCATTTCAGGCAGAGGGCGCAGCTTGAAAGTGATCTCAGTGATGACGGCCAGCGTGCCGAAGCTTCCAATGTAGAGTTTGTTCAGATCGTAGCCTGCGACGTTTTTGACCACCTTGCCGCCCGAACGGCTCTCCGACCCATCGATGTGAGCCAGCCTCAAACCTATGACGTAATCGCGCGGCGTTCCAAATCCCGCTCTCAGCGGGCCGAATGAAGCAGTTGCCGCAATCGCGCCGAGCGTGCCAGCGCCCGGAGGGTCGAGCGGCAACCACTGTCGCTCGGCGCGGGCGAGAGAGTTGAAATCAGCCAGCGTCACACCAGCTTCCACCGTCGCCGTCAGGTCAGGCGGACTGTATTCGATCACACGATTCATGCGCTCAAGGCTCAACACCACGTCAGCGCGGCGGAGCGGATTGCCGCATTCGATCCAACTCCGATGCCCGGCTGGAACGACAGCCGATTCCGACTCGCCGCAGGCTTTCAAACACTCCACGACTTCCTGGCTCGACGAGGGAAAGACTATCAACTGAGGTTCGAATCCATCGATGAGCAGGCCCGGATGTGTTGTGAAGTGACTGCTGCCGACGATTGATTCGAGAGAATTGGCGAGAGAGTCGTTAGCCATTTTGTTCTTCATCGAGGAGTCGAAGGGTCGGGCGCAAGGCGTCTGCGGACGCGGTGTGCAGGTCTTGCGCGGGAAACTCCCCGGCCCGGACGCCGTCGACCAGAATCGACTCGAACACGCGCGCAAAGTGCAGGTGATAGCGGTTGCGCTCGGCGAGCACCCGAAGGTCACCCGCATGCTCTATCGCGGCCGC
>CAZPQE010000473.1:0-5288 GCA_964588615.1 uncultured Clostridia bacterium | reverse complement strand
AGCCGACAGGCGGCGGGTCGGATGACATAGGCGATATTTCGTGAAACGTGCCGACCGTCTATATGAGGTTCCCTGCAAACATACCTAACCTGCCGGGGCATGCGTGGCCCAACGCGGTCGCAATGGCCACGCCCATCGCGCACAAGGGATCGACGGCAGGCGCGAAGGTTCAGGTGATGACCGCGCTGGATTTTCTGCTCTCGCCCGATCTGATAAAGAAAGCGTGGGATTACTTCAATGACGTTCAGACCAAAGAGATTAAGTACACGCCTCTCATCAGCGAGTTGGATCAACCGGCGATTGAATTGAATAGAGACAAGATGGAAAAGTTCAGGCCGGAGTTGAAAAAGTTTTACTACGACCCGTTGAAATACAAAACTTATCTTGAGCAGCTTGGCATCAGCTACCCGACGGTGAAGAAGTGAAATGAAGCCATCGGGTTTTAACGAACAGAACAAGAATCAGACACAGATGAAAACGGAACAGACGGATTTGCACCGATTTTGATCCGTGTGAAGGCGTCACATCCGTCTTACCCGTGTCTGATTTCGAAAACAAAACGGCCTTGTTTTTAGCACCATCAAGAGCGAAATGAAAACAGGTCACTCCTGGCGGAGTTTGCTGATTGCCCGGCTTCTCATACTCGCTTTGAGCGCAAATATCTTCTGCGCGCGAGCAACAGGCCGGAATCAGCCTAAGACATTCAGCGTCGGGTAATCTCCTTTCAACACCGACTTCGTGTCCTCAAATCCCATCCACTCCTTGAGCATCGTTGCGTATACCGATCGAAAATCGGTAGTCATACGCAGATTGCCATCTTCGAGATCAGTCAGGCTCGGAGGCTGACCGTAGAATCCGCCCTTCACCTTTTTGCCCAGTATGAACATAGGCGTGGCCGTCCCGTGATCCGTTCCTTTGCTAAGGTTTTCGTTCACCCGCCGCCCGAATTCAGTGAAGACCATAACCCCGACATCATCTGCCCGACCTATCCGATCCAGGTCTTCGAGAAAACCGCGCAGCGCGTCGGCAAGATAGATGAGCAGGAGTTGCTGAGACGAAGCCTGAGCGGCGTGCGTGTCGAAGCCGCCGATGCTGACGTAAAAAATGCGCGTCGGCAATCCGGCCTTTATCATCCCGGTCACTTTCTTGAGATCCAAAGTCAGGTTGTTGTCGCTTCCGTAATCGATCAGAGTCCGATACTCTGCGCAGGCGTTTCGCACCAGCGACGCTCCTACGGTTGCCGTCCGCGACACTGTGTTGACGAACTCCAGAGAAGGATTACTCGTCGGGTAGGTCTTGCCGTAGAGTTCGAAGACCTTCTGCTGAGTGTCGGTGCCGACCCGGCCAAACTTTTTGGGATCGCTGAAGACGACGGGTGATTGACGGGCGCTGGCTACAGCGCGCGACTGGCGGGTGCTTATGTTGACTATGTAGTTTTCGACCGGCGCAGGGCGGCACACGTCAGCGTATCGCCCTATCCAGCCAAACGGCTCGTTGGCGTGCGGCGCTGCTGTGTGCCACCATTCCATAGCGGTGAAGTGCGAGAGGTTCGGATTCGGGTATCCGCAGCCGTGAACTATGGCCAGCTTTCCATCCTTGAACAACGCCTCGAAACTCGTCATCGCCGGATGCAACCCGAATCGGTCGTTGAGCTTTATGGCCTCACCGGGTTTTATGGCGAGAGTCGGACGCGCTTTGTAGTAGGCATCTTCCGCGTAGGGAACGATGGTGTTCAAACCGTCGTTGCCGCCGCTCATCTCCACCACTACGAGAATGCGGTTGGGGTGTTTCTCTTCTCCTCCCGAAAGCGTCCGCGCTGTTTCGGCCCGGCTCGCCTGTTCGAGGAAGAAAGGCAGGCTCGCCGAAATGCCGAGACCGTAGAACCCTGCGCGCAGAAAGTCTCTCCGCGAGCAATTGCATGACTTCTTTATCAACATGGCTTCTCCTCCTTGTCCTCAAAACAGTTGGTATTCCGGCGCGCTCAGTATCAGGTGAACTGTGCGCCTGAGCGATGGCTCCATCGTCGCCGAATAGTTGAGACGGTCTGATTTCAATTCGCCTTTGAGGAAAGCGATGACCGCCGCGCGTCGTTCCCCGCTGAGAGGCGCGCTCAGGAAACGACGAAGGAAATAATCGACCGCCCCTTCGACAGTCTGCGCTTTTGCATCGCGCAGCATACGAGTGAAATCGACCTGGGCCAGCGTGCGCGGGATTGGCTTGACGCGGTTGTTGGCCTGCCACGCGCCAGTATAAACGCCGACGGCGAGGTTATACTGCTCGCCTGCGGAGATGACGCTCATCCGACTCTTGCCTCTTTCGGGTTTTGCCATCATCGCTGAGGGCCTGGCCATCATCGATTGCCCTTCGGCAGTGGTCATGATCTTCTTTGCCTCATCGAGCGTCATGCCTGAGACATAGCGATCATAGACCTCAAGCGGAACCGCTTCCATTTCCTGCTTCCCGGCGTTCCATACGCGCGGCGCGATATTGTACTCGCGGAAATTGAGCGGGATTCTTCTATAGCCTTCCGCAATCTCCTTATGCGGATCGATGAAATTTCCGGGGTCTGGGAAGAGCAGCGTTTCAGCGAAATTTCCCCGCGCCAGCAGTGTCGCAGGGTTGATCCACGTCCTTCCGCCCGCCCATCCGGCGACGTTGGGAGGAAGGAAGAGCGACTGGCCGAGCGCGCCGCAGGTCTCGTTGAAATCGGGGATGCCCGGAATTGATTTCAATCCCATCTTGCGGTAAGTCGAGACCAGCAGTTGAACGGGCGATTTTATCTGCGTCGCAACGGAAGGCTCGCTGTAGAAATCCTTCGACAGAAAGATCGTCTTCATCAGCGGTTTGAAATCGTATTTGGCATCGGTGAGTGCCTTTGCCAGCTTATCGTTCATCTCCGCACTGATCTGCTCGCGCACGAAGAAGCGATAAATTTTCTTCGTGATGAAGCGCGAGGCAGAAGGCTGACGGAGAATGATGTCAATGGCGTCGTAGCCGTTGAAGTTGCCCTTCTCGCCGAGGAACGACTTCACGCTGTCGTCATGCAGTTTCGCATCATCGATGAATTTGCCCTCGTCCTCGACCGTTTCATCCTTCGTCATCGTCCATCCGGTAAAGGCGCGGGCTATCTCGCGTATGTCATGCTCGGTGTAGCCCTGCCCCTCACCCATGGTGAAGAGTTCCATGACCTCGCGGGCGAAGTTTTCGTTCGGTCTGCCCTTCACGTTGTCTTTGTTGTCGAGCCAGACGAGCATGGCCGGGTCCTGAGCGATGGCGATGAGGATGTCGCGGAAGTTTCCGACGGCTCGCTGCCGCAGTGATTCTATCTGGCCGAGCATCTTTTGGTGGCGATGCACCTTTTCCTGGCTCGTGGCAAAGTGGCCGTGCCAGAAGAGAGTCATCTTTTCCTGAAAGGGACGCGGGGTGATGAGCATACGCTCGGCCCACCACTGAGCGGCGCGGCGAATCTCGCCGAAGTCGCTCCACAGCAGCGTATAAAACTCATTGATCGCAGGTTGATAGGGGAGCGGGCCGTCCTGACGGGCGTTGATGCCTAAAGCCTTTCCTGTTGCGAACGCTCTACGGGCGGCTTCCTGAATCGATATGAACTTCCAGCCGTTGGGATAAATGCCCGACTCGACGAAGGGGGGCAGATGGCTCACGTCAATCGACTCGTAGTCAACGAGGTAATTGACAGCCTGATCGGGCGTCAGGCGAGTGAGCTTTTCTATTTCCTCGGGCGTTCCGCCGAACCCTGCGCGCTCAACGAGGTGAGCAGCGCGGGCGTAGTTCCAATCGGCCTTGCTTATGGGCGAAAGGTCTCCGGCCCACCCCGCTGGCCCTGCGCCGCCTGCCATACTCATTGATCTCGACGCAGCAGCGACTCCCATATTGATCGAACTCGTCACCAGCGCCATCGTCAAAGAGATTGCCAACACAGCCGCAATCCTGCGTCGCGCATCTCTCAGTACCGGCGGAAGCTTGGTTTTTGTTTTCATGTTTTGCTCTCCTTGTCAGGAAATTGTCGTGCAAAGCCAGATATTGCCGTTTTGCACTTCATACCATTGCCGCTGTAGAGCCACAGCCCTACTTCATCTTCGATAGCGGCTCGATCGCGATGTCTTTGTACCAGGCTTCGCTGGCCGGGCCGCTGTGTATCTGCACACACACACATCCGTTTTGTTCTATGGTCTCATCCGATTCGGTGTAGTCGACCGTCTGATGACCGTTCAGAGTCAACCTGATATGTTTGCCTTCGGCGCGGATGACGTATTCATTCCAGTCGTCCGGCTTGATGATCCGGCTCATATCTTCCGGGTTGGGAGCGGCCAGAACTTTCCAGCGGCGGCCTTCGTCATACAGCGCGCCCCAGTATTTCTGCCCCATATCGGCCTGATATCCTTTGACCTCGTTGCTTTCGGGAATGCGCCGCGAGCGAAACTGAACTCCCGCGTTAGCCCATTGGGGATCGCCCAGCAGCTTGAATTTCACGCGCAGTTCGAAATCGGAGAATTCCTTCGTCGTGCAGAGAAACTCATTGCGCTTGAGCGATGATTTCATCGAACCGGCTACAATCGCGCCTTCTTCGATCCTGAAGACGCTCATATTGCCTTCCCACCCGTTGAAGCTCTTGCCGTCAAAGAGTCGATCTGTTTTAATTCGCCCACTCCCCGCCAGTGAGAGCAGACACACAGTGATGATGATCCGCCAGATATGCCTCATAACCTCACAACTCCTTCTGTGAAAACCCTCTCAGCGACCTGATGTTGTGGGCGGCTTTTCCACCTGATCGGCGCGCGCGGTGAGCGGGCGAAAAGCTTCTCTCAGAAATCTGATGCCCTGCGCGGCGATGTCATTCCTGCTCGGCTCGATCATTCGCCAGATTGCAGCCGCACGAGCGATGACCTGAACATCAGGAGTGAATGATTCGATCACCACATCTCCGTTGTAGCCTGTGCTTGCAAGCGCCGCGATGATCTCCGGCCAGTTGATATGATCGCCGCCCACGGTACCCCGGTCGCTGCCGCAGGCGTGGAAGTGACCGAGCAGCTTGCCTGCGCGACGGATCGCTGCGGCAGAATCCTTCTCCTCTATGTTCATGTGGAAAGTATCGAGATGGATTTTAAGAGCCGGGCTGGAGACATCATTCACCATACGGACGGCCTGCTCACAGGTGTTGATGAAGTCGGTCTCGAAGCGGTTGAGCGGTTCGAGGGCGATCCTTTTGCTCTTCGCCTCCGCGTAACGACATATCTCACGGAGGTTCTCCTTCACCCTATGCCACTGTG
>CAZPQE010000472.1:0-5325 GCA_964588615.1 uncultured Clostridia bacterium | reverse complement strand
CTGATGCTCGATCTGGATTTCTTCAAGAAAGTAAACGACAGGCGCGGCCACATCATAGGCAGTCAGACCATAAAGGAAGTCGGCAGAATCATTCGTGAAGTGGTCGGCAGCGCGGACCTGGCCGCGCGCTACGGCGGCGAAGAGTATTTCGCTTACTCGCTGTGCAGCCGCGAAGAGGGCATCGAGATTGCCGAGCGGATCAGAAAAAAAGTCGAAACCTATCCGTTCCCCGCTTCGCCCACTGACCCGACGCAGACCATGAAGGTGACTATCAGCATCGGCGTCGCTTCTTTCCCTGATGATGGCAGCACGGCCCTCGACCTTATGCAGAAGGCCGACCTCTCGCTCTACCGCGCAAAACGCGAGGGACGAAATCGCACATGCGTTTTCGACCCTGATGAGGACAAACCCGACTTGGCTCATCAGGGGATCGATGCCCAGGCGATTATGTACGGGCCTGCCGACGCTCAGTAGTATCAACTGCCCATCAGAGAACTGCGCAACTGCGCTTCCTGATCCGTCTTGACCAGCGCGAGAACCACATCGCCGTCCATCAGTGTGGCATCGCCGCGAGGCACTACGGTGCTCTTTCCGCGCAGTATGGCTATGAGGTTGCTCTCGGGCGGGAAAGAAATTTCCTTCACCATTTTGCCCATTGCAGGCGAACTGCCATCGATCTGGTATTCGAGAATCTGGTAAGCCCCATCCTGAAGGCTCAACAGCTTCTTGATACGGACGGTCGGAAGCTCGCGCTCGATGACCTGCTGGATTATCGAAGTCGAACTCACCGTAGAATCGACTCCCAGTCGAGCCATCACTTCTTCGTTCTTGGGATTCGAGGCGCGCGAAATGGTCTGAGGCACGCCGAAGACTTTCTTGGCGACTTCGCAGGCGATGAGGTTGTCCTGATCGCTGCCTGTAGCGGCGACAAAGACGCGGGCGCGCTCTGCTCCGGCAGCTTCCAGAACATCATGCGTGGAACTGTCTCCGCTGAAGACCGGGCAATCGAGCTTGTTGACGAGTTGAGCGGCTCGCGCAGGGTCTCTTTCGATGAGAGCGACTTCGTGTCCGCTCTCGTAGAGCTCGCGCGCGAGGTTCACGCCCACCTTGCCGCCTCCGGCTATGAGAATGTATCGGGACTCGCCCGTAGCTTCGACCCTCAGCCGGGGCTGAACCCTGGCAGGCTCCTCGGGCGCGCGCTGCGGGACAGGCCGAAGGGCGACGGAATCGACCTGCTGGGTGATGAGTTCGACGGCCTGAAGAGTCGGACAGACGATTGCAAGCTTAGGGTCTTCCTGCGTTGCTTCGGCGTGAGTCGGCTCGTAGACGCGGGCGATAGCGCGTGGCACATGGAAATAAGTTCGCGCAACCTGCGCGGCCATCAGGTTCACGTTGTCATCGCGCGTAACGGCAAGCATCATATCGGCGTCTTCCATTCCGGCATCGCGCTGAATATCCACGTCTATGCCGTTTCCCTGAATGAGTTCCACGCCTTCAAGATGAGAAGCATGACTCAGGCGCGTGCCCTCCTTATCGATGAGGGAGATTTCGTGGCCTCTCTCGATGAGCGAGGTTGCCAGCCGCGACCCCACCCTGCCGTATCCGAGTATTACGATTTTCATTTCTGCACTTTTCTCTCAGCTATCACTCGATAGCAGGCAACTCCTTTCTTCAGTCTTTGATTTTGTACACTTCGCTGTCTGGTCTCACCGGGCGCGAAAACCACAGCGGGCGGCGCAGCCCGTCGGGTCCCGGAGCCGGACGCGAGAGCTTCAACCACTCGGCATAAATTTCGTGCGACCGTTTCGTATCGACCACCACATCGCCATAGCGATCATCCCGGCCGGCGCTCTCAACGCGCACCCGTTGATGCCAGCAATGCATGCCGCTGACCGGGTCGGGGTGAACTGCGAAGGTCAGGTTTTGATGAACGCCGCCCTCCTGCCAGAATATGCGCTGTGAGTCTGGATCGTCGCTCTCGAAGGGCTGCACGCCCTCCAATTGTCTCAACTTCCATCGCCCGTCGCCTGCTTCTTCGATATCGACGAGAGCCGATGCCCAGCGGTCAGTGCCCTTATCGGCGCTCAATCGCCAGCGGCCCAGGTGATGAGAGCAACCTACGACCCCCGGCCTTATTCCTTCCGTCACCCACACGCGGTTGACGAAATACCCAGTGTCGGTGTTTATCCGCGCGAGATCGCCGTTTTTCATCTTCAGAAGTTCGGCATCCTCCGGGTTCATCCACAACGGATTGGTATGCGAAATCTCATAAAGCCATTTGGCATTGCCCGACCGAGTGTGAATCAGGGTGGGCAATCGGAAAGTCGGAACGAGTATGAATTCGCCTTTCGACTGATCGAGATCGCGCCAGTAAACATGGCTTCGCGCGTAACCGGGAAGCGCGTGCTCAGGCCATTTCCATTCCTTCATCGTCCGGGAATAAAACTCCAATTTGCGCGAAGGAGTCCTCAGCCCGCGAGCCGGCACGCCATCGATCATAACGCCTATGGCCTGCTCACCGCTGGCAGTCTCCTTGAGTATCACCTTCGTCTTTTCGTCCACGCGGGTTCCTTCAAGCTCGGAACCCTCGACCCGCTTTTCGTGCTGACGGTAATCCGGGCCGCGAACCTGAAAAGCCCCGTGTCGCCGCATGTATTCGAGGGAAGATATGCTCTCGCCTTCGGCTTTCTCTTTGAGGCCCGGCACGCTGTTTTCGAATATCCACTGATAGTACTCGTTGATGGTGATCTTTTCGCCCGGTCGATAGGGGGATTCGAAATGGCGGCGCACGCCTAGCTCGCCCGTCGGATCGATTCGCCAGGAAAGCTCTATCCAGAATTCGTCTTCTTCCCACACCTCGCCCGGATTGGTCTCGCAGGTGGATTCGATTTTTTCCCCTGCGCGCTCGCGGAGCGTGCGGGCGACCGGCTGGCGGAATGCAATCCACTGGCCCGCATGAGTTTCCTGGCTCATCAAGTCGTGGCGCTCAGGGCCGACGCCCATCGGCAAAACGTAATCTGCAAACCATGCGGTCTCGTTCCAGACCGGAGTGAGCGCGGCGTGAAGCTCGACCTTAGATTCATCTCTGAGGACTTCGATCCACGTGAAGCCGTCTGGATTAGTCCACACAGGGTTGTAGACGCGAGTGAAGTAGGCTGATATTTTTCCGCGTCCTTCCTTGAGGAAGTGAGGCAGAAGGAAACTCAATTCGTGATGGGCGAGCGGGTACTCGCGCGGCCAGAGTATTTCGCTCCAGACTTTCTGCGGCGAAGGTTTGGAAAAAGGAGCGCCGACGAACTTGTTCCATGAATTCGGCAACACGCCGCCCTCTGTTCCGACGCTGCCTGTGAGCACATTCAAAAACATCAGCGCGCGCGCGACCTGCCATCCTCCCATATTGCCCGATGCCGCGCTGCGCCAGACGTGAGAAGCGAATTGAGAGCCTGCGTCTGCGATTTCGCGGGCGATCTCGACTATCTTTGCCGCATCGATGCAGCATTCGTCTGAGGCAAATTCCGGCGTGAATTCCGAGTAGATCGTTTTTAGCTCATCGATGAACGCATCGAACTCGCAGGGCCGATCATGCCTCTCTTCGAGCATGAACTCTTCCCAGTTCACCCAGCGGCGGACAAACTCGCGGTCGAATCTTTCTTCGTCGAGGATCACCCAGGCCATCGAGAGCAGCAGCGCGGCTTCAGTTCCCGGATAAGGCGAGAGCCAGTAATCAGCCATCGAAGCGGTGTTCGAGAGGCGCGGATCGATGACGGCTATCTTTGCGCCGCTCATCTTTCCCTCGATGATCCGCTGCGCGTGCGGATTGAAATAGTGGCCGGTTTCGAGGTGAGAACTGAGCAGGAGGATGAAGCGGGCGTTTGCGAAATCGGGCGACGGGCGGTCAGCGCCCTGCCAGAGAGCGTAGCCGACTCTGGCTGAAGATGAGCAGATGTTGGTGTGCGAGTTGTGACCATCGACGCCCCAGGCTTGAAGCACGCGGTCAATGTAGCCGTCATGACCGGGACGCCCGACGTGATAGATGACTTCATCGCGGCGGTCTTCGACGAGGGCGGCGCGAATCTTTACGGCGAAGGTGTCGAGGACTTCATCCCACGAAATTCTTTCCCATCGCCCCTCGCCTCGCTTCCCAACGCGCTTCATCGGATAGAGGATGCGTTCAGGGTCATTGACCTGATTGATGGTAGCCGGGCCTTTGGCGCAGTTGCGCCCGCGAGAGCCGGGATGATGCGGATTTCCTTCGAGCTTGCGGATATCGCCAGTGTCTTTATCGATGTAGGCGAGCAGACCGCAGGCGGCTTCGCAGTTGAAGCAAACGGTGGGGACAAGCGAATAATGTCGCTCGATTTTCTTAGGCCACGCCCGCGCGTCGTATTCCATCCAGTCATCCCACCGCTCGTAGGGAGGAAAAGTGGACAGTCTCGGCCCTTTAATGTTTCCCTCCGGCTGATTGTCGTTCGACTTGTTTTTCGATTCTGTGGACATCTTGTGTTTTGACCGTCGGTTGCAGATTCGGATCGCTGCCGAACCTCCAGCTTCATCAAGCCGATTCTACCGCCATTGTCCGGCGTCTTCGAGTCTCTAACTCAGAGGCACGGCCTGCCCTGCCTGCACCCAGATGTGCTCCCATAAGAACAACCCCGCAAGCGCGAGCGCAGACACCGAGGCAGCTGCCCAGGTAGCGTCAGCAAACCCTGCGGCAAGCGCGATGAGAGGCAACAGGACTCCCGCAACCGCTGCGCCGCCCCAGAAATGCCATTTGAAAATCCCGTGCGTTATGAGTCGAGCCGCGATCTTCTTCTCCGCATGGTCTTCGGGTATCAACACCTCTCCGGCCATCAAAACGGCGTGGGCGATGATGCCTCCCATCAATTCGTACTTGAGGAATTCGAGCCTCGTCCCTCCGAGATTCACTCCTCTGATGATCGCCTCGATTGCCCAGTAAAGCAGAAGAAAAGCTGCTCCTGCCGCAATCGCCTGCGCCAGCAGATGCCAGGGCGTGAGCAGACTGTTCCAGAAGACCCGCCCCCGCGCCTGTTTGAACAGAAACGCTGAATAAATGGCAGACATCACCGCAAGCGCTGCGCCTGCCCACATCAACGGAGCTTGAAGCGGCTCAAGGTCGAAGAAGGGAAGCGCGATCCACCCTGCGAGTATCGCTCCGAATCCGGTCAGTATGTACCCTCCGATCACCAGCCACGATTTCCACTGAGGCCAGAGCAGTATTCGCAGGAACCGTTCGGGCCGCTTCAAATCGAAAACCAGCAGCGCGTGCGTCAATGTGAGAAATACCAGCGAGATTATCGGCGCGGC
>CAZPQE010000471.1:0-5326 GCA_964588615.1 uncultured Clostridia bacterium | reverse complement strand
ATGTTGAAAGTCCCGGTGAAGAGTTGCGCGTTCGTAGGCTGGAACCTCACCGTTATATCGACGCTCTGTCCGGTTGCGAGGGTGATGGGAACGGCAGGCGGGTTGACGAGCGAGAAAGGCGCATTCGGATTGCTGATTGCGGAAATAACCAGGTTCGCGCCTCCGATGTTCATCACCGTTACCGGCAGATCGAGCGAAATATTGACCGTTCCGAAATCGAGCGGGTCGGGAGTGATCGTAATGACCGGCACAGGCGGAGGCGGGGGTTCGGGAGTCGTCGCCGACGCGATGTTGGAAGGGGGCGACGAGCCGAAGCTGTTGAAGGCGAACACCCGATAAAAATAAGTCATCCTCGGCTCGACGGTCGTGTCGCTGAATGTTGTGGCATTGGGGCCGGTAGTGCCGATGGGAGTGAAGGCCGATCCGTCGAGGCTGCGCTCGATGCGGAATCCCTGCTCGTTATCGGAATTGTCCCGCCACATCAGATCGACCCGGTTGCCGTTGATCGCTGTTGCCACCAGGTTGCTGGGCGCGTCGGGCGCGATAGGTATGGTCGGCTCTATGTCGAGAGTGAAGTCTCCCGCTTCGTTTCTGAAACCATCGACGACCACGAAATAGGTCACGCCTTCAGTCAGAGGTCTGCGAAGTTCTTCAACATCGCCGCCGCCGAACACGTCCGAGGCTGAACATCCGGCGAAGGTCGAGCAGTTGGTCACGACATAAACCGACACGTCGAAATTGGCGAGCGGCCTTGCGCGCAGCACATAGGTCTGAGTGTCGGCGGGAGTAAATTGAAAGACCACCTCGCCTCCTCTGGCGGTCGCGTTCGAGCGCAGGCAGGGCGATGCGGGGTTGAGATCGTTGGCAGCCCCGAAGGTCGTCCCCATAGTCGAGAAGGGCAACTGGCTGGCATTGACCACTATGGGAGAGGCGCAGGTTTCATTTGTCGGAGTGCCTCGGCGAAGAGAGAAATGAAATGCGCCCGCGTTTCCGGCTATCGGGCTGTCGATGACGATGAAGTAAGTCGTGCCTGCGTTGAGGGTGGGAGTGACGAACTCGCTCTTGCCGACGCTGTTGGTGTTGTCTCCGGCCAGACATGATCCGGCGGGAGAAGCGCAATCTGCTATGACATAGATGCTGAGGTCGTAGTTCACATCGAACGGCGTAGCCCCGATGGTGTAGACATCTGTGGCAGTGGGCGTGAATCGATAAACCACATCGGGGCCAGGTCCCGGAGCGCAGGCCCCTTCGAGGTCGTTGACGGCTCCGACCGTAGTCGAATCGTCGAGAAAAGGCAGCGCGCCCGGATCGATTGCAGTGGCCGTCAGACAGGTGTCCATAGCCGGGCGAGGCTCGACACTCGTCGGTGGGGTCGCCTCGCCGCCGCGCGATGCCTGAGACGCCTGCAGAAAGTTGGCCAGGAGACCTGCGACCAGCAGGAGAGCCAATAAGATTTCAGAGCGATTCGATACGCGCACGGACAGCCGCGAGAAATGAAAAATCGATTTCACGTTCACCATCCTCCTTACAGTTCATTTCCTGCAAAGCGATGCACAAACTCCTGTCTTGCAGAGGGCTTTCAAAACTGTTCTGCCAGCATCATTCAACCAAACCTGATTTGCGGAGGAGGCATTATATAAAAGCGATTTCGAAACGTAAAGCAGGGAGAGCGCAGGGGTCGTGCAAAATCCTGGGAGAGCGCGCGCCGGGTTTCAAAGGCAGAGCCTGTAGAAAGCTCTCAAGTCCTGGCTGTTCGAGCGCGAAAGCCGCGCGCATGCAAAGAATGGAAAAGAAAAAGTCAGATGCGCCTATCGACTAACATCTGACCTCTGACATCAATCATCTCGTTATCTGCAACTCGAAATTCGCGCATCAACCGAACAGGCCGTCGACGAAGCCTATCTCATAAACCATTACGAGGCCCCAGGCGAGACTGAACGCGCCTGCGGCGAGGCGCACGACGAGGTTTGCGCGGGCGAATCGGCTGGCCGTTAAATGAACAGGCAGGCTGATGAGCGCGCTCATAAGCACCATCCCGCCTATCGAGCCGATGCCGAATATCGCTATGTAGATCAGCCCCACAGCAGGCGCGCTTATTGTCGAAAGCACCAGCAGCATCAGCGCGCCGCTGCCCGCAAGCCCATGCACCATTCCTACCAGAAACGGGCGCGCGCTGAGTTTCAATCCGTGATGGGTATGCTCGTCAGGCTCAGGCGCTCCATCGTGAAGGTGTGGGTGAACGTGCCTGTGCTCTCCATGCGTGTGAGTGTGCAAGTGAATCCTCCCGCCCTTCCTCAGCTTTCGAATCGCGTTGACTCCGAGCGCGATGAGCATCAGGCCGACGCAGAATTCCAGTCCGAGTTTGACCTGCTCGCTGAACTGAAACTGAAAGAACAAGACGGCGACCCCTGCGACAAGCAAAGACGCAGTGTGACCCACCCCCCACAGCCCTCCGACGAGAGATGAACTCAGCAGGCTCTTTTTTTCGCTCACGATGGTCGAGACGGCTGCTATGTGGTCGGCGTCCATAGCGTGTCTCAGACCCACGACAAGCCCTATGGCCAGAACTGAAACGGTGGAAGGCACACTCTCAAGAATCATAACACCTCAAAGTTTTCCGATGAGCGACGCAAACGGCGACGCAGGGTTAAGGCCGAACTGAATCAGAGCCTCGTAACATATAACCAGCCCGATGACTGCAATGACTAGCGCGCTGGCGACCGGAGCCAGTTTCATGACCCATCCCGTCCGGGGCTGCTTGATCAATCTTCCTGCATAAACGAACAACAACCCGACCGCGGTCAGCGTCGCTGCAAGTCCGAGACTGAATGCTATCACTAAAACCAGCCCGTAGCCTACCCGGTTGAGCGATATCGCCGAAAGCAACACGACCAGCGCCGACGGACAGGGCAGCAGCCCTCCCGATACGCCGAGGGCCAGAATGCTGCGCCACGTTATTGGAGCGCCGTCCGCGCCCGGCGGCAGGTGCGTGTGCTCGCCCCCTCCATGCGAATGCGTCAGCGACTCGTAATCGTGATGATGATGTGAATGATCGTGTGAATGATCGTGATCGTTGTGATGATGATGGTGTGGATGATCGTGATGATGATGCTGATGAGCGTCACCGTGATGATAACGGGGGCGAGCAGGCATTCCGAGGGCTGCGCTGAGTCGGCGCTTGAACATGCTCAATCCCATTATCAGGACTATCGCCCCGGATACGAGGCTCAAAACCGGAAACATCTTTTCGGGGAGAAAATAATTCGACGCAAACAGCGTGACGAATCCCAGCGCGAAGACTCCCAGAGTGTGAGTCACGGTAACCGTGAGTCCGAGGTAGAGAGCATGCTTTGCAGTGCCGCGAGAGCCTATCAGGTAAGCGCCGACGACGGTTTTCCCATGGCCGGGTGACATTGCGTGGACCGCTCCGAGCGCGGCGGCTATCAGCAGTCCGACCAGGGCCACCCCAGCAGTGATCTCCTCGACGGCGATGAGCTCGGCGAATCGGTCTCTGGAGGCCTGCGCCTTGTTTCCGTCGCGCGTGAGGAGCGCCTTCGCACCTTCAGGAACTATCCCCGCGGCGAATGAGAACTCGACGGCTCGCTCGTCGAGAGGCGCGGCCAGCAGGTCTTCAGGATAAGACTTCAATTCGTCGCTCAGTCCATTCGCATAAGCGGTGCTGTCAAAGACCGAAACGCCGGAGGTCGAGCCCACGACCATTTCACGCCAGCCGATTCGCTCCCCGTAGTTTCGATTTTCGAGCCTCACCCGACTGATCGCTTTCGATTCGGTTTCGGCAACGAGGTCAAGCTCGATGCGAAGGGTCAGGAGACCTCCCGCCCCTTCAGGCTGGGTGATCTTCTTCGCTGCTATCCCCAGCGGCAGACGGTTGCCGTCAAAGGTGAGAATCAACCCTTCTGCAAGACGCGCGGCCTGAGCGTCGAGGTAAGCATTCAACTCCTCCTCAGAGGCCGCGCCGCTCTGATCCCGGTCTATCGCCTGAAGCTCCTGAAAGGCCGGTATCTCGGCCATATCGATCACATAATGCACTTTCATTCGAGAAGGCCCGGCTTCGATTCGCGCGAAATGATTTATGGTGAAATTGCCCAGCGGGTGCGCCAGCGCCGATGCAGTCAGCAGAATAATCGCCGCGACGAAGATAGTCGCACGCCGGGCGCGATTTGATTTAAGATTTTCGTATAGCATAAAAACCTCTTTTATGATTCCTGGCTCGCGCGCTTTGCTGCGACCGCCTGAAGAGCGTCGAACTGAGGATTGAGTTTGAGCGCCCGACGCAGGTATTCCTTCGCCTGCGCCTCGTCGCCTGCCGCGCGATAGATCATCGATGCGTGATAGAAAAGCCGGGCGTCCTCGGTTCCGAGTCTCAACGCCTCTTTGATGGCCGTCTGCGCCTCGGTGATTTTTCCCGCCTTGAGCGCGCTCCAGCCGAGAGCGTCCGCGCCGTAGATGTCGCGCCGGTCTTCATATTCTCTTCTCGCCATCGTGTATGCCTCTTGAGGCTTGATATCGTGATCTGCATAAAAGAGGGCAAGCTGTCGATTGTAGAGCGCGCCGTTGAGTTGGCTCAATCTGGCTATCTGCTCGACAAGCGCGTACTGCGACTGGGCTTCTTTGTCTCTTCCTGCGAGATGGTAGAGATCGCCCAGCGCGGCTATGAAGATAGGATCAGGCGCAACCTTCACCGCCTGCTCATACTGAGAGATTGCGCCCGCAAGGTCGCCGCGTGCGGCCAGGGTCTTGCCGAGAGCGCCCTGAGCCCGATAGTAACCGGGAAAAGTCGTGAGCGCATCGCGATAGTGCCGCTCGGCAGACAGGTAGTCGCCGGTCGAAAAAGCTATCTCGCCTAGTTGCCAGCGAAGCCAGGCCACCATTTCACGCTGAGGCGAAGCGGAGTTGAGAGCGAACGCCACGGCGTTTGAAATCCTTCTCTCGGCTTCTTTGCTTTGACCGCGCAGCATGGCGTGACGAGCCAGCCGGGTTGCTGAATTCACGCTGTCGCCTTCGAGTTGTTTGACCCGGTTGAGCGCCGCCGTCGCCTGATCGTACTCTCCCAGTTCGATCAACACATCGAAGAGCAGAAGGAACGGATAGCTCTTGCGCGGTTCAGCCTCGGTGAGCCACTCTGCATGCTGGCGGGCAGCTTTGAAATCGTGAGATGCGAATTCGACCTGAGCCATTGCCTCTATTGCCCCCGGATTCATCTCCGCCGGGACTGAAGCAAGCGATGCTTTGGCCGCGCGCATCGCAAGGTCGAGGTACTGCGCGTTGCCGGTCTCCCGGTGAAACTGGAGATAGTACCCGGCGA
>CAZPQE010000470.1:0-5348 GCA_964588615.1 uncultured Clostridia bacterium | reverse complement strand
CTCCAATACCCGATCCGGTTTTTCATTCGCCATATTTCACAACCATCCTTCCTCGATCTGTCGGACACAGCGCGCGTCGAGGGTCGGAAAGCGCGCATCGCTGCCTACGGTCTCTGACCAGTTCCAGCATCGCTCGCATTTCTCACCGGCGGCTCGCTCGACTTCTATCTCCAGCTTCTCAGATTCCGAGCGATGAACTTCCACCTGAGATACGATGAAGACAGCCGGCAACTGATCATTGTAGCCGTTGAGCAGGGAATAAGTCTCGCCTCCGGCGCGAAGGATCACGCGGGCTTCGAGCGATGCGCCGATGAGCTTGTCGTTGCGACGGGCTTCGAGCGCCTTCTGCACCGATGAGCGAATCTCGAAAAGCCTGTTCCACCGGTCGAGAAGTTCGCTATCCGTTTCTCCCGCTTCCGGAAACTCGGCCATGTGTACTGAAGGCTGGCTGCGAGAGGGTATGTTCTCCCACACTTCATCTGCCGTGAAAACAAGGACGGGGGCGAGCAGGCGCGCGAATTTGTCGACTATTTCATAGAGCGCACTCTGCGCGCTGCGCCGCCCCGCGGATTTCGGCGCGAAGGTATAGAGCCGGTCTTTGAGGATGTCGAAGTACACAGCCGAAAGAGTCACCGTCGCGTAGTTGTAGAGAGAGTGATAGACGGTCGTGTAATCGAACCGACGGTAAGCATCGACGACTTTGCGCGCGACTTCATCGGTCACGGTCAGCGCCCATCGGTCTATCTCCCACATTTCTTCTTTCGACGCCCGGTCGCTTGCCGGATCGAAATCGCTTATGTTGCCCAGCGCATATCGCGCCGTGTTTCGCAGCTTGCGATAAGCATCGACGAGACGAGTGAGTATTTCGTCCGACAGCCGCACGTCTTCCTTGTAATCAGACGAAGCGACCCAGAGTCGGAGAATCTCGGCGCCCATCTTGTCAGCCACTTTGTTGGGCGAGATGGCGTTGCCATGAGATTTATGCATGGCCTTGCCGTTGCCGTCTACGGTCCATCCGTGAGTGATGACTGTGCGGTAAGGAGCCTGATCTTTGGCGGCGAGAGCGACCATCAATGAAGAATTGAACCAGCCGCGATACTGATCGGGGCCTTCGATGTAAACGTCTGCGGGCCAGGGGAGATTGCGCTCGCGTTCGAGCACGGCCAGCGACGACGAGCCTGAATCGAACCACACATCGAGTATGTCGTTCTCTTTGTTGAAGCGCGTGCCGCCGCATTTCGGGCAACTGAAGCCGTCGGGCAGCAGGGCTTCTGCTTCGAGCGCGTACCACGCATCGGCGCTCTCACGCTCGAATATCTCAGCTACATGATCGATTATCTTTTCATCGGCTATCGTCTCGTTGCAATCCGCGCAGTAGAACGCCGGTATTGGAACGCCCCATAGTCGCTGGCGAGAGACGCACCAGTCAGGGCGGCCCGAAAACATATTCTTCATGCGCTCGCGGCCCCACGCGGGTATCCAGTTGACCCGCTCGACCTCGCGCACTGCTCCGTCGCGCAACGACACTCCATCTTCATCTTTGCGATCCATCGAGATGAACCACTGCGGAGTCGCGCGAAAGATGACCGGATTGTGACAACGCCAGCAGTGCGGATAGCGGTGCGCGTACTGCTCGGTGAAAACCAGCGCGCCCGCTTCGCGCAGGAAATCGACTATCCGGGGATTGGCCTGGAAAACTTCAAGCCCTGCGAATCGCTCGATCTCTTTGTTGAACCTGCCCGCGTTATCGACGGGGCAGTAAACTTCCGCGCCCTGAGTCTGACCGGCAAGCGCGCCCGCCGCGCGAAGCTCTGAGTAAACAGGTTCGAGGAGTTGGCGATAATTCTGGCCCGTGATGAAGTCGTCGTGTCCGTGACCCGGCGCGGTGTGAACGCAGCCGGTTCCTGCTTTGCCCGTGCCTTTCTTCTGCGCGTCGGCCACGTCGAGTTCGGTCTCAGCGTCAGCTTCTCCGCCGAGAGTGACGTAATCGGCAAGCACGAGCAGGGAAGGGCGATCAAGCCAGGCGTGACGGGCGCTGAGACCTTCGACCAGAGCGCCGGAAAACCGCATCAGCACGCGGGTCTCGGCAATGCCGCACTTTTCGGCGACTGCATCGGCAAGATCATGAGCCACTATGTAGATTTCGCTTCCGACATCGATTGCCGCGTAATCGAAACCCGGATTGAAAGCTATGGCCAGATTGGCCGGAAGCGTCCACGGGGTCGTTGTCCAGATCAAAACATAGACGGGCTTGTCTCCGAGCGCGCCCTCGGCGCGCCGTTGAAGCTCGCTGGCCTGATCTGCGGGGAGAGGAAACTTGACATAGATCGATGGGCTGGTGTGCTCGTTGTATTCGACCTCGGCTTCAGCAAGCGCGGTCTGATCGTGTATGCACCAGTAGACCGGGCGAAGCCCTTTGTAGACGTAGCCGCGACCGACGAAGCGACCGAACAGACGAGCGGTCTCGGCTTCATAAGCGTTCGACATCGTAAGATAAGGATCGTCCCATTCTCCGAGCACTCCCAGTCGTTGGAAGTCGCGGGTCTGACTCTTCAGAGCTCCTGAAGCGTGTTCGCGGCATATCCGGCGGAAGGTCACAGGGCTCAATTGCGCTTTCTTTGCGCCGAGTTCCTTATCGACATATTTTTCAATCGGCAGGCCGTGACAGTCATAGCCGGGGATGTAAGGCGTGTCGTAGCCCATCATCGAGTGCGACTTGACGATTATGTCTTTGAGAATTTTATTCATCGCCGTGCCTATGTGAATATCGGAGTTGGCGTAGGGAGGGCCGTCGTGGAGGACGAACATCTCGCGGCCCTGACGCGACTGGCGAATGAGGTTATAGAGACCAGTTTCGCGCCAGCGTTTTATTCTTTCAGGCTCGCGCTGATTGAGGTTCGCCTTTTGCGAGAAACCGGTGCGGGGCAGATTTATCGTCGCTTTCAAATCCAGTGTGTCGCTCATCTTCGCTCTCTTGCCTTCCTTGTCGAAAACTCATCAAAGGACTTCAATCTGAAACAAGCACCTGGTTCCTGAAGAACCAGGTGCGTTTTGATCCTGCATTCTCCCGGCCTCGCTCCGAGCCGGTGTTGAACTTTTTTGAGGAGTCAAGTCGGGAGGGCTTATCTCAATCCGCGCAACCGGCGATTGTGGTTGCTTCAAATGAACATCTCTTCATCCTGGTACGCCTGGTCTATCTGTTTGCGGTCGCGCCGAAACAGCGCATCGATTGTGCGCTTGAGACCGGCCAGCAGAGCCGACACTTCGCGTATGGGTTCGAGTACGGTCGTCTGCACTTCTATCGTGGTCGATTCTATGCGGTTGCCGGTGCGCGAAAGCAGGTGATCGAGTTCGGCCACCTGGCGTTGAAGCGTGGCAGTGGTTTGATCGATAGTGGCGGAAATCTGCTGCGCCTGCTCTCGGGCCAGCGCGGCTATTTCCTGCGAAGAGGCCGACACTGCCGCCGCGACCGCCCGCGTCTCGACGCTCAGTTTATCGAAGGTCTCTCTGGCCTGTGCGGTTATCTTATCGACTGCCTCTTTGACCGTAGCGATAGTGATCTGAGCCTGATCGAGCACGGGGCCTGCTTTTTCGATCAGGGGTTCGGCCCGCGCCTGCATCTCGGTGGCCACCAGCGTGAGCTTTTTGACTTTGACGTAGATGAGCAGGAACGCTATGGCCTGCGCGAAAAAGCTCAGGGCGATGACTACGGTCGCCACTTCGATGAGGGTTTTGAATGTTTGATCCACGAAACCTCTATCGGGTATTGAATCAATAGGGCGCACTGGCGCCCTATTTCTGAGCTTACGCTTCTTCGCCTTCGACAGCGGCGCGGCTGGTTTCGGCCACCCGGCGTTTTTCTTCGCGATAGGCCTGCTTGCCCGCTTCTATAGCAGCAGCGATCTGGTCTTTCTGGCGCCCGGCGACTTCCGACACCGCTTCGGCGCTGTGAGCCAGCCGTTCGCGGGTCGAGTCATAGATATCGGACACCTTCTCGCGGGCAGCGCCATAAGCTTCCGACACTCTGCCGCGACCGGTCTCATAAAGCTCGCTGGCGCGCGCGCCCGCTCGTCGCGCTCCTTCGCCCGCAGCATCGATCCCCCGACGGGTGTAGTCAGCTATGTCGCCGCGCAGTTCCCGGCCCGATTTGGGAGCGAACAGCAGAGCCAGCGTCGCTCCGATGCCGGCTCCGATTAGCAGATAGGTCAGCTTGTCGACCGCTGATGATCCTTCATTGTCCGCCATTTCAGCCTCCTGTGAATATGCCAACAAAGATTGGCGACCTGTTGAATCTTGGGAGCCACCAATATAGCACTATGCTCTCGTCTCAGTCAAAGACAGGCGCTTGA
Organism: uncultured Clostridia bacterium; assembly: GCA_964588615.1. GTDB lineage: Bacteria > Acidobacteriota > Blastocatellia > UBA7656 > UBA7656 > UBA7656. Next base: position 999 of record CAZPQE010000470.1, on the reverse strand, counting down.
CAGCAATCATCGCTTGTAAAGGTTATGGGCTGTGCTATAATTTTGGCCGATCAAGCAATACTGCCCCAACTGATGTAATTGCCCCTCAACGCCGCAAATTGATAACCTGGCAGGCTGCCTTCTATGGCATATTTCGGTGTCGGAGTTATGAACGGGGGGAATCATTGGCAACAGGTTACTAGCTTATGCAAGTCGAGTCAGCGAAAAATCATTGCCCCCTGTGCAAGCGATCAACCGAAGCATCTTTCACGCGGCTCTGCCATCAGTGCCGGTCGCTCATTGAAATCATAATGCCGGGCGCGCGACTGAGGGGCGCGGCAGCGCCTGCTCTGCCAGCGGTGGAAGCGCCCGATGTGAGTTTTCAGAACCTGGTCGTGGAAGAGGAATTCCCCGACTATCTGGATACCCAGCCGCTCGAAGAAAAATTCGAACCGGCGACTGCGCGGCCTGAAGCGATCCCGCATGCATTTTTCGAATACGGGCCGGAGCCTCTGCCCGCGCCTGCTCCGCCCGATCCTCACTTCCAGTGGATTCCTCATTCGCAGCCTCTCGAAGCTCCCGAAGAATACCTGCGTTCAGCCAGTTCGCAACCGCTCAACGCTCAGTTTGCCGAGGCGATGCCTGCTTTCGCCGTGCCGCCAAACGAGGCGCTGGCAGAGGTGTCGCACAGCGGGGCGCTTGCAAGCTCTTCGCCTGACCCATGGGCTGATCCGCTTCCGGCCTGGGAAACTTCGCGCAATGAATACCCGGTGCTGGTGCATGCGACCGGCTCGCATCAGTCTTCGAGATGGAAATTCCTCCTCGCAATCCTGCTGCTGCTCGTCAGCATAGTGGTCTGTTATCTGGTCGTATTCAGGCCCGGCGCGCAGGAACAGGTTCAGAGTGTCGCAAAGCCCGAACCACCCAGACCCGTTCAACCCGATAACGGCGTTAAAGACCCTCCCCCTGTCGAAAAAACAGCGACGACTCCTCAGCCGCCTCCGACCAACGCAGAGCCGG
>CAZPQE010000469.1:0-5369 GCA_964588615.1 uncultured Clostridia bacterium | reverse complement strand
CACATCGAGCAGATGATCGAAAAGACTTCTTCCCGGCTGGGGGTCGAAACGAGCGATTCGACCATAGAGTTGATGATTCAGCAACTCAACCATGATCTGTTTTACATCCGCGCTCTGCTCGACGCCGCTACTTCGCGCCGAGCGCGGCTAAACACATTCAAGGAATTCCAGCGAATCTACACCTCTGAAGTCATGAGCGGGAGAATCTGCCATTACCTCAACGCAGTGTTGCGCGACGTGGCAGAGGAGAGCCGAGGGCGGCGGGCCGCGCTCGAAGCCCTTGAGCTTGCCGTCGAAGCCGACGACGCGGTTCCGATAGAAGCGGTGATCGAACGTATGAGCGAGTTTTCAGCCGACGCCCGGACGGTGCTCAACCGACTCCACGCCCGCGAGCTTCTGGAGATCAGCTACGGGTTCGTCACTCCGTCGTCAGACAGCGTGCTTGCCGATTATGTGCGCTCGGTCTACCGTCACGAAATCGCGGGCGCGCGCCGCCCGGTTGCGGGCGAGACTCTGCTGGGCGAGAAGCTCAAGCATTCATACCGGTTGATGATGTCGCGCTACAACCGCGCAATCGAAGCGCAGCTTGTCGGGGCGCTCTCGCGCTTCGACTTTCAAAGCATTCCGGCGAGCCTGTTGGATCAATCTGCCTTCGATGCGCGCTATCGCGGAGCCTCTCGCCTGCACACTCGTCGCGCGCTCGAAGAAGAGCAGGAGCGAACGCGATTGCCGCAGATCGTTTATGTCAACAACGTCGGCGCGGGCGAGCAGGCCGGAATGACCTGGCGATTGTTTACCGCCTGCGGATTCGACGGTGGCATCTACAGCGACGCCAACGAAGTGATGTGGCTCATCGCGCTGATAAATTCGAAAGAGCCTGTTGATGTCGAAACGCTCGACCGCCTCGATCACCGGCTGGAATCTGCGGCCCGTGCCGCCGAGTCGCGCCTGCCCGCTCTGCGGTGGTACATAAGCAAGGAGGGGTTCACCGCAGGCGCTTCGGAAAAGCTGGCTTCGTGTGCCGCGCATCGCTCGACTTTTTTGCAACTCGACCTCCTGCACGATCATTTGATGAAACTCGCAGCCGAGGAAACGGAGCGCAAACCGGCCAGCGAATTCGAACTGGTCATCCCCGTAGAAGACGAAGCCGAACTGATAGCCGCTCGCACCGTCGAGCAGATAGCCCGCAGCGCCGACTTCGATCAGGAGGCGATCAATCAGATAAAAACCTCGCTCATCGAAGCCTGCATCAACGCCGCCGAGCATGCGGACAGCCCCGACCGAAGGATTTATCAGCGGTTCCTGGTAGAAGAAGACCGGCTGACGATAACCGTGTCGAACAAGGGAGACGTGACCGGATGGATGGATAGAGGCGATGAGGCGAGCGCGCCAGCAGGCAGGGGGATGCGCGGGCGAGGGATCCAGATAATTCGCGCGTTGATGGATGAAGTGCGCTTCGAGCGCAGCGATGACGGAACTGTGCTGGTCATGACGAAATACGCGAAGCGCCGCGAAAACATTTAGCAGGCAATCAGCCCCGACTCAGCAGGCAAACAACAACAGAAAGCGGGAACGGACGGCGCGGGGATAGCCGTGTGAGCGCGTCTCCGTTCGCGCCAGAGGAACACTTGATGATTACCGCCATCGAGATCAGAGAAAGAGTCGTCGATGGGGTAGTAGTCCTATACCCCGGCCATTATCTCAATCAACTCAGAGGCGAAAGCATTGAATACCGATGCCGCGAGCTTATGGCAGAAGGCTTCAGGCAGGTGGTTATCAATTTCGAAGAAACCGAGTTCATCAACAGCGTTGGCATATCGATTCTGCTCGGCATAATCGAGACTATCAATGAGTCGCGGGGCGCGCTTGCGCTCTCGAACCTCAACTCGGCTTCGCGCGAGTTGTTCGACGTGCTCGGACTGACCCCGATGCTGAGGATAGAAGAAACCGAACAGATCGCTGTTGAAAGACTCAGGTCGCTGGGTCGCTGAAGGGAGGAATAACATGAGACTCGCTCTCAGAAAGCTGCTGCATAATATGGGGTCGCTGACAGAGCTTGGCTCCGAAATCAGTTCCACGCATGAGTTCGAAGAAGTGGTGCGCACTTCGCTTCACACCATACTCGGAACTCTTGCCATACCGAAAGGGGTCATCGCCGAATACACTGCGCGCCCGCGTCAGGTTCGAGTGCTGGCCGCGCGCGGGATCGCTGACGCGGCTGGCGAAAAAATATCGCTCAACCGGGATGAAATCCAACGCCTGCGCTCGCGCGCCCGCCCCGTCGCAGTTCACGCCGAGCGCAACGGACTTTCGCCATTGATCCGGCGCAACAGCGCGCTGTTTGCCGGATTCGATGTCGATCAGATCGTCCCGATGGTCATGCGCGGGGAATTGATGGGCATAATTTTTCTCGGCGAGAAATTTTCCGGCGCAGACTACGATGAAGAAGACCTGGCCATTATCGATGCCATAGCGCGGCACATCGGGATGGCGATCTACAATCATCGCCTGATGCTCAGGCTGCATCAGAAAATCGAAGACAACCGAAGGCTCTATCGCGAGATGCGCCAGCTTTATCGCGATACGGTCAAGGCTTTCGGCGCGGCAATCGATCTCAAGGATTCCTACACCAGCGGGCATTCGCACAGGGTCGCCAGGTATTCGGAAGCCATAGCGCGCCAGATGGGAGTCACCGGCGCCGATCTTGAGCACATAGCCGCAGCCGGATACCTCCACGACATAGGCAAGATAGTCGTCGACCGCTCGATCATCAACAATCCTCGCCCGCTGACCGAAAAAGAGTACCGCGAACTGAACCGGCACGTGACCACCGGCTACGAGATACTTTCGCACATTCGCCACCCCTGGAAAGAGATCGCCTATATGACGAAGTGCCATCACGAGCGAATCGATGGCAAGGGTTATCCGCAGGGTCTCAGCGGCGAAGATATCCCGCTGGGGTCGAAGATCGTGACGCTTGCCGATTCGTTCGACGCGATGATGACTGACCGGCCTTATCGCACTCGATTGCCGCTTGAGAGCGCGCTTGCGGATTTGCGCAATCAGGCGGGCAGGCAGTTTGCCGGAGAAGTCGTGGCGGCGTTTTGTCGCCTGCTTCTGGACGAAATCTTCGGGGTCGCGCGCCACAGGGTGTTGCTGCCGATGATAGGTATGGGATTCGACCGCGAGGCGATCATCGGGATGCTTGGAGAGATGATCGCCGAGTTCGATCAGACGCAGCACTGAGCCGGCAGACCGACTGGCTGTGTTATACTGCGGCTGAGTTGGCGATGAACGAAGAAGCAGACAGCGCAGCCGTCCCTGAGGATGCCGGGCAGTCATCGCGCCCTCTCGATCTGGCAAGGCAGGCATTTCGCAGAACGGATTTCTCAGAGGCTCTGCGTTTCGCCCTGCGCGCGCTCGAAGAGTTCCGCGCGCAGGGCGACCTCGCCTCCGAAGCCCTTGCCCTCGCCTGGGCCGGGGCCGCGCTCGCCCAGCAGAGCCGCTATCAGGAAGCTCTCGATCATCTCAACCAGTCGCTTGAAATGCTCATCTCTCTGGGCAGAGAAGACCTCTCGGCGCTGCCGCTAAATTACACTGCCATCGTTTACGAAGAGCTCGGCGACCTCGACACCGCACTGAGCATTTATGAAAAGGGCTACGCGCTGGCCGCCGCCGCCGGAAACCGCGATCTTGCGGGGCGGATACTGGGCAACATCGGCGAGGCTTATGTCAACATCGGCGATCACGAAAGGGCGATGACTTATCTGGAAAAGGCATGCGCGCTGCTCGAAGAAACCGGGTCTTTTGGAAATCTGGGCTGGTGTTTGCAGACGATAGCGCGCATCAAGGTCGAACGGGGAGAGAATGAGGGGGCTTTGCATTATTTCGAGGTCGCCTTCGAGTCAGCCGAGCGCGACTGCGCCTTGTGCATTCTGGCCGAAACGCGCGCAGGGCTGGGCAGCTTCTACGCCAAGCTGGGCGATTATGATCGAGCCAGAGAACAACTCTACCTCGCGCTCGATTGCGCTGAAAAAGCGTCGGTCAAACGCGAAGTGTTCAAAGTCCATCTCGCTCTTGCCGAAGCGCATGAGAAATTCGGCGACTATGAGCGCGCGCTTCATCACTTCAAAGCGTTTCACGATATTCGCTCGGCAGTCTTCGATGAAGTGACCAAAGCCAGGATCAGCAGCCTGACTGCGGCGACCGATCTGGAAAGAGAGCGGCTCGAACGCGAGATGTCCCACCTGCGCAATGTCGAACTTGCCGAGGCTCTGGCCAAACTCAGAGATCAGGCCGAAGAGCTTGAGCGATTGAGCGTGCGCGATCATCTGACCGGAGTGTTCAATCGCCGCTACCTGGCTCAATCGCTCGCCGCAGAGGTAAAGCGATGCCGACGCTACGGCACTTCTCTTTCAATCGCCATAGCCGATGTCGATCACTTCAAGCACATCAACGACAACTTTTCACACTCTGTGGGCGATCATACGTTGAAAACGCTGGTCTCGATCATGGAGGCTCATCTTCGACATGTCGATCTGCTAGCCCGCTATGGCGGCGAGGAATTCGTCCTCCTGTTGCCGGAAACCGAACTCGACTCGGCCATTCTGGCCTGCGACCGCATCAGGCTTGCCATCGAGCAGTATGAATGGGAAAAGATGCACCCTTCGCTCAGAGTGACGGCCAGTTTCGGGGTTGCGGTTTACCAGGCGGGAATCACCGCCGACTGGGAGAAACTGCTCGCAGCGGCAGACGAAAAGCTCTTCGAGGCCAAGCAGGGCGGGCGCAATCGCGTGTGCGGATGAGCAGTGGTCAAATCTGTCGTCCGGCTTTTTCCCAGTAGGGCGCGCGAAGCCGACGCTTGAATATCTTCCCGGAGTCCTCGCGCGGCAACCGGCTGCGCATCTCGATCACCTTCGGAATTTTGTATCGCGCAAGTTTCTCTGAGAGGAACTCGCGCACCTCTCGCTCTCCGATCTCGACCCCAGGCTCAGGCTCGATGCAGGCGCAAAGCTGTTCGCCGTATTCATCGTCAGGAATGCCGAACACCGCCGAGTCGCGCACTCCGGGCATCTCGGTGAGCGCGGCTTCGATCTCCGCCGGGTAGATGTTGACTCCGCCCGAAATCACCATGTCGCGCTTGCGGTCGCACAGAAAAAGATAGCCGTCCTCATCCACGTAGCCCACGTCTCCGACCGTCACCAGTCCGTCACGCTCGATTTCGCGCCTCTGATTTTCGGCTCCGTTGTAGGTGAAGCCGGGGATTCCTTCGAGGTGAACGTAAACTTCCCCGACCTGATTCGGCCCCAGCCGACGGCCCTCCTCGTCGTAGATGCGCACCACGCCTCCTTTGATCGGACGACCTGCCG
>CAZPQE010000468.1:0-5379 GCA_964588615.1 uncultured Clostridia bacterium | reverse complement strand
GAATCGGTTGTCGGCAGTCGATAGCATACGGCGGAATCGCTCTATGCGATCAGTCAGGTCTTCTTCATTGACAGCGAGCGCGAAAGCTTTGACCTCGACCGCCGATTGTTCGCTCTGTTTGGTAATCGTGAAGAGGAATATCTTCTCATCCGTGACTACGAATTCCAGCAGCGCGGTCTTTGCATCAATCAGCGCGCCGGCTTCTTCAAGACGCAGAGATTGCGCTTCGCCGCGCCGCGTTTTCAATTCTGGGTGAGCGGCATAGAGGCTGGTCTGAAACGCTTCGAAGTCGAGCCGCGCTTTTTGCAGTCGGGATTTGAGATCGGATAACCGAGCGGGGTCGGGTCGAAGGCGGAGGTTTTCATGAAAAAGCTGAGTGTTGAGCGAGACGAGTTGATCGTTCAACCTTCGCTCCTGCTCCTGCTCTTCGCTGCTCATCGCTTTGTTGATGCGTCCGCTGCTGATTACATCCAGAAGGACGCGCGCCTTTGCGCGTTCGGCATAAGTGAAGGCTTCATCCATTTTGTTTTGAGCGATGAGCAATTCAACCATCGCGTGATAAGGGGCGACTCTGGATTCGAAGAATCGCTGCTGCTCCTGCTCGCCGCCCGCGACCTGAGCGCGCAGAGTCTCAACAGCCGCTAAGGATTCTTCGATCGCGCGGCGCGCCTCGGCGGGCTGATTGAGGAAGTGATGAGCAGCGCCGGCAATGAGGCGAGATGCCCAGAGCGTTTCATGAAGATCAAGCTGGCGGGCCATCTCCGTTGCGCGCTCGGCAAACTGAAGAGATTCTTCGTGGCGATTTTGTTTCCTGTAGACATTCGCGATGTTTGTGAGCGCGCGGGCTGTTATAACTTTGTTCGGCAACGCGCGGCTTATTGCCAGACTTCTTTGATAATACTCAAGCGCCTGCGCGTAGTTCTTTTGCGAAGTGTGGATGTGGCCGATGTTCTTGAGCGCGCGAGCCTCTCCTTCTTTGTTTCTCCATGCCTGACAGATCGCCAGACTCCTCTCGTAATACTCCAAAGCCTGAGGGTAATTGCCCTGCTCGCGATGAGCATTTCCGGTGTTGTTGAGCGCGCGGGCCGCTATGAGTTTATCTCCCGCGTCTTCGCTGAGGGCGAGGCTTTTCTGATAACACTCCAAAGCCTGAGGGTAGTTGCCCTGCCTGCGATGTATGTTTCCCGTGTGGCACAGGGCTTCGGCCATCGCGGTTCGATCTTTCAGCGATTCGCTTATTGCAAGGCTTTGCTGATAAGAGCGCAGAGCCTCCGCGTAGTTGCCCTGTCGAAGATACACAAGGCCGATGCAGTTTAGCGACCGGGCAAGCTCGGCTCTGGCTCCAATCTGTTCCGCCAATCTTTGCGCCAGACGACAGACATCGAGAGCCTGAGAGTAGTCTCCCTGTGAAAAGAATCGCTCGCCCCGACGGATGAGCGATTGCGCCAACTCCGCCGTCAGGGACTCTTTCTCTTCTGCAAGCAAAGCGGCTCTTTCGGCATCGTTTGCTTTCACGAAAGCCTCTGTCAAATCTTTTTTGCCGGGGGCTGCGAAAAACTTTTCGACCTGGGCGAAGCTTTGGGATGAGAGGCAGAAGGCGAGCAGGATGATCCAGCCTCTATGATGCCTGAAGCGCGACATAATGCCACCTCCTCAGAAAAGGTACAGCAGGCTGCCAGCCTGCTGGTTCTTCAAATTTTCATCCTTTCAGGGTGTCAACAGGCTGGCAGCCTGTTGTACATCTTCGGCTCCTCTGGAAAAGTGGCGCAAGCTCGCGAGCTTGCGTTGCTCCAAATTTCGTACTTTCCGTGCGCGCGCAATCTAACAGATTGCGCCACATCAAAGACTCCTTTACGGCTAAAGCATTATAGACGGACGAAGAGCGTCAGGGGATGCCTGCTCGAAAAAAATCATCGCCTTTCATGCTGACAGTAATATGCCGACGGTTTTCGCGCCTCATGCTGTGACGGAATCCCGCCTCGACTGGAAGACAGATTCTCCGCAAATCAACTTTTGAGAAAACCGAATAGTATCGGAGGAAAAATTTATGAAGAGATTGAATCTGCTCATTCTGACCTTGACAGGTCTCCTTATTTTTTCTGGCGGCGCACAGGCTCAACAGGCGAACTACTCTGCCTGCGGCTGCACGCCGCGTTCACAGGATGCGTTCCATAATTTCGGCGCAGGAGCCAATGGCTTCTTCTGGGACACGGATATTGGCGCGTGGCTGAATCTCGACAACGAGACCAATGAGATACTCAGTTGCCCCATCCCCTATGACCATCTCCTGCTCACTTCCCTCAAAACGCCTCGCCCCGTTCGAGTAGTGGTCAATGTGATAGACAACCACAACAGAGAAGAAGTTTTCGTGGAGCTTATGGGACAGACCGCAACGGGGGAAGCGATATCACTCGGCAACGCTCACACGGCTGATAGCTTTGTCGGCTCGGCATCATTGACCATCGATGCATTTCCGCTCGGCAGCATTCGCTATCTTTGGCTCAGGGTGAACGTGCCTGATGAACAACCCGGAGGAAGAAGCGGAGTGAGGGGATATCAGGTCTCCCGCCCTCGCTCATAGCCTGCCGCGGGTATTGGATATTGTTACTGCATATAGCGATTTCACAAGCCTGCGATAGCTATCAACAACCGGCAGATCAGGGCGTGTTTGAAAGATATGAATTCCCAAACACGCCTTCATTCGATGCAGCGCAATCTGTCGGATTGCGCGCGCACGGAAAGTACGAAAATTCAGGGAACCCGCAAGCTCGCGAGCTTGCGCCACTTCGCCAAAGGAGAATAAGACAATGAAAACGATCAAGAAATTTTTCATCACACCTTCGACGATCTATGACAGGAAATTATTCAAACAGGCATCAGCCGTCGCGCTGGTCGCTTTCCTCCTGCTGCCGCTTGCCATCATCGGTTTCATCCCGGCTGCGGCTCAGGAAGCTGCGGACAAAGCGGACGACGAGCTTTCAACCGTAGAAAAACAACTGCTCACGCTTGCCGCCGCGAGTCGCGGGACAGCGGCCGGCTACCTGAAGCTGATCGCCAGCGCCAGGGAAACATTGCCTCTGACCGGCGTCGCGGTGACGGTCGCCAAGCTCTACAACCCCGCAACGGAAGAAGTCTTTGAGACGGGGATGGACGAGAGCGGGAAGGAAGCAGACCTCAAGGCTCTGCGCGCGGCAGAAGAGCAGGCTTATGCAACTCGCTACGGCAAACTCGATCCGTTCCTCCACGACATCGTTCAATCGATGCGCGGCACGGATAAGGTCAAAGTCGCTCTCTGGTTGAAGCACGAAGACCCGAATAAACTCGCTGACCCTCGCGCGGGCGAAATCGATCTCACCGCGCAGGAAGTGGAGGAGTTGATAGCCCGTCGCGGGGAGCAGCTTCGCAAGGCCACTGCCGAGGCGGTCAGGCCGCTTCGATCTTACTTCATCAGAAAGCGCATTCAGATTGACGAGGTGAGTTTGCTTGCTCCCATCGTGTATGCGACGGTTCGCGTGCGAGTGCTTGCGACTCTCTCTCAGCGGGCCGATGTGCAGCGAATCTATTTCGCCGACAACGTCAACGAAGACTATATGAACATTGCGGCTCCGACCATCCGCGCAAACGATGTATGGAGCGAGTATGGCGTAAGCGGCGAGGGAGTAAACGTCGCCATCGTCGAAGACAGCCGGGTCGATTTCAACAACACCTGTCTTGTCAGAAATCTCGGCACGCGAGCGCCGGGAGACCCTAATGTTGACCAGCATGCCACGGCGACTGCCGGGATGGTCGCAAGCAATCATCTCACATTGCGCGGCATCGCTTATGGCGCGGGCATCTACAGCGCCAACGGGACCACTTACGGTGATGCAAATATGTCGGCGGCGCTCGACGCCGGTTCCGCCAATGCCCACATCCTCAACAATAGCTGGGGACCGGGATGCGGAAGCGATGGCAGCATGAACGTCCACGCCCGACACGCCGACTATCTTGTGCGCTTCGGCTGGGACACGGTTGTGGCCGCTGCCGGCAACAACGGCTCCTGTCTGGACCCCCGGATAGGTTGCCGTCCGAGAGAGGAATATGTCAGCGGCGTGGCCACAGGGTATAACGTCATCGCCGTAGGCAACTTCGACGACAAAGGCACACTGTCGCGCGATGACGATGTGATGCACTGCACCTCCAGCTTCAGAAATCCGACCTCGCCGCGCTTCGACCGCGAGAAGCCTGAGGTCGCGGCCCCCGGCACCAACATCTCCAGCCTGAAACTCGCCACTCCGGGATTCTCCTGCTCTGCGGGCGATGTCGGACTTGGCACGAGCTATTCATCGCCTATGGTCGCCGGCATCGCCTCGCTGCTGATGAGCGGGCGACCGTCTCTGAAGATATATCCAGAAGCGGTCAAAGCGTTGATCCTTGCCGGTGCAATGCACAACCTTGAAGGCAGCGACCGGTTGAGCGAGAGAGACGGCGCGGGCGGCGTTGACGCGCTCACCTCGTATCAGAGTGCGATCAACGGAACATATAAATGGATGTCGGTCACACCGTCTTCCTTTGACAGCAGTGGCATGATCACCATCGACATTGGCTATCTGCTGGCAGGCCAGCGACTGAAAGCGGCTCTCGTGTGGGACTCGAATCCTTCGAGCGATTACTCGACCGATGCGCTCAAGGCCGACTTGGATCTGCTCGTGCAGGGGCCGGGAGTCAGTGAGTGGTCTGCTTCGTGGGATAGCAGCTTCGAGGTGGCGGATTTCACTGTGCCAGCCACAGGATATTACACCATCAAAATCCGCAAGCGGCGATTTGACGGGGCGAGGGAATATGTCGCCGTCGCCTGGAATCAGAAAGGGCTGGATTTCTCTCCGCGCCCGTGAATGCATCCGATCATCTGTGAGTCGGCGCGTGCCGGCTCGCAGATAATCGGAGGAATTCGTCCAGGCACTCCATCAAAGGTGTCGAAACGCAGAGCTATAGTCACATACGCAGCGCATCTCCATGTTATTCCTCTTCCAGGACTACCCGCCTGATATCGGGCATCTTCTCCGCATTCAAAATGTGACCCTGATCCCGAACTGGAACGAGCGCGATATGCCGGGAGAAAACGATCCGCCTCCAAGACCGAATTTGTTGGTGCGCGCTCCGGGTGGCGTGCCGTTGACCGTACCCGGCTGGTTGCTCAACGTCCCCGACAGATGCCCTATCGCAGACGCAAGCCCGCCCGGCGGATCGTGGTTGGCAAAGTTGAACACGTTGAAGATGTCCATCGATGGCTCTCTCTCAACCCGCTCTTTGATCTTTATCGCTTTCGATATCCGAAGGTCTGTCGTCAGGAACGAATCGATGCTCACCTGGTCTTGGGGCGCGGAAGCGATTTCCGGT
>CAZPQE010000467.1:0-5407 GCA_964588615.1 uncultured Clostridia bacterium | reverse complement strand
CGTCGGCATCAATGACGGCAGCCGTGTTGTAATAGACGCCGGTGATTTCTTCTTCATAGATAGGCGCGATGATGACCATCTGGTGGTTGCGCGCCGTCTCCTGCATCAATTTCACGGTCGGCCCGTCCGGTATTTTTTCCACCGCTTCGTACCAGCGCGTCTGCTGCTCGGCGCAAAAGTATGGCGTGGTGAAGACTTCCTGAAAGCAGAGCATCTGCACGCCCTGAGAAGCGGCCTGCTCGACGAACTTCAGATTTTTTTCCAGATTGGCCTGCTTGATTTTTTCAATCGACTCTTCGGTCGAACAGGCATTCTTCGCCTGAATCAAACCGCATTTGACTATTCTTGCCATGACTTGCTCCTCAGAGGGTACAGGTGACAGGGAACAGGGAACAGAGACACGGAGAAGGGGCGACGCGGGGACGCGGCGAGCAGAAATCCAACTTTTCGCCGCGTCCCTGTGTCTCCGTGTCTCTGTCACCTGTCACCTGTCACCTAAAATTTAACTTCGAGATTCATCCATGTGGTTTGCGGCAAACCATCGCGGAGTTCCGGGTCGAAGCGATACTGCAACACGGCTTCGATGGCGCGCTGATCCAGCCCGTAGCCGAGCCTGCGGGTCACATAAGCCCGCACGGCGTAGCCCTCCGCTCCAACGTAAGCGCGTATGCTGACCGTGCCGCTCACCTTCGCGCGAATGGCGCGCTCGGTCGGAGCGGCCTGAACGGTTTGTGAGATCGATGCCGAGCGCGATCTTCTCTCCTGCACATCGATTGGCGAGATCGGGGCGGTGGCGCGACGGCGGCGGGAAGCGATCACCTCTCTGCGCGCCTTGAGCCGCGCCAGAGAGTTTTGCACCGTCTGACTGTAGGCTTCAAGAAGAGAGTCGTCTATGCGCGTCAGATCGAGGTTGACCAGAGCGGCGTAGAGATGGTCAATCGCCTCAGGGTCATCTATCTGCCCTATCGACCAGACGGCATCATAGCGCACATCGACCGACGGGTCGTCGAGCATCGAGATGAACTCTTCCACGCCTTCGATGTCGTGCATCAGGCCAAGCCCTGTGAGAGACGACGAGCGCACTGCTGCTGAGGGGTCGTCGAGCGCGTTTGACAGCGCGCGAATGGCTTTGCGGTCGCCGATCATTCCGAGGGCGAAGGCTGCCGAAGAGCGCACCTCATCGTTTTTGTCCGCGAGCAGTCTGAGCAGCGGTTCGACGGCGCGCAGGTCGGTCATCATGCCGAGGGCGAAAGCTGCGGCTTCGCGCACCGAAGCGTCACGGTCGAGCAGGAGTTGAATGAGCGGGCGCGTGGCGTCGCGGGCGCGCGCTGCTCCGAGAGAGTTGGCCGCCTCCCTGCGCGTTGCCGGGTCTTTGCTCCTGAGATCGGCCAGCAATCGGCCCGGAGCCGCAGCGGGCTTGACCGGGACCTGAACGGCCTGTCCTGCTGTCGAGAATGCGAGCAGGAGAACTGCGGCGACGAGATATGATTTTTGTGAGCCTTGCTTCATGTGTCCTGTCGGTTTCGTTGGAGCTTGCAACCTGCCCGGCTGATTTTCTCTTAGCCATCGATTCTATTCAAGCCTGACATTTCAATCTCTCCTCGATTTCATCAGCGCGAAATAAATCACGAAGCTCAAGCCGAAGGTCACAAACCATGCGTAGGTGTAGAGAGTGTCCAACAGGTTCGCTTCTTCCACCTTTCCGCCGCGCCGTGTGGCGGCGCGAATGAATCCCGGTATGACCGGCAGGATCGCCGCCGCGAATGCCGCGACCGCCCGCCAGTTGATCCCCTTCGAATAAGCGTAGATGCCGTCCTTCAAAAACAAATCCCTCAGCAACAGCTTCTGCTTTCTCATCACCCAGTAATCGCATATCAGTATGCCGCCTATCGCACCCATCAATGCCGAATAGCCAAGCAGCCAGGTGAAGATGTAAGCGCCGGCATTTCGATAAAGATACCAGGGCATCATCAGCACCCCTATGGTGGCCGTTATCAGCCCGCCCGTCACGTAAGAGATTCGCCGGGGGTTGAGGTTGGAAAAATCATTCGAAGGCGATACGACGTTTGCGGCCATGTTGGTCGTTATCTGCGCGGCGAAAATCACCAGGGTGGCAAAGAGCGTGATGACGATGCTGTTTAACTTGCCCACCAGTTTTACGGGATCGGGTATCGCTTCTCCATAGATGAGCACGGTTGCCGAAGTCGTCGCCACGCCGATAAATGCGAATGCGGTCATCGTGAGGGGAAGCCCCAGCGCCTGCCCCGCAGCCTGTGAACGCTGGCTGCGGGCATAGCGAGTGAAATCAGGAATGTTCAAACTCAGCGTGGCCCAGTAGCCCACGCTTGCCGTGAGCGCGGGCGGGAAGAGTTGCCAGAAGGGAGCGGGCATCGTCAGCGACTTCGTCTCATCCGACTCTATTATCAGCCTTCTCATCTCTGCTATGTTTTCCGTGCTCAACACGCGGCCAAGCCCTCCCGCTTCCGAAGCCGCCCACCACAGCAACACAGCGCCGCCCACAAGCAGAAGCGGAGCAGACCAGCTTTCAAGATGCTTGATGCCTTCGATGCCGCGAACTATCACTGCGACCTGAATGAGCCAGAACAGCGCGAACATCAGGAACTCGTGGCCGGCGACTTCGGCCCATCCGCTCCACATGGTTTTCAAAAGGCCGTCGAGAGCCTCGCCGCCTATCCAGGTCTGAATGCCAAACCATCCGCAGGCCACAAGCGCGCGGGCGATGGCTGCTATGTTCGCCCCGCGAGTGCCGAAGCTCGCGCGGCAGAGGACGGGAAACGATATGCCGTACTTCGTGCCCGCGTGCGCATTTAAGATCATCGGGATGAGCACGACGGTGTTGCCCAGCAGGATGGTCAGAAGAGCCTGCCACCAGTTCATGCCCTGTTCGATGAACCCGCCCGCTAGCGTGTAGGTGGTGATGACCACCGACATTCCCACCCACAGCGCGGCGATGTTGTAGGTAGACCAGGTGCGCTCGTTGATGGTCGTCGGCGCAAGGTCGCGATTCCACAGAGGAGAGTGCGACAGGTCTTCGCTGAGCTCGACGAAATCGCGTTGCGCCGAGACGACTGTTTCAGAGTCAGTAGCCACAGTTTTTCCTCGGTTTTAGATTTGCGGGGCTTGAGGTTTTCAGATTATCAGCAACAGGCGAGGAATCTGCAACCTTCAGGAATACGGAATTGCGAATGCGGAATGCGGAGTGAAGATGGACTCTCTTATTTTCTGCGCTTCTCATTCGCCGTAGTAATCGCACCGGGCGGTGCAGGTCTCACGAATGGTGACGCGGTGAAGTCCAGGCACGCAGCCTTCGAGTCGCTCCCATACCCAGCGGGCGAGGTTTTCGCTCGTCGCGTTTTCGAGACCTTCGATTTCGTTGAGGTAGTAATGATCCAGCCTCTGTCGCAGCGGCTCGAACGCTTCGGCTATCTCGGCGTAATCGATGAACCATCCGGCGCGCGGATCGACCTGCCCGCGCACCGCCACCTCGCATCGGAACGAGTGGCCATGCAACCTGGCGCATTTGTGACCCGCCGGAACATTGGGCAACCGATGCGCCGACTCGAAGCGGAATTCCTTTACCAGTTCCACGATCATTCGGATCTTATCTTATCTTTCTCCTCCGAGAGTCCGCAAATGATCAGCCGCAGGCGACTGACAACTGACAACGGGCAAGCTAAACTTCAGGCGATGAAGAAAGTTGATGAAATCCTTCGCAAATACTCCGAGACTGGCCTCCCCTTCGTCACCGTCAAATATGCTCAATCGCTCGACGGTCGCATCGCAACTTCCGAGGGAGATTCGCAGTGGATAAGCAGTCAGGCTTCGCTCAAATTCGCCCACGCTCTCCGACGCGATCACGACGCAGTGATGGTCGGAATCGGCACTGTCTTAAAGGATGATCCGCGTCTGACGGTCAGGCTCGTCGGCGGGCGCGATCCTCTGCGAGTCGTCATCGACAGCCGACTGCGCATTCCGCTCGATGCCAATGTTCTTGCGGATGGCAACGCTCGAAACACTCTCATCATTGCAGGCGAGCGGGCCGCAGGCAGTCGCGCGCGCCGCCTTGAGCGGCTTGGCGCGCAGGTCTTGCAGGTCGGCAGCGAGAGCGACGGGCGCGTGAACCTTTCGCTCATGCTTGACGCGCTCGCCCAGCGGGGCATCCGCTCTGCGCTGGTCGAAGGAGGAGGAGCGATCATCACTTCGTTTCTAAGAGCGAAGCTTGTGGATCGTTTGATAGCCATCACCACGCCTAAGATCATAGGGCGGGGGACGGAAGCGATAGGCGATCTCGGCATCACAAGGCTCAGGGACGCGATGACCTTTTCTTCGGTCGTGATTCGAAGGCGCGGCACGGACGTGATCTTCGATTGTCGGTTCTGAATCAGAATGATTATCGAGGAGTTGTCGATGTACAACCGTCGGCCAGCCTGTTGGCACCCTGAAAGTATGAAAATTCAGAGCATCAGCAGGCTGGCCGACGGCTGTACATTAAAAAAGGAGGGCCGACTGGCCCTCCTTCGTTTTCGATGAAGTGATCTCTCACTTCTTCAGGGTTATTGCTGCGACGGGCAACGCTCGGTGCATACGAACGGCGCAGACGGCCCGGTGCCATCGTTGTTGTTGACGACGATAGTGCCGGGCAGATTCGCGCACAGCTTGCCCTTGAGCTTGAGCGTGTTGAACGTTCCGTTGGACTGTTGATCCTGGAACTTCACCTTCTTGGGCGCCTGTCCATTGACCGTCACCGTCGCCGTCGACTTGATGTTGCTTCCGGTCACCGTCAGGGTGAACACGCCGCTCGAACTGCGGTTGAGGTTGCAGCCGGTGACGCGCGCTGGCGGAGGCGGAGGCGGCGTCTGGCATTCCGGTCGCGGATCGTTCGGCACGCAAGGCGCTGGCGGTTGCGTGAGACAGGTGAAGGACACCTGCACGCCCTGTTCGTTGCCTGTCGGGCATCCTGCCGGACGCGAGTCACCAGCCAGGAGGTTGCGGCTGGTTCCGTTCGGACCGCTGACAAATATCAGGAAGGTCTTCCCGGCATTGACCGTGCCGAACTCGAAGAACGCATCGATCAACGAGCTTGCCAGTATCACAAACCTCGTCGCATTGATGGTGTTGGCAGTGTTCAACGTGCCGTCTGCACGTCTCTCAACCGCAAACACGCGGGTGACGTTGGTGACCGTGCTGCTTCCAGTGCTGAAGACGAAGCAGGCTCCGGTGATGATAGTGTTCTGACCGACGGCGCAGTTGCCATCCGACGGCGAGATCGAAATCACGACCGGCGCTCTCAGCCCGATATTCAACGAGCAGGAAGCCGACCGGGTGAACAGGCCGAAGACGTTGTTGTCTCCTGCCGTGAAGGTCGTCGTCGCCGTCACCGTGGCGA
>CAZPQE010000466.1:0-5408 GCA_964588615.1 uncultured Clostridia bacterium | reverse complement strand
TTGTTGTCAAGGACCTATGGCTGTATTTCAGCCAAATTTGGATCTACTGAGACTGAGGCTTCGGACGGAACGACGTTGGGCTGATCGCCGCCGTTGGTTATCACGTAATGCGAACGCTGCTGGAGTCTCAGGTGCTCGCGTCGCATGTTCCAGGCTATATTCATCAACTCGACCGCATCGAGCGCGCTGCGTCCCGACCACGGAGCGCCTGCCGCATGCGCCGCTTTCCCATGAAAGGAATACTGAACCGATACCAGCCCGCTGTTTGTCGCCGCCTGTCCGTAGCTTGTGGTCAGGTCGCTGTCGACGTGACAGCCCGGCACCAGATCGACATCCCTGAACAATCCCGCGCGGACGAAGAACGCATTAGCTGCGACCAACTCTTCGGCGACTCCCGGATAGAGCCTGATCGTTCCGGCGATTTTATGTTTCTCCATCAGCTTCTTGAGGACGATAGCCGCCGTAACATTTACCGCCTGACCTGAATTATGGCCTTCGCCGTGACCGGGAGCGCCTTCGATGAGCGGATCGTGAAAGGCGACGCCCGGCTTTTGCGAAGCTCGCGGGATGCAATCGATGTCGGTCATCATTCCAATCACAGGCTTGCCCGACCCAAAGCTTGCGACCCACGCCGTTGGCATCCCCGCCACTGAGCGTTCGATTTTGAACCCGTTTTTTTCGAGGATCGCGGTGATGTAACTCGATGTCTCGTATTCCTGAAATCCAAGCTCGCTGAAGCTGAAGATGGAATCGACCATCTGCTGAGTCAGAGCTTGAAAACCTTCGACTTCGATGATCCCCTCGCGCTTGATTTCATCGAGCCTGACCTGATTTTGAGACCGGACAGGAAGGCTGACGGCGATCAGCAATAAAACCGCAACGGCATTGAGTCTTTTCATATCTGATCCTTTCGGAATTTAGATCGATTTGCATTCGAGTGTACGGGGGCCGATTTGGAGGGTGACTTGTCACCGCACTCCAAAAGCTCCGCTATCTTTTCTGTACAGGCAATCGAAAACCGATCTAAGAATCCTTTTGCGAGAACAGCGCGGCATTCGGTTTCTAACACCGCTGAAATTCTTTGTCAAACCTGACCGCATTGACCTTCATCCTTCGAGGTGTATAAGCTCTACGACCGACGCCGATCAATATGCGAAATCAGTCTCAAATCCGCGAGCGCATCTCCTCCGATGAGGCGATTCCCGTCGAATGCTCGATCCCTGATCGATTCCGAGAGATGGCCGGGAAATTCCCTTCGCGCCCTTCGCTCAAGTCCTGCTACGCGACTCTCACCTACGAAGAATTGAATCGAGAGTCCGACCGGATAGCGCGCGCTCTGATCGAGCGAGGGTTGACCGCAGACGAGAGAGTCGCGCTGTTGATCGGTCGCAGCCCACAGCTTTACTCAGCCATCATCGGCGTTCTCAAGTCGGGCAACGCTTATGTGCCGCTCGATACTTCTTATCCCCAGGAAAGACTCAGCTACATAATTGGCGACTCGCAGCCTTCTCTGATCTTGTGCGATGAACACAACAGCGATCTTGCGCGCGAACTTGCGCAGAGCCACTGCCGCGCGGTCTGCTTCGATGATTTGAAAGCGGAAAGCGAGGGCGAGATTTCACACGCGGCGATTTCGCCTGACGCGATGGCTTTCCTTATTTACACATCCGGTTCGACGGGCCAGCCAAAGGGAGTCATTCGAACTCATCGCAATGTGATGCACTCGATCGGAAATTTCTCGCGGCGGTTGCGCGTCACTTTTGAAGACCGCCTGTCGCTGTTTTTCTCTCCCAGCTTCGGCGCGTCTCAGATGGGAATGTATGGCGCATTGATGAACGGCGCTTCGTTTTATGACTACGATTTCAGACGCGAAGGATTGGCGAGCCTGTCCGCGTGGCTTGACAAGGAAGAAATCACCATCATTCACCTGCTCCCGAAAGTCTTTCGTCACTTCGCTGAAAGCCTCGAAGGGGGCGACAACTTTCCGCGTCTGAGAGCCATCGCCCTGGCGTCCGAGCCTATGAGCCGCCGCGAAGTCGAATCCTTCCGCCGACGTTTTTCTTCCTCCTGCGCGCTCATCAATCACTACGCGGCGTCGGAGACAGGCTTGATCTCTCAGTACCGCATCGATGACGCGACACAAATCATCGGCAACATCGTTCCGGTGGGATACCCTGTCGAAGGCTACACCATCCTCATACTCGATGACGACGGACGCGAAGCGGATTGCGGGCAGACAGGCGAGATAGCCATCCGAGGCCGGCACCTCAGTCCGGGATACTGGAACAGACCCGATCTGACTCGCGCCGCTTTCATCGAAGACGCAAGCGGCGCGCGCATTTATCGCACCGGCGATACAGGCCGACTGAGAGAAGACGGATGCCTTGAGCATTTCGGAAGAAAAGGCTCGCGGGTGAAAATCCGGGGATACGCCGTAGAACTGGCCGAAGTGGAGATGGCTCTTCTCAACCTCTCAGGAGTCAGAGAAGCAGCCGTCGCAGCCCGCGAAGATTCGAATGCCGACCTCCGGCTTGTCGCCTGGATCGTGGCAGACCGAAAGCGGGAACTCTCCATTGACGAGATGAGAAAATCTCTCGCGGAAGCTCTGCCTGATTTCATGATTCCGTCCCTGTTTGTCCCGCTTGAGGAATTGCCGCGCAACGCCAACGGCAAGGTTGATCGCGCGCGGCTTCCTGCGCCACAGGAGGCGCACGCGGCTGACGACGCGCCCGCGACTGAAACAGAGAAGCGGCTGATCCGGCTCTGGGAGCCGGTTCTGGGGATCGAAGGCATAAGCGCATCAGACAACTTTTTCGATCTCGGCGGCCATTCCATTTCCGCGATGAGGCTGGCAGAGATGATCGCGCAGGAGTTCGGCAGGACGGTTTTCCTGGCCGCGCTCTTCGGTTCGCCCACCGTCCGAGAGATGGCAGCCCTGCTCGATGATCCTCGATCAGAGCCTCTGGTTCATCTTGTCGGGATTCAACATCAAGGGCGGAAGCCTCCGCTCTTCTGCGTTCACAACATCGCGGGCTTCGTCCTGAGCTATCGCAATCTGGCTGCTCATCTCGGCGCGGATCAGCCGTTCTACGCTTTCCAGGCGCACAACCCCGACGAGAACCGGTTTTACTACCCAACCGTCGAAGAGCTTGCCGCTCGTTACATCGAAGAGATGACCCGCCTTCGACCCGACGGGCCGTACCTGATCGGGGGGCATTCGTTCGGCGGGCTGGTCGCCTACGAGATGGCCTGTCAGATGGAAGCTCGCGGCCAGAGGGTCGCGCTGCTGGCTTTGTTCGACACTTCCGTGCCCGGTTTCGAAAGACGCCCGCCCCTGCCGGATTTGATTCGACTTGTCGTCGAAGAAATCAGCGCGCTTCGGCTCATCGAAGTTCCGCGTCATCTCTGGGGCAAGATGAGGCTGCGGGCAAGGATGAGAAGGGCATTATGGAAACTGGCAGACCGATTTGGCCTTGTGGCAAAGTTGCTTCCGCATTCGGTCAGGACGAATTTCGACGCGGCGCACCTGCGCGCGTCGCGCGAGTTCAAACCGCAGGCTTACTCAGGAAAAATATCGTTGTTCAAAGTCACCTCGCGCCGCAGACCCGAGACAAGCGACCCCGGCCTCGGATGGAGCAGTCTGGCTAAGGGCGGAGTCGAAATCTATGAAACGGTGGGCAAGCATCAGAACATGATTCAGGAACCGTTCGTCGGGCCTCTGGCCGAGTTGTTGAACGCGGCGATAGAAAAAGCTGTAGAGCGAGCAGAGGTTCGCCCATGAGTCCCGACCGCAGGCAGCATCGCGGCGCGCACCCTTCGGACAGAGAGTTGTTCGATGAAAAGAGACTGTCCGCGATTCGACAATCGGTCGCCGAGCTTTCGTGGCTGCTCGGTCGCGGCTACGCGATGAAGTCGGCGTTGAAACTCGTCGGAGACCGCCACTCTCTGACCGAGCGTCAGCGGGTTGCGCTCTCTCGCGCGGCCTGCTCGGATGAGCAGCGGGAGAAGCGCGAGGCGAGTTGTCTGAACTTCGCCGACATAAGAGATGAAGAAGTCGCAATCGATGGTTTCAACCTGATAATCACGCTTGAGGCCGCGCTCTCAGGCGGCGCGATCATCAGTTGTCGTGATGGGTGTCTGAGAGACCTGTCGGGCATTCACGGGTCTTATCGCGCAGTGAGCGAGACAGCAGGCGCGATTCTTATGACAGGCGAAGCGATGGAGATGTGGCAGCCTCGAAGAGTGACGTGGTATCTCGACCGGCCAATATCGAACAGCGGGCGTCTTGCGAAAAAAATCACAGAGATGGCCGAAGAGACAGGATGGAACTGGAGCGTGGAAGTTCTGTTCGATCCCGACCGAGCGATAATCAATTCCCGAAAGGTTGCCGTCACATCAGACTCGGTGATTCTCGATGGTGTGACGAGGTGGATCAATCTGAATTCTTATCTGATCGAGAGCCGCATTGATGCGTGGATCGTGGATTTGCGGGCGTGAGGTGGCTGCGTCGCAAGGCAAAAGGTAAAAGGAAAAAAATGGACGACAATCAATTGCTGATCGAAGAACTCAGGCGGATGCTCGATGAAGCAGAGCGGGTCGTCGTATTCACCGGCGCAGGCATCAGCACTGAATCGGGGATACCGGATTTTCGCAGCCCCGACGGATTCTGGACCAGATACAAGCCCATCGAGTTCGGAGACTTCATCTCATCTGCGGAGATGCGGCGAGAAGCATGGCGGCGAAAGATGGCGACCGATGAATCTTTTTCCCGCGCTGCGCCCAATCGCGGCCATCGCGCCATAGCTCATCTCGTCGGTGAAGGCAAAGTCGCAAGCGTGATTACGCAGAACGTCGATGGGCTGCATCAACTCTCCGGCGTGCCTGATGACAAGGTGATAGAGTTACACGGCAACGCGACTTATGCGAAGTGTCTGAGGTGCGAGCGCAGGTTCGATCTCGGGCCGATCTTCGAGCGATTCAAAATCGATGAAGAGCCTCCGGTGTGCGCGGAGTGCGGCGGGCTGATAAAGACGGCGACTATTTCATTCGGTCAGCCGATGCCGCCTGACGCGATGCAGAGGGCGCAGGAAGAAAGCGTCGCGTGCGATTTGTTTCTGGCCATCGGATCGTCGCTCGTTGTTTATCCGGCGGCCTCGTTTCCGGCGGTCGCAAAACGCAACGGCGCGCTGCTGGTGATAATCAACCGCGATGCGACAGACCTCGACCAACTGGCAGACCTGGTGTTGAATGTCGAGATCGGGCCTGCGCTCGGCGCGGTGACGGGAGTCGAATAGCCCGCATTTCTCCTCCTCAGAAAAGGTACAGCAGGCTGCCAGCCTGCTGGTTCTTCAAATTTTCATCCTTTCAGGGCAATGCCATTAAGTTAAGGGGGCGGCTTAAAGGTGTCA
>CAZPQE010000465.1:0-5413 GCA_964588615.1 uncultured Clostridia bacterium | reverse complement strand
GCCCCTTCGGGGCTTGTGGTCTCGATCTTCGAAAGGGTGAATCCAAATGCAAATATCTCTAATCTGAGAAATCTGCGGATCAGGCTTTGACCCCGCCGCTCACCAGCCAGCCTCCATCGACGACGATGGTCTGCCCCGTGATATAGTCGCCTGCGTCGGTAGCCAGCAGCAGGGTCGCTCCCGCAAGGTCAGATGCAACGCCCGGACGACCAAGCGGAATGACGCTGACTGCGCTGTCGTAAAGTTTTTCATCCGAAAAAACCGCGTCCGTCATCTTCGTCCAGAAACGTCCGGGCGCGATGGCGTTCACACATAAGTTGTCGCTGGCCCACTCAACGGCCAGGCTGCGAGTCATCTGCCTCATGCCGCCTTTGCTGATGGCATAGAGCGCGACGCGCGGCACGATGATTTCAAAGGCAATCGAGCCGACGTTGATTATCTTGCCCTTGCCCTGACTTCGCATCACCCGCGCTGCTTCGAGACAGGCGAAAAACGCTCCTTTCAGATTCACAGACATCAGGCGATCCCAGTCTGCTTCTGTGAACTCATCGACCTTCTGTCGGATGTTGATGCCTGCCGCGTTGACCAGAATATCCAGTCGCTCGAAATGCTCCGCTGTTTTGCTCACCATCGATTTCACCGCGCCGATGTCGCTCACGTCCGTCGGAAGTATGAGCGATCTTCTCCCGACGGATCGAACCAGCGTAGCGGCTTCTTCGAGTTCCTCCCTGTTGCGCGCGGCAAGCGCGATGTCGGCTCCCGCGTGCGCGAGCGAGAGCGCCATCCCAAGCCCGAGGCCGCGACTTCCGCCCGTGACGAGCGCGACGCGACCGTCGAGCCGGAAACTCGGCATCTCGAATTCATCATCTGACGGCCTTCTTCTTTCGCTCATCTCTCAATCCCCGGCACAAGCACCGCCTTGATGTCATCGCCTCTCGCGGCAAGCATGCGGTCGAACGCCTCGATACCTTCGACTAGAGGAAATGGTTTTATCCAACTCGTATCGATTTTGCCTGCGGCAAGCAACTCGACCGCCGTTTCGATCTCATCTATCGAAGCCGCGTAGCTCCCCTGCACTCTTCTTTCTGCAAGCGTGACGAGATGCGAATCGATGGTGACGGTGTTTTCATGCAACCCTATCCAGACGGCTGCGCCTCCGGGCCGCGTGGCCTCAAGCGACAGTTGCTTCGACTTTGCGCTCCCTACGGCATCGACCACGATTTCGGCCCCGTCGCCTCCGGTCATCTCCATCACCGTTGCGAGAAAGTCTTCCTGACGAGAGTTGATCGCGCGCTTTGCGCCCGCGCGCCGTGCCGCGTCGAGGCGTTCTTCGATCAGGTCGGCCACAATTACATCGGCTGATGAAAGATTCTGAAACGCCTGCTGGCACAACAGTCCGATCGGGCCTGCGCCGATGACGACCACGAGGTTGGCAGCAAGGTCGCGCGTAAGCCCGACCACGTGAACTCCGTTTGCCAGCGGCTCGGCAAGACATGCCGCCTCGGCAGGCAGCGAGTCAGGCCATTCAACCAGACATTGTTCCGGCACGCACACATACTCGGCCCAGCCGCCGGGACGGTGCATGCCGAACAACCTCCGGTCGGCGCAAAGGTGACTTTTGCCACGCAGACATCGCGCGCATTTGCCGCAGCCATAAAGCGAGTGCGAAACGACCTGCTGCCCGCGCGAAAGCCCGACGACGCCGGGACCGATCTCTTCTATCACACCGCAGAACTCGTGTCCTAAAACGAGCGGGGGGACGCGCCTCGGACTGCGGCTCTTGAAAGCTTCCAGTTCGCTGCCGCAGATGCCGCAGGCCGACACGCGCAAAAGAGCTTCGCCCTCGGCGGGACTGGGCCGGGGCCGGTCTGCGATTTCCAGTCGTTCGTATTCGGGATATAAAAGCGTTTTCATAGAGTGAACCTCGCAATGATGAAGACAAGATAAACTGCTGCGCCCAGAAGCAGCGGCACACCGAAGAGCTTGTGTGGACGAAGTATGCGAGAGGCATCTTCTGAAACCAATTTGGGCAGCACGAAGTAAAGCGCGAGGAAGGTCGCCAATGCCTGAAGCGGTATGAGCAGCACGCCTTCAGTGAATGCGGCTGTCTGAATCAATCGCACGGGCTGAAGCCCCAGCGCGTAGGTGATGAAAAAATTCACTCCGAGCAGCGTGATCAGAAAGAAGCGGAACCGGGTCTTCCATTCTACGCGACCGAATCGCGGGACGCAGATTCGATAGCTGTCCGAAAGCAGTCGCGGCCATCCGGCAAGCTGACCGAGCAGCGTGCTGAAGAGCGCCGCCCACCCTGCCAGTATGAAAAGCACTTCGCCCGTCCGCCCCCATCGCGCGCCGAAGATCGCAGCCAGATCGAAGGCCACGCGAGGCCCTTCCGGCACTATCTGCTGCTGTCCGAGCACGGTCGCCCCCGCCAGCATGAAAGCCAGCGTAGTCACAAGCCCGATCACAAGCGCAGTGGTGGCGTCGGCGTAAACCAGCCTGCACCATCCGCGCACGCGAGTCGCCGTCTCTGCGCTCATTTGTTTGAGGGCAGGCAGATCGCACGGCTGACCGTCACTTCTCCCGTGCGCCATGCCGTAGCCCGCGCCCATCACCCAGTAGGTGTACCACACCTGAGAGGCGAACCCTCCGGCGGCCCATCCCATGATGGGAGTGATCTCGCTCCAGCGATTGCCGCTTATCTTTCCCGTAGCTACCGCCCACTGAGGAATGTCCGGCAGATGAAATCCAAAGAGCCCTTCGAGCACTTCGCTCACTCCAGGCGACGCTTTCACGGCGACGTAGCCTACGCCGATTATCATCATTGTTATGAGCGCGCTCATCACTCGCTTCAAAGCATCGAATCGGCCCGACCACACTATGGTGACAGCAAGCGCGGCGAGTATCCAACTCCAGGCGAAAGCGGGAAGGGCAGGGAACATGGCATTGGCGAAAGTCCCAGCGGCGACCGCAAGACCGCCAGTCGAGATTGCGGCGGCGAAGGTTTGAGCGATAAGCACCACCCACACCACCCAGTTCCTTGGGCCGGGTACGCGACTGAACATATCTATCATGCCTTCGCCGGTCGAGACCGTGTAGCGAGCGCCGCTCATGCCTATCCAGTATTTCAGCACGATGGCAAGAGCCGGAACCCACAGCACTGCTGATCCCATCACCGCGCCGAAGCGAGTGGCAAGTATTACTTCTCCTGATCCGATGGCTTCGCCCATCCAGACGAACGCCGGGCCGATCATCATCATCAGAGCCAGCCCGCTCGGAGGAGCAGGGAGATTTGCGGAGGTTTCGTTTTTCATCATGTTGATCCGGCGTGATGAGACTTAATCAGCAGAAATGCGCGCCACGGGTTTCGACATAGACTGCATAAAGAGACTGGCTGGCGGTCATGAACAATCGATTGCGTTTCGGGCCTCCGAAGCACACGTTGCTGCAAATCTCGGGTAGGAGTATCTGCCCTATGCGCTGGCCGTCGGGGGCGAATATGTGAACCCCGTCATAGCCTGGCCCTACCCAGCCTGCGCTCGACCAGATATTGCCGTCTTCGTCAGCGCGAATGCCGTCGGCGAAACCTTCCACTTCGCCCTTTGGCGTCTTCATTTTCATCGAAGCGAACTCGCGGCCACCAGTGAGTTTCTTTCCATCGATCACCTCCCATACCTTGATGTTGCGCGGCGCTTGAGGGTAATGCGACGCGCCGGTGTCGGCGATGTAAAGTTTCCTGTAGTCGGGCGAAAAGCAAAGCCCGTTGGGCTTGAATATCTCGTCGGTCACAAGTTCCATCGCGCCCGTTTTAGGATCGATGCGATAGACCGCCTCCTTGATTTGAAGATCGCCCTTTTGGCCTTCATAGTTCCCATGGCTGCCATAGCCGGGATCGGTGAACCATATCCCGCCGTCGGGATGCACAACGACATCGTTAGGCGCGTTGAGCGGTTTGCCCTGCCATTTGTCGGCCATCACGGTGACGCTTCCGTTGCGCTCGTAGCGCACGACGCGGCGCAAGTGCTCGCAGGAAATCTGTCGGCCTTCCCAGTCGAAGGTGTTGCCGTTGGTGTTGCCCACAGGAGAGCGAAGTGTGCTGACGTGTCCGTCTTCGTTGAGCCAGCGAAGATGAACATCGTTGGGGATGTCGCTCCAGACCAGATAGCGGCCCACCGCGTTCCAGGCCGGGCCTTCGGCCCACAGCATCCCGGTGTGAAGGCGTTGTATGGGGGTGTTGCCTATCTTGTATTTTCCGAACCTCCGGTCGAGGACGACCACATCCGGGTCGGGGTAATGCACAGGCTGGGAGTTTTGCCCGTAGTCGCGGCGCTGGCCCATAGCCGATGTTGCGACGAGCGAAGCAGCCCCGGCCATAAAAGCGCGTCGAGGGATTAAGCGGTCAGGCGCGTCTGAAAGTTTTTTCTGCGTCATTATGTTCCTTCCTTCTCAAAAGGTATTGAGCAGACTTGCGACTATGCGATGAGACAGAATCAACGCTGTAAAATGCTTTTCTTGTCCGGGACTTCTTCAGCGACGCGAGAGACCTTAGATTGAATGGCCGCAATATGTCAACATCCCGCAGTGATTCGTCGGCGGGAATCGCAAAATGCCTGGGAGCGCGCACGAACCGTGCGCCAGGCTTCAAAGCTAAATCATTCCACGAAAGATTGGCAAAGGAATACGGCTTGAACCATCGCAGATTGTCTGTGACAATCCAGAAAAATTGTCAGACAGGAAATTCCGGGAGGATCGTATGGGAAAACTCGATGGCAGGATCGCACTCATCACAGGCGCGAGCCGCGGGATAGGCCGCGGGATCGCCGAAGGATTCGCCGCTGAGGGCGCATCCGTGATTCTCGCGGCTCGCAGCGAAGAGCAGTTGACCGCGCTGGCCCGATCACTCGCGGAGAGCGGAACCGAGGCGCTCGCTCTTGCGGCTGATGTGACCGATGAGCAGCAAGTAAAAGATGTTTTTCAAAAAGCGATGGAGCGATTCCACAGGCTCGATATCCTCGTCAACAACGCGGGCATATTCGACGGCGGCGCGATTGATGAGCTTTCGGTCGAGACGTGGGATCGAGTGATGGCCGTCAACCTGCGCGGGCCTTTCCTCTGCACCCGCGAAGCGTTTCCAATCATGAAAGCGCAGGGCGGAGGCCGCATCATCAACATCGGATCGATTTCGGCTCAAAGAGTGCGCCCGCAGTCGGCCCCTTACTCGACGAGCAAACACGGACTCTGGGGACTCACTCAGGTCACTGCTCTCGAAGGCCGCCAGCATGGCATCACCTGTTCTTGCGTTCATCCCGGCAACACTGATGTCGAAACTCTCTCGGAGGTTCGTCGTCAGTTGAAAGAGCCTGTGATGGCTGTAGCCGACCTCGTGACTGCCATAGTCGCTATGGCTGCGCTG
>CAZPQE010000464.1:0-5427 GCA_964588615.1 uncultured Clostridia bacterium | reverse complement strand
GCGCTCAAGCGCTTCAGCGGCCATCTGTTCAGTCTCCGGGCCGTATCGCCAGTAGCGCAGTTGCAGTCCGCGCAGGCTGGCAACAACGGAGCGCGCAGGAGCAGGCATCCGGTGATAGAGGCGCAGCAGTTTATCTTTCATCGAAGCTCAAAGGAGTCTGGTATGTACAACAGGCTGCCAGCCTGTTGATGATTTGAAAGTATGAAAATTTAAGGCATCAGCAGGCTGGCCGACGGCTGTACCTTTTCTGAGGAGATTGCGCGCCGCTCGTCGTGTTTCGATTCATCATTCCGCTGATTCCGCGCATCTGTTTATTTCCGATGTCGCCGCTTTGACCGGTTCAGCCAGTCGGCGAGGATAAGTCTTCAAACCGGATTGTCCCAAAACTTCCGAAAACAACTGCTCCCACTGAAACTTCACTTCTCCCCACGAAGACCGCGCGGCCAGACTTCGCCCGTTTGCCGACAGATGGCTCGCCATCGAAGGGTCATTGAGCAAACTCTGAATGGCTCGCACCATAGCTTGATCGTCGTCGCGGGGCACAAGCAATCCGCTGTTGCCGTGACTTATCATGTCGGGTATGCCGCCTACGGAAGTCGTCACCACCGGCAGCCCCATGGCCCAGGCTTCGACCAGAGCGACTGGCATATTATCGACCTGGTTGGTGTTTATGAAGATGTCGGCCAGAGCGCCCTCCCGGTCTTTAGCGGCATCGTCGAGGAACCCGGCAAACCGCACGCTGTCGGCGACACCCAGCCTGCGCGCCAGTTCTTCGACATCCGATTGAATGCCCTTGTCCTGCCCGGCCATCACCAGAGTTGCCTCCGGCGCGCTTTCTTTGAGCAGAGCCAGAACGCGAACGGCCATGCAGGGATTCCACACCGGATGAAAACTCCTCATCCAGAACAATCGCGGGTCGACCTTCTCACGATGCCTGTAGGTATATTTGGAGAGGTCTATCACGTTTGGAATAACCCTCACCTCGAATCCCATAGCCTCGAACGAGCGGGCAAGGAAAGGCGACGGGGCGACTATCGCATCGGCCCGGCTCAACACCCGGCTCACCCACTGCGGGTATCTGGCGGCAAACTCGGGCAGCGCCCCGCCGTGAAGCCAAAGTATCACCCTTTGGCCGAGGAGTTTGGACAACTGGCTGGCTATGTCTTCGACCACGAAACTCGGGCCGCTGTAGACTTCTATAACCACTACCTGAGTGCGCTTGCGATTGGTGGCCAGCGTGGCGAGGATATCGGCGAGTCGGGCGTAGCGGTTGAGCTTGGACGAAGCGGAAATGATGTTGCAGCCCGCTTTCTCGAACAGGTCGGATAGTATCTGTCCCTGCGAGTTGACATAGCCGGGGTTGCGGCCAACCATCGGGCCTATGAAGCAGATGGCCGGATGTGTGTGTTCTGTCATAGAAAACTGTCCCAATATCATTCAGCGTTTCTCTGCGGCGACGGCGGTGACGCTCATCGCTGTGGCCTTGGGCGTCGAGTCGCCCTGAAAGCGGTCGAGGTATTCGTTGAGCAATCGAGCCAGAGCCTGGACTCTCGGCTCGCGGATTATCGATCCGTGATGGCCTGCGACATCGCACACTTCGAGGTCTGGTATCAGGCCGCTCCAGCCGTTGAACGGGTCGGGATAGATTCCCGACGGCTGCTCGGTGGCGCGAAACAAAACAACCTTGCCGGTGTTGAGGTAAGGTTTCGGCTCGTAGTTGAGCGACGCCTGATTGCCGGTTTCCTGCGCCGCGCGGATGTCTTCAGGCAGCAGAATTCTTTTCAACGCGTTCCTGAAATGGCTCACCGCCTTGAACCGGGTCAGGGCGACCACTTCGGGAAGCAGCAGGTCATAGAGTTTCTTTTTGAAATCGCGCGCCAATGCGCGCCGTTTTCGGTTGAGCATCCGCAGAGCCTTTCGTGATTTCTCTCTCACATAAGCGAGTCTCTGGCCGGAGTCGAGCAGTTTCAGATTGCTCCAATGAAGGCTTGCTCTGAGTTTTACCCGGGCGATCTTCCTCTGCAAAACGGTGGTCGTGGACAACAGCCTGGGATAATCCGGGCCGTAGGTGTCGAACAAAGCGAGCAGGGCTACTCTTTGTCCCTGCTCATGAAGCTGTTGAGCCATTTCGTAGCCGACTATTCCGCCGAAGGAGGAGCCTGCCAGGTAATACGGGCCTTCGGGCTGAAGACGGCGCACTTCCTCTATATAATAAGCCGCCATCTCTTCGACGCGAGTCAAACGCGGCCCTTTTCTGCTCAGGCTTGCCGATTGAATTCCGTAGAAGGGCTGATCGGCAGGCAGATACTTCGTCAGGTGCGAATACTCCACGATGTTGCCGCCGACTCCGTGTATGCAGAAAAACGGCGGGCGACTGCCGTTGGGCTGTATCGCCACCAGCGAGGAAAACGATATCGAAGATTTGGCGGTCTCCTTGCCATCGCCCAGCAACGCGGCAAGCTGCGCTATGGTCGGAGCCGCAAGCAGCGCGGCCAGACCGAGTTCGGATTTATAAGCCTTCCTGATCTTTGCGAACATTCGCACGGCCATCAGCGAGTGCCCGCCCAGATCGAAGAAGTTGTCCTCCGTGCCCACTCGTTCGATGCCCAGAAGCTCCTGCCAAAGTCTGACCAGGAATTTTTCAACGTCGTTTTTCGGAGCCGTGTAGCTGCTCTCCAGATCAGGGCGCGCAAGGCGGAGGGCGGATGATGCCTCCGCTCTGGGCCTAGCAGCGCGGGATTCTTCGATGAGCGATTGAAGATCGCACGACGAGACGACGACCTGCGGCCCGATGGCGGAAGAAAGAATCTTCTTTACTGCCTCAGCGCCCTCTTCGGGCAATATGCCCTGGGTGATGAGCGCCAGTATCGAGCTTGCGGGCGCGGCGTCCTGGTCCCGCAAGCCGCTCGACTGAACGCTTTTCCCGGCGGCAAGCTCACGACTCGAAGCCAGACGGCGGACGATGAACTCTTCGATCTCGACCAGAACATTTCCGTCTTCATCGGTGATCGTCACATCGAAGACGGCGACTCCTCGTTTGGCGTCGCTTTCCTTCCTGCATCTGGCGTGGCTGTAGATTACGGGCCTGAGCGCGCCTCTGACGATCAGCTTCCGATAAGAGGCCGGAACGTAAACTCCATCGTGGAGTTCATAGCCGGGAATGAGAGAAAAAGCGAACCCGGTAGCCATATCGAGCAATGCCGGATGGAGCGGGTAATCTTCCAGGTCTGCGGTGAACTCTTCCGAGAGTTCGAGACGCGCCACCGCCTCGCCCTTTCCGCGATAGACGCGGGAGATGTTCTCCCATCGCGGGCCGAAATTCAACTGGGCTTTCTGTCGATTGATGCCTGCGCAGAAGTCTTCGCAGTCGCAACGGCGCAGTATGGTTTCGATGGGATGCGGATGAGCGGTGTCTTCGCCCGAACAGTTTATCCTCCCCAGCGCGTGCTCCTGCCAGCGCGTCTCGCCGCGCGCGCGGCTTGCCGCCGCAAAGTCGTAGTCCTCGCCTCTGCGGCGCAGCGTGACTCGAACCTCTCGTCGCTCTTTGTCTGCCGCAATCAAAGGCGAGATGAAAGTCAGATCGTTTATCGCTATGGGATTGTCGGCGGTCAGATGTCCGACGGCGGCTCTGGCCATTTCGATGTAGGCAGTCCCCGGAATCAACGCGACGCCGTCTTTGGTTCTGTGCTCGCTCAAAACCCACTGTTGGTTGAGGTCGAGTATGTTCTCATACACCAGATAATCATCGCTCTCGATCTTCGCTCGTCCGAGCAGCGGGTGAGCGCCGTCAAACGACGGAAAGGGCTGCGGTTTCCGCCTGCCGCGAGAGGCGGCGCGTGCGGCCATGCCCACCTTCTGCCAGATGCCCCAGTTGATGGCAGCAGTCAATGTAGCGCCCGGTGATTTGCTGCGGGCGAAGGCGTCGAGGAACGAGTTGGCGGCTGCGTAATCTATCTGACCTGCCAGCCCGGCCACCGAGCTTGTCGAAGAAAACAGCAGGAAGAAATCCGGCCTCTCTTTCTTCAACAGTTCATCGAGCGCGAGAACGCCTCTGACTTTGGGGTCGAGCACGCGGGCGGCTGACTCGCGGGTCTTGAACTGAATCAACTCATCATCGATTATGCCCGCCGCGTGCAGGACTCCGTTGATGGGGCCGAATCGACTGCGCGCCTGCGAGAGAACTTGGCGCATCGCGCCGAGGTCAGCCACGTTTGCCTGAGCAAGAAGGATTTCAGCGCCCGCTTCTTCGAGCCGCTGCACGGCTCTGATTCGCTGACAGGTCTCGTCATCTTCGCCGTATATTTCGAGCCATCTTTCCCACTGGTCTCTTTCGGGGAGACCGTGACGGCTGACCAGTATCAATCTGGCGCGGGAAGCGGCGAGCATCCCGGCCATCGCCAGGCCGATGCCTCCGACGCCGCCGGTTATCAGGTATACGCCTCTTTCTTTGATTTTGATTTTTTCGCCGCCCGGTTGAGAAACCGATTCGAACTCCTGCGCCCACCGTCCGTTCCGGCGCAGGGCTACTGTCTCATCTGGTGAAGCCGCGCGCATTTCGGCAATCAGTTGATCGATCAGCAGGCTGTTGCTCCCCGACTCGATATCGATTGCAGCGCAGGTGATCTGAGCACACTCCTGCGGTATGACTCTGCACGCTCCTATAGTCAATGCCTGTTCGGGGCGAGAGACTTTTTCCGATCCGACCTGCTGCGCGCCTGCGGAAATCACGCCTATATGAATCGGGTGCGGCAAGTCCTGCTCTCCCATCGCCTGCGCAAGATGCATCAGGCCGTAGAAACAGCTTTCGAGGCTTTCATCCAGGCTCGCTCCTGCGCGATCCAGAGCAGGCCACAGATAGAGTATGCGATGAGGGAGCCGTCGGCTTCCGGCAAGATCGTTTATCAGAGTGTCATAATCTTCTCTTCGCCCGATGTTGATCGAGCAGCCCGCGTCGCCTGTCCAGGAGAATTCTTCGCCGGCTGCGACAAGTATGGCTTCCTCTCCCGACTCTCTGACGCGATTGATCACTCGCGAAGAGAAGCGCGACTTATCGGCAAACACCAGCCATCGCAGAGGCTCGCCTCCTGTCGCGGCCAGCACGGGATCGATCACCAGGGGTCGCGGCGGCCGCGCGCCGAGATAGCTCGCCAGGGCGCTCGCGATTGGTGCGGTGGCGAGCAGACCGGTTTTGAGGCCGGCCACGGGGAGGTCGGCGAGCACGGCGTCGAGCTGGGCGACGACGAGGTCGGGGGGCACGGGCCAGACGTCGCGCACGCCGGTCGTGTTCTGCACGGTGAGGGTCGTGATCACCGCTGCCCCGTACACGCCGCAGGCGTGGAACGTCTTCAGGTCCGCCTGGATGCCGGCGCCGCCGCTCGGGTCGGAGCCGGCGATGGTGAGCGCGACCACGGGCATGGCGCGCGCTAC
>CAZPQE010000463.1:0-5428 GCA_964588615.1 uncultured Clostridia bacterium | reverse complement strand
GTCGGCCCCGGCATCCATGCCTTCCATGAAATTCTGATGGCCCGCCCTGGCCGTCAGCAGCATGAAATAACAATAATCCCTGCGCTTCTGAGCGCGGGCGCGTCGGCAGAGTTCCAGCCCGTCGAATTCGGGCATCATCCAGTCGGAGATGACCAGCCGAAAATGCTCTTTTTCCAGATGCTCCCAGGCTTCAAGGCCGCCGCCGCAGGCCGTCACTGTATGCCCCCAGTTGAGAAGTATCTTCTCCAGTATGCGGCGCGATACCGGGTCGTCTTCGGCTATCAGAATGTTCATCCCCTTTTCACCTCTCACTGCCTGAAATCTTATTCGACCTGTCCGACCAGCGATTTATCAATGCCACAAGGCTCTCAGACCTGAACGGCTTGCTGATATAGTCGTCCATCCCGGCGGCTAGGCAGACTTCTTTTTCGTCGGCCATATCGTGGGCGGTGACGGCTATGATCGGCGTGCGCTTCGACGTTCCTTCCCGCCGGCGAATCTCCGCCGTAGCCTGATAGCCATTCATCACCGGCATCTGGCAATCCATCAGCACCAGATCGTAATCCTTCTCGGCCAGAGCTTCAAATGCCTCCTGCCCGTTGCAGACTACCTCGACCCGATGGCCGAGTTTCTGAATCTGCAAGGCCGCCACTCGCTGATTGACCAGACTGTCTTCGGCCAGAAGAATGCGCAGCGGCTCCTGAAACGCGCCTGGAATCGAATCTGACATGGGGTCTCCTTTTTCGTGGTGAGGTTCACTTTGAGCAAGATCGCCAGTCTGAGCGCGCGGCTCGTCGAGGCAATATTCGCCCCTCGTCTTTTTGAGCCATCCGTAGAGTTGAGATTGTTTGAGCGGCTTTGTAAACCATGCTTCTATTCCGGCTTTGCGCATCGCCGCCTGATCGCTCAGACGGCGCAGACTGGTTATCATCACCAATCTGGCGGAGGCCAGTAGCGGATCGGATTTGATTTCCCGAGCCAGAGCCAGCCCGGACATATCCATCATCTGGAAATCGAGCAGCGCGCAGGTGAACGGGTCTTTGTGCGAGGCTCCCTTCCTCATCATCTCAAGGGCCTGCTCTCCGCTCGACGCGCTTTCATTCCTGATTCCCCAGGAGCGAAGCTGCATCTGGGTGAAAGCGCGGCTGGTCGGGCTGTCATCGACGACCAGCACCCGATCGGCGCTTGAATTTTTTTCCTGAGCCGGATCGGGAACTTCCTTTTCAAATCGAATGCTGAACCAGAAAGTCGTTCCCTTGCCCGGAGTCGAATCGACCCCTATGCGCCCGTCCATCAGTTCCACGAGTTGCCTGCTGATGGCCAGCCCCAGTCCGGTTCCGCCATACTTGCGCGTGGTCGAACCGTCGGCCTGCGAAAACGGCTGGAACAATTTCTCCCGCTGCTCGGCGGAAATACCTATGCCGGTGTCGCTGACCGCGAAGCGAATAACCATGTGCTTGCCGCTCTCTTCGCCTCTCGAAACCCTGACGGCGATGGCTCCGTCGTCGGTGAACTTCACGGCGTTTCCGACCAGGCTGGTGAGCACCTGTCGCACCCTTCCCGCGTCTCCACAAACCATCGGGGGAATGTCGTGTTGAACCAGCGAGGTCAGTTCGATGCCCCTGGCTTTGGCTTTTTCGGAAAACAGTTCGATCACATCTTCGATCACCGTCTGCAAATGAAACGGCGCGGGGTCGAAGCGCAGCCTGCCCCGTTCGATCTCCGAAAAATCCAGAATATTGTTGATGGTCGCCATCATCCATTCGCCGCTCGATTTGATGGTCTCGGCATAATCGCGCTGCTCTGAATCGAGGCCGGTCGAGAGCAGCAATTCAGCCATGCCGAGGATGCCGTTCATGGGAGTTCGAATCTCGTGGCTCATGTTGGCGAGGAACTCGGCTTTGAGGCGGGCCGATTCCATAGCCATATCGCGGGCGCGGGCTATCTCGGCTTCCCCCTGCTTGCGTTCGGTCACGTCCCGCAGAGTGCCGAAGGTCCCTGCCTGATTGCCGTCCTCGCCCAACAGAAACCCGGCCAGCACCTCGACCCATCTGGCCCCTTCGTCCTTTGTGATATATCTCAGTTCGGTGTGAACTGTATCGATTCGCTGCTTGAGCGCCTCGCTTATCATCTTTCTGCTCAGGGCGCGGTCTTCCGTGTGCACGTATTCGTAGAAAGGTTTTCCCAGGCTCTCTTCGACATCGAATCCGGTGATGTCTTTCCAGGCCGGATTGAGAAAAGTCCAGCGCCCTTTGATATCGGTTTGAAACACGACTTCATTGATATTGTCGACGACCGTGCGGTAGCGGAGTTCGCTCTTGCGCAGCGCCTCTTGAGCCGCCCGTCGGCGTCGGTCGTTGCGATAAGCCTCGATGATCGAACCGCAGGCGGTCAGCACGGGCTGAAGTTCGACGATGAGTTTCGCATCATAGCCTCGCGGTCGGTTGGCCAGTCCGACGATGCCTACTATCTCCTGGCCGCGACAAATGGGAAGACCGAGAAACGCCTTGAGCGAAGGGCACTCATGAGGCAGGTTGTGGCTGCGCGGATCGCTCATCGGATCATTGGAGAGAACGGGGCGGCCCGAAGTCAGCACATCTCCCAGCAGAGAATCCAAGAAGTGGAATTCGATGCTGTCAGCCCTCTGCTGCTTGTAGTGGCCTATGGTTTCCTCATCCCAGTCGAGGCTCGTGAAGGCGAGGGTTTTAAGCCAGGGGTTGTCCGGGTCATCGCTCAACACTTCGCCGATGAACCCGCACCGGCTGCGGGTAAGGCTCATCAAAATGTCCAGCAATTTGCTGAACACCTCACCGGGATTGGTTTCAGAAAGATACAGCGATTGAGCCTGAGCCAGAGCGTTGAGCGTATCGTTGGTCCTGGTCAACGCTCTTTCGGCAGCCAGGCGCTCAGTGACATCGACCGCATGTCCGAGGACGCACTTCTCCTGTCCCGCCTCTTCGAGCGTCGAGTTGCGATACATCCACACTCGCGGTTCGCCGTCTCTGGATAAGAGTTGCAGCAATCCGGCGTCGAATGAATTGGCTTTCATGCGGTCGAGGTAGTCGTCGAAAAGAGGGCGGTGGTTGACCGGCATGAACTCGCGCAGGTTGCGCCCTGTCATCTCATCGGGTCGGTAGCCGAGAGAAGAAGCGGCGGCGGGATTGACCGACA
Organism: uncultured Clostridia bacterium; assembly: GCA_964588615.1. GTDB lineage: Bacteria > Acidobacteriota > Blastocatellia > UBA7656 > UBA7656 > UBA7656. The sequence continues at coordinate 2,257 of CAZPQE010000463.1, read as the reverse complement.
GCAGCGCGCCCTCCAGTGTGTGAGTGCATATCATCCCCTGGCTGTTTTCCAACAGCGCGCGATATCTCGTCTCGCTCTGCCGCAGGGACGCTTCGAGTTGCTTGCGTTCAGTTATGTCCTGCGCCTGAACGATCAGATAGAGAGGGCTTTTCTGCGAGTCGCCGACCTGGGAAATCGTTACCTGTACCCATAGCCTTCGCCCGCGCTTGTGATGAAACGGCATCTCGAATTGAAAACGACGGAAGCGCCCGGCAACGGCCAGCCGCGCAAGCTCCAGCGCGCCGGCGGATTCGGCAAACTGAATCAGGTTTTCGAGATTGATCGAAAGCAATTCCTTGCGGGAGTAGCCTAGTATCTCTTCGAGAGCAGGGTTGACCTTCAATATCTGCCCCATCTTCGACACTATGGCCATCCCTGATGGCGCGTGCTCGAAAACGCCGTCAAAGCCTGCGAGGGATTCCATCTGATGGGAAGCAGTCTGCCCGATGACCCACTCGACGGAAGAGGCGAGGGCGATGCCCTCGCCTTTGACGAGCACCTCCTGAGCGCCCGCCTTGAGAAGATTGTCGGCCTCGTCATCGGTTTCGGCGACTACGACTATCGGCAGGCCCGGAGCCTGAGAGCGTATCTCGCTCAGAGCATCGAGTCGCCGCTTTTCAGCCATTCCGATGTCGAAGATTATCGCATCGACTTCTCCGCTCCTGAGTCGTCTGATAGCCGTCGGCAGCGAAACAGCCCGCACCAGATCGCACTCTATGGAGACACGGCTCCTGATTTCTTCCAGAAGCCCGCTCCCGTCCGAAGGCTTCTTTTCGATCACCAGAACTTTTGGAGCATCGTGAGTCATCGGAGAAAGATTTCGACTCCTTCAATCATCAGCCTCTCCATAGCCTTTATATCTTTTTCTCGCTTCATCTGAATTCCGGCAACTGCTTGCGCCGTCTGGCGAGTCGCGGGGTTGATCAGGCCAATCACGAAGCGGGACTCGATGACAGAACGATCAACCCCGAAGCCCCATCAGTTAGTCCTGAGCAAAGGCCATACCAGATGACCTCGGTTTTGCTTTTCTGGAAGTGCTCCTGTGCAATGGCTTAGGGGAGAGCGCCGAAACAATGATGGAATTATGGTGTAGAGATAATGGGCAGGCGGGGAAAACTGGCCCAATGCAGTATTATCGTTTGAGAAGAGAGCGCAGGAGTTCAGCTTTTTCAGTTGCTTTCTTCCACAATCCGCCTATGAGCTTGTCGGCTGACAATCGGTCTCCGGCGCGCAGTTCTGGATAGAGGTTGAGCGCGTCGCTGACGACGGGCGATTCCGATTCGCTCACCCAGGAGTCGCCCGCTCGACCCAGTTTCAGAGTCCACACGGTGCGCGCCCAGGTGTAATCGGTGAGCGCCCCGCCGACGAGCGCCGACGAGCGGGCTTCCAACGGATTTTCGGTCTGGCTGTAGCGTTGAATGAAACGCTCGGCCTGGCGGCGAAAATCCGACAGCAGGTGTCCGTAGTCGGTGTAATCGGCCCCCGCTTTCGCGCCTGAAGCAATGGTCTGAAGAGCGCGCGAAATCTGATCGGCGTCTCCATAAAACTCCGGCCTGGGGGCCGTCGAAGGACGAGCCGCATCATTTACCGGCGATGAGCCGAAGGAGATTGCGGCTATGGTTTCAAGAGCGATGGTCGATTCAAGCTGGTCGGAGCGAAGTCGGATTGAGTAAGCCGACAGATCGAGCAGGACGCCTTTTATGCGATCGCCGTTTTTCGTCGTCACCACTACCTCGGCGCCGATCATTCGAGGCGGCTCGACCTTGACCGGCTCTTTTTTCGCAGTGACGGTTCGAGGGCGAGTGGCGGGCTTCTTCTTCTTCTTTTGAGCCGCAGCGGGCGCGACAGAAAGCGCGGCGGCAAGCAGGAGGGCTATCATCGATTTCATAATGAAGACCTGTAGATGGATTCGAGCCCTCCCTCACGGTCGGGCTACTGACACGCGTGACTCAGCCCTCTCTCACGGTCGGGCTACTGACACGGAGGCGATTTCATCCGTCGAGCCGGGTGAAGTGGAATAAACTCCTTCAGCCGCAGACTCACGGCGCGGAGGATTGGCTCTGCTTTCGAGGGCTTCCCCGGCGGCGCGCTCCACTTCTTCTATGACGCGCTCTTCGGCGCGGCGCAGCAGTTCGGCGTTTCGTTCGCGCAGCGCGCGCGAGCGGCGCAGGCGGCGACCGCTTTCGAGATCAATCGCGCCTTCGATCAAAAAGGTTTC
>CAZPQE010000462.1:0-5428 GCA_964588615.1 uncultured Clostridia bacterium | reverse complement strand
TTCATCCTTTCAGGGTGTCAACAGGCTGGCCGACGGTTGTACATCTTCGGCTCCTTTGAAAATGTGCAGCAGGCTGCTAGCCTGCCGGCTCTTCAAATCATTATCCTTTCAGAAAGTCAACTGTCTGGCCGACGGTTGTACATCTTCGGCTCCATCGTCAGTTGATTTCCGACCTCCGCAGTCTGCGCAGGCCGATAATTTGCAGCACGGCGAACAACAGCACAACGTCCGCCGTCATTCCCACCGCCCAGTTCCCCTCCCGGCTCAACGCGCCGACAAAAAGCAAAAGCGCGCTGACGATAACCCATGCCGCGTCGAGAAACACCGCTATCCACGCTTCGGTTCTGCAGATCGATTCGCGGCGCGCATTCCGAAACAGGCCCGCCGCATAGATGAGCAATCCCGCGCCCAAAGGCCATAGCGCGAAATTCAGCCCGAGAAATTCGGAAATTGTATCTGAAGCGACGATCAGCGCGAGGCCCGAAACAGCCGAAAAAACGCCGTTGGCCGCAAGCGCCCCGCGAAGGATATTGGAACGATCAGTCATAAACGATTCCCCTCATCCGGCTCTCTTCGAAGTTGTTTTCTTCCGCGAACTCTTCCGCTCGGCCACCATCCTCAGACCTGCCCGCGTCGCCGCAGCGCGCACGCGGGAGAGTATACCCGCCCTGGCGCGCTGGAAGGCTCGTTTGTCGTCGAAGAGCTTGAATGCCCAGTTTGCTCCCTGCACCATCGCGTGCAGTTCGAAGGCAAGTTGAGCCGGATCGAGATGAGGATCGAGTTGCCCGATTGACTGAGCAAAGCGGGCTTCGGCTTCGATTGCGTCGAGCCACGACTTAGAGAGCGCGGCAATGAGGTCGCGCACCTCTCCGGGCCGGGAGTCGAACTCGATAGCGCAGGCCATAAAGAAACACCCCCCGCGAAAGACGCTCCTGCCCACATAGGCCAGCCATGCATCAAGCATCCTAATCAGGCGCGCAAGCCCCCGCTCGGTCGTCATCGCCGGGCCGGCCACTTCGCTCATGAAGATGTCGCGGGCCTTGCCGATGACCGCAAGCTGAAGCTCTTCCTTCGAGCCGAATCGCGCGAACAAACCGCTCTTGCTCAATCCGAGTTCCTGAGCCAGTCTCCCGATGGTCAGCCCTTCGAGGCCCTCTTCGGAAGCGATGTCGACGGCCACTTTGAGTATCTCCTGCCGGGTGCGCTCGCCCCTGGCCTCCTTCCTCCGCTCACCGCGTATCTCGCTCACCGCCTTCATTTCGCTCCTCCGTCCGGGTCGCGCATTTAGCACGATCGTTCGTTTTATACTACACGAACGGTCGTCTGGTCAAGAAGAAGTCTTCCGACAGGCTCCTAAAGCGGGAGGCCTGTAGTCGACGCTCTTTTATCGTCTCATGCTTTCCGCTTCCGCGCGGCGGCTTTTCGTATGTACTGAGCGGCGTCGGGCGTCTTGCAGCCTGTTTGGCCGTGATCGACCGTCACCTTTCCGATTCGCGCGGCTGCGGCGAGAGCCTTCTCTTCCAGCCGCGCGTTTCTCAGACCTATGCCGATGAGCGCGCTGTTCATCGCATCGCGGACGCGGTTTTTTGCCGAATGGATATCGCGCTCGATTATTTCAAGTTGATTTTCGAAATAATCGTCCGTCAATTCTTTGTCCTGCATGGCGATCATTCCCGCAAGCAGCCATCCTGCGCGGCCCGTCCATTCAGATTTCGATTTCGTCCATCGCTCCATTTTTTTTCGGGCGGGCGGCGAAAGGGAAACAAGCTTGGCGAAGGCGTCTGTCACCACGTAGTCGTTCAAATCCTTCGACCAGTTTTCTATTTCCCGGTCAGTCATCTGTCGGGCGTCGGCTATCATCGTCGCAAGAATACGCGCGTCGTGATTGGCCGTGGCCCTTAATTTCACGGCCAGATGGTGATCGGTTTTGATTTTCTTTCTGAGTTTTTCCAGATCGGTATAGCTCACGCCGAACAGGTCTGTGGTTATGCCGTGGCGTCGATAGACTTTTCGGTTCTGCTCCGTCCCAAGCGAGCGGAGTAGGGCGAGGATTTCTTTTTCAGTCATCAAGGATTCTCCCCGTAGATTGATCGACGAGTAAGGGATTGAGCGATTGTGCCAGCGATGCTTTTAATTCGTCAACATCGCAGGGTTCATTAGTTTGTCGCAGCGAACGAGTGAAATTTACAGGCGAGATTATCTTTGACTCACCGGCATTCCATCAATCCGAATCAGGAGTGAGGTCTGTTTTATAGCCGGTTGTCCGAAATACGGCGCGGTGCTATAACTGTCTGGCAGAACGCGCTGCGCTCCTACATTCGGCAGCGACAAGGAGCGAAAGGAAAGCGAGGAAGGAATGAGCCAAGATCGCATTCAACGACAAATCGAGTTCATCATCGAACAGCAGGCGAAGTTTACAACTGACATTGCTGAACTGAAAGAAGGCCTGGTCGAACTGAAAGAAGGCCTGGTCGAACTGAAAGAAAGCCAGCAGCGAACTGCAGAGCATATAAGCAATCTCGCTGATGCGGTTCTCAGCCTGACAACCATCGTCGAAAAGCAGGGCGATCAGATAGCGGCGCGGACCGAACAGGGCAAAGAAACCGACGCGAGGCTCAACACCCTGATCGCCATCGTCGAACATCACATCACTAACCCCGACGCTCACAAATAATGAACAAACAGCCGCGATCTCTCCCCGCCTCGATTGATCGTTTGTGGGAAGAGCATTCCCACAAACGCACATTCACTGTCCTGTTCGACAAACTCAACTCGCTCGATTCAACGATTTAGAAACCCGCGCCTGTGGCACGCTGTTTGGCTTTAAGCTTTCGAACTTGTGTCATAAGGAGGACGTGATGGGGACTTTCAGACAAGACCTTCGCTACGCTGTCAGAATGCTGCTGAAAAAACCGGGCTTCACCGCAGTCGCAGTGCTGACTCTCGCGCTTGGCATAGGAGCCAACACTGCCATCTTCAGCATCGTCAACGCCGTGCTGCTGCGCTCGCTTCCTTACCCTGAACCTGATCGTTTGGCGCAAATCTGGGAGACCTTCCGACCGCAGGATGTTATGGTCACGAGCATATCGCCTCATAACTTCGCCGACTGGCAGAGAGAGAATCAATCATTCGAAAGACTCGCCTCTTACTCCTACGCTACATTCACTCTCACACTCGATGATCAGCCCGAACCTGTTCGCGGATTGCGCGTGTCGGCAGATTTTCTCTCAGTGATGGGCGTTCGGCCCACCGTGGGACGAGACTTCCTGGCGGAAGAAGACGCGCCGGGAAAAAATCGCGTCCTCATACTCAGTCACGCCCTCTGGCAACGCCGCTTTGCCGGCGATGACGGGATCATAGGACAAACCATCCCCGTCAACGGCGAAACTTTCACCGTCATAGGAGTGATGCCTCAAGGCTTTTCGTTCCCCGACTCGACCGATATGTGGACGCCGCTCGCTCTGGATATGAGTCGCATCGAGCGCGGGACGAGTTTTCTGTTCGCCGTCGGGCGATTGAAAAAAGATGTCACTCTTGCCGCCGCTCAGTCGGAAATGAGCGCGATAGCAGCAAGCCTCGAACAACTCTACCCCAACACCAACACAGGATGCGGAGTCAATCTGGTCTCGCTTCACGATCAACTCGTGGGCGATGTGAAGCTTCGTCTGTGGGTGCTGTTCGGCGCGGTCGGCTTCCTCCTGCTCATAGCCTGCGTCAACGTGGCCAATCTGCTGATAGCTCGCGCCGTCACTCGTCATAAAGAGATAGCCATTCGCATAGCTTTAGGCGGGAGTCGCTGGCGTTTGATCCGTCAATTCCTGACTGAAAGCGCGCTGCTCTCAGTCACAGGCGGAGGAGCCGGACTGCTGCTTGCAATGTGGGGAGTAGATTTCCTCGTCGCCGCAAGCCCCGCTCAACTTCCTCACGCGGGAGAAATCACCGTAGACGGCTGGGCGCTCGCCTTCACCGCGCTGGCATCCATCGTGACAGGGCTTGTCTTCGGAATAATCCCGGCCTTGCAGGCCACGCGCCCCGACGTTCAGGAGACTTTGAAGGAAACGGGACAGTCGGTCACGGCGGGCCGTGCGCGCAACCGACTTCGCAAAACTCTGGTCGTAGCTGAAATCGCGCTCGCGCTCATACTGCTTGCGGGCGCGGGACTCTTCATCAACAGCTTTCTGAGGTTGCAGCGCGTACCCACAGGGTTCGATCCGAAAAATGTTCTGACGATGCGCATCTCGCTTCCTCGCTCGCGCTATGCGGAGCCTCACCGTCAGGCGGCTTTCTTCGAACAAGTCATCGAGAAAATTTCATCGCTCGAAGGAGCGCACTCAGTCGGGGCGACGAACGATCTTCCCTTCAGCGGCTCGCGCTCGCACACTTCTTTCAGCATCGAAGGCCGCCCGCCCGCGGCTCCGGGCGAATCGCCCAACTCCGATTTTCGCACTGTAAGCCCCCTCTACTTCGACACATTGGGCATACAGCTTTTGCGCGGTCGCTCGTTCACCGAACGCGATACGAAAGACTCTCCGGCGGTCGTCGTCATCAACGAAGAGATGGCTCGACGCTACTTCGCCGATGAAGACCCGATAGGCAAACGAATTCAACTCGGCAACCCCGAAGAAATTCGTCTTCATGGCAAAGCCCTCTCGCGCGAGATCGTAGGCATCATCCGCGATGTCAAACACTGGGAACTCAAAGAACGCGGAGAAGCGGAACTCTACGCCCCGTTGGTTCAGATGCCCGATTCGAGAATGTTTATAGCCGTTCGCGGCGATGAGCGGGTTACGAATCTCGTCGGCGCGATTCGAGAGGCGGTTCGCTCGCTCGATCCTCATCAGGCGGTGTCGAATGTTCGATTGATGGAAGAACGTCTCTCCGGCTCCATCGCCACCGAGAGAGTGAACACCGTCATACTCGGCTTTTTCGCCGTCATCGCCCTGCTGCTTGCGGCTCTTGGAATCTATGGCGTGATGAGCCATGCCGTCTCTCAGCGGACGCACGAGATAGGCGTCCGGATGGCTCTGGGAGCCGAACGCAGGGATATCTTCCGTCTGGTCGTGGGCCAGGGGTTGACGCTCACTTTGATCGGCGCGGCATTGGGGCTTGCCGCTTCGCTCGTCTTGATGCGATTCATCTCGACTTTGCTCTTTGGAGTCGAGGCGACCGATCCGCTGACCTACACAGGCGTCTCCTTGACCCTTCTTGTCGTAGCGATGATTGCCTGTTACCTGCCCGCCCGTCGAGCGACGCGAGTAGATCCGATGGTCGCGCTCAGATATGAGTAGTGGTCAGTGGTCAGTTGTCAGTTGTCAGTTGTTCGAATGCTCCATTTTTCGCCGTGACTTCAGCAGTCGAACAACTGACCACTGACCACTGACAAAGGACAAAGGACAAATGACAATTTGATTAAATCGTCGGGAAAAGG
>CAZPQE010000461.1:0-5472 GCA_964588615.1 uncultured Clostridia bacterium | reverse complement strand
CAAAGCCTAGGGTCTTATGATCCTTTCTCTTGAGTCTCACTTTCAATTGTGCCCAATCGTCGCCCCGCAATCGAACATTCCTACGGGCCGCAGCGATCAAGACGGACAAAACAAATCCGCTGATCAAGGCAATTAACTTTTCATTCCTGCCGGCACGGCGTTTGGTTATCAACTCAGCAATCGGATTCAAAAGGAGCCGTAGACGCACAACAGGATGCCAGCCTGTTGAATAATTTGAAGAACCAGCAGGTTGGCATCCTGTTGTACATTTTACGAGGAGGCACGGATGGGAACTTTCATTCAGGATTCGAGATTCGGCGCGCGCATGCTTTGAAAAACCCGGTTTCACCCTCATCGCAGTCGTCACGCTCGCCTTGGGCATAGGCGCTAACCCTGCGATCTTTAGCGTCATCAACGCCCTGATGCTCAATCCTCCGCTCATCAATGAGCCTGAACGGGTGGCGACGATATGGAGAACGCCAAAAGACAAGCGAGTGGAAGGGTTCGTCTCTTATCTCGATTTGCAGGACTGGCAGGCCGAGAGTCGAAGCTTTGAATCGATTGCCGCCTACAAGCCAAACGATTTCACGCTGATCACAAACGGGCAGGCCGAGCGCGTTTTCGGTCTGAGAGTCACGGCAAATTTTCTGTCGTTTCTCAAAGTCCCTGTGTTTCGAGGCCGGGATTTTCAATATGATGAAGAAAAGCGCGGCGCTCAGGGATCGGTCGTTCTCAGCCATCAGTTCTGGCAAAACAGATTCGGCGCAAACGAGTCGGCGATCGGAGAGCAGATGACTTTGAACGGTCGCCCGTTCATCATCATCGGCGTTCTGCCGCCTGATTTCGCTTTTCCTCTCGCCGTAGGCAACACGGAATTGCTGACTACGATTGCGGGCGAAGGCGGCAATCTCGACGAACGCGGCGCGCAGGTGCTAAAAGCGATGGGCCGATTGAAGTCGGGAGCGACATTCGAACAGGCGCAGGCGGAGATGAATGCCATTGCCGAAAATCTGGCCGAGCGATATCCGCGATACAGCAGCGACGCGAGTCTTTATCTCGTGCCTGTCGATGAAAAGATAGTGGGCCGCGATTTGCGCCGCGCGTTGTGGCTGTTGCTGGGAGCGGTCGGCTTCATTCTGCTCATAGCCTGCACGAACATGACCAATCTGATGCTGGTGCGCGCCTCTGCGAGACAAAAAGAGATGGCCTTGCGCTTAGCCCTAGGCGCTGGCGTGTGGCGCATCGCTCGTCACCTGTTGACTGAGAGTTTGTTGCTCTCGCTCATCTCAGGCGGCGCGGGTTTGATGATAGCCGTCTGGGGATTGAGCGAGATTAGATTTTTCGGCGAGGGTCAGTTGCCGCGACTCGATGAGGTTCAAATCAACAACCGCATTCTTCTGTTCACGCTCGCGGTGGCTGGCGCGAAGAATGCTACAAGCGGCAGGTCGTTGAAGTTCTGGCGCAACTCGCTGGTCGTCGCGGAAGTAGCTCTCGGTCTGGCGCTGCTCATCGGCGCAGGATTGATGATTCAAAGTTTCAGTCGATTGATCAACGTCAATCCCGGCTTCGATCCTGAAAATGTTTTGACGGGCCGGGTCAGCATGGCGAGAGATGTTTATGAAGACACAAACTAGCGCGTTCGTTACGTCAATCAAACGCTCGACAAACTCCGGTCTCTGCCCGGAGTCGAAAGCGCGGCCTTCGTCGCGCCCATGCCGTTCAGCGGCGGAAATGTTGGAAGCGATTTCCGCATCGTCGGTCGACCGGAACCTGCGCCTTCGGAAGCGGTTGTTGCAAACAGGAGAGGTTGTTGTTCGGCGTAGGCGCGACCGACCTGATGACGTATGTTGCCATCATGATGTTGCTGGCGTTGATGGCATTTCTGGCCTGCTGGATTCCGGCGCGTCGAGCGGCGAAAGTCGATCCGATCCTGGCAATCAGGTGTGAATAAGATCGCCCGTTATCAGCGGTCAGTGGTCAGTTGCAGGAAAAAACGCGACCGCTGACAAAGCACGACCGACAAAGGGCAAAGGACTATGAACAATCTCTGGCAAGACCTGCGCTATGCGGCGCGAATGCTGATGAAGAAACCTGGGTTCACTCTCGTTGCCGTCATCACACTCACGATCGGAATAGGGGCCAGCACCGCCATATTCAGCGTCGTCAATGCCGCGCTGCTCCGCCCACTGCCGTTCGCGGAGCCTGAGCAATTGTGGCGATGAACTAAATCACTACTGACGGGACTCAAGCCATTGGTCGAAGGCGATGAGCGCGGATGATTCGCCTTCCCCTGAAAGCCGGTTTAGAAAATCCGTCAACACACGGCTGGAAAGAACCGGCAGGGCGATGCTTTGTTCGACGCTCACATACTCATCTCCCTCAAGGCGATGGATGGCCAGATGCTTTCCATCGTATCGCCAGATTTCCGTAACTCCCAGCGCGGCGTAAATCGGGAATTTGTCCATCGAGTCGTGATGGATGTCGACTTCGACAACGATGTCGGGCGGAGGATCGGTCGAAAAATCGATGTCCACTCGGTTGCCGATCACTGAAGCTGTCTGAACATAAAAGCAGGCGTCGGGTTCATTGCCCTTTTTGTTTTTCTTCTGCCTCATCGTCGCCGAGCCGAAAGAAAGCATATTCAATCGAAGCCTGAGACGGATGACGGTTATCATGCCTTCAAAGAATCGCACATACCTTTCGTGTTCAGGTGAAAGGGTCATAATCTTCAAAATCCCTTCATCGAAGCTGATTCGAAGTCCGGCTGCCTGGCCGAGTCGTTCGATCAACTCTTCGTACTCTTCCCAACTCACATTGTGAAAAGTGCGAGTCGCACAGGGCGGCATCTGCGTGGCGATTTCATAGTAGCTCTGGGTTGCGGTAGTCATAGTCTCTCTCTCGACCGGATTGATTTTTTTACGGATCGATTATACCAGAGAGTGCAGAGGATCGGTCGCATGCGGAGCGCGCTCTTTCACGAATCCGGGACTCAGCGATCCCATAAACGCACACCCCGTTTTCGATTCGATCAGATCAATCCTTTGCCTTTCATCAACTTGTCTCCTGCGGGCCAGCGGCACAATTATTGTTTCTGAGCCGGTGCGCACTTCTTCGCGCACGGATGGAGGTCTTGAGATTGACATTATAAGGACGAAAGACAAAGAGCCATGAACGATCTGAGATTCGCGCTTCGACTGCTCCTCAAAAGTCCGGGCTTCACTGTGGTGGCGGTGCTGACTCTGGCCCTCGGCATTGGGGCAAACACCGCAATCTTCAGCGTGGTCAACTCGGTGCTGCTTCGCCCTCTGCCCTTCAACGAGCCTGATCGGCTGATGAAAGTATGGACAACCGATGAGCGCAGCCCGCAGGATCAGAGCAATTTCTCTTACCCGAACTTCACCGACCTGCGCCGCCAGAGCGAAAGCTTCGAGAGACTGGCAGCCTATCATACGACGGGATTCACCTTCACCGGCAGGGGCGAGCCGGTTCGATTGAGGGCGGCTGTCGTATCGGCGAACCTTCCGGCGCTGCTCGGAGTTCATCCCAGCCTCGGTCGGGATTTTCGAGAAGAAGAAGATCAACCCGCATCCAGCGTCGTGATTCTCAGCAACCGCCTCTGGCAGCGCAGTTTCAACTCAGACCCGGAAGTCGTCGGGCAAACCATCACGCTCGACAATCGCCCTTTCACTATCGTCGGCGTGATGCCGCCCGGATTCCAGTTCCCCGTGCAGGCCGAGCCGGTCGATTTGTGGGCGACCATTCCCGCTGACGGCGTGATGATGACGCAGCGCGGTCTGGGCTACCTCGATGCCATTGGCCGGCTCAAACCGGGCGTTACCCACTCGCAGGCGCAATCTGAGATCGCTATCATAGCCCGCCGTCTGGAGCAGCAGTTCCCCGACAACAACGCTCATCAGGGAATGCGGCTTGCCCCGGCCTTCGATCAGATAGTTGGCCAAGTGCGCGACCCGCTGATGCTCATATCTCTGGCGGTTGCCTGCGTGCTGTTGATCGCCTGCGTCAACATAGCCAGCCTGCTACTTGCGCGGGCCGCCTCGCGGCATCACGAGATGGCGGTTCGCGCTGCTGTGGGAGCAAGTCGCCGTCGCCTGCTCCGTCAACTGCTGGCTGAAAGTCTGATACTGGCCCTGGTGGGGGGCGCCTGCGGCCTGCTGATGGCCCTCTGGGGCACAGAGTTGCTCGTCTCCTTGAGTCCCGAAAATATTCCGCGCCTTCAGGATATTCGCCTCGACGCACGAGTGCTGGGCTTTACGCTGCTGATTTCGCTGCTGACCGGAGTGGTGTTCGGTCTCTTCCCGGCCCTGCAGGCTTCGAAAACTGATTTGACCGAAGTTCTCAAAGAGGGAGGTCGAGGGGCAGATGGCGGACGTCGAAATTCGCTGCGCAGCGGGCTGATCGTCGCAGAGGTCTCCATAGCGGTGACGCTGCTTGTAGGCGCGGGGCTACTGCTGCAAAGCTTCTGGCGACTCACGCGCGTCAAGACGGGTTACGACGCAAGCAACACCTTGACGATGCGACTCAGTCTGCCCCCCGGCAAATACTCCGACCCGCAGGCGCGAAATTTTTATCAGGAGTTGGCGGCCCGCTTGCAGCGACTGCCCGGCGTGCGCACAGCAGGCATCGGCTTCGGAGTGCCGTTCGGCGGAAGGGATATAAGCACGAGCCTGTACGTCGAAGGACATAAGGATGAGCCGGGCCAGCTTACGCCTGTCAACTGTCAGATCGCCTTGCCCGGTTACCTCCGCGCGTTGGGCATCGAGTTGATGAGCGGGCGCGACTTCACCGATCGCGATGACGCGCGAGCGCGGCCCGTCGTCATCATCAACCAGGCGCTGGCGCGACGATTCTTTCCCGATCAGGACCCCCTGGGCAAGCGAATCCGCCCGGATATGTCGGACAGTTCTGACGACCCGGCTATGCGCGAAATAATCGGAGTGGTGGGCGATGTCAGATATCGCGGATTGACTGATGAGGTCGAACCCGAAGTCTACCTGCCTTACGCGCAGATGACCATATCCAACAGCATGACGGCAGCGCTGAGAGCCGAGCGGGAGGCGCGCGATCTGGCTGCGGCGGCGAGGGCTGAAATTCAGGCGATGGACAAAAACCTGGCTATCTACGACACAAAAACGCTCGATCAGTATCTCGGAGCGGCTGTCGCTCACCCGCGATTCAGCGCCTTGCTGCTCACGATCTTTGCCACAGTCGCGCTGGCACTCGCAGCGGTCGGCTTGTACGGAGTGATGAGTCATTGCGCTTTGCAGCGCAGGCGCGAGATGGGCATCCGGTCGGCGCTCGGCGCGCAGCCGCGCGAGGTGTTGCGCCTGATGATGATTCAGGGATTGAAGCCAGCTCTGCTGGGGCTGGCCATAGGACTCGGCGCGGCCCTGGCTCTGACGCGATTGATCGCGGGGCTGCTGTTTTCAGTGAGCGCGACCGATCCGCTCACAT
>CAZPQE010000460.1:0-5482 GCA_964588615.1 uncultured Clostridia bacterium | reverse complement strand
TCCGGCGTCATGCCGCACCCGGTATCGCTGACTGAGAGCGCGACGTAGCGGCCCGGTTGAACTTCAGGGTGTTGTATCGAGTGCTCGTTCTCAATGCAAAGGTTGGCTGTTTCAATGACGAGTTTTCCTCCGCGCGGCATTGCATCGCGGGCATTGACGGCCAGATTCAATATAACCTGTTCGATCTGTCCGGGATCGGCCTTGACCTGCCCGATCAACGGGTCCAGCGACTTGATCAATTCTATATCTTCGCCGATCACTCGCCTGAGCATATTGACCATATTGGAGATCACTTCATTGAGGTTCAACACGACGGGTTGAAGCACCTGCTTGCGGCTGAAAGCGAGCAACTGGCTCGTCAGGGCTGCGGCTCGCTTTCCGGCAAGCTTTATTTCCCGTATCTCTTCGCGCAGCGGATCGTCGGCGGCAAGGCGGGAAAGCGCCAGATGACTGTAGCCGATGATAGCCGTAAGCAGGTTATTGAAATCATGCGCGACTCCTCCCGCAAGCCGGCCTATGGCTTCCATCTTCTGCGACTGACGAAGTTGTTGCTCCAGACGAATGCGCTCGCTGATGTCGCGAGCGATGCCCTGAACCCCGATCGGACGGTCTCCTTCGTAGATCAAGCGAGAGCTCACCTCGACAGGCAACTGCGTCCCGTCCTTATGAATGATCTCTATCTGATAGGTCGTCGCGTCGGTCTCGCCCGCAAGCTTTCGTGAAATATTTTCGCTCGCCAGGGCGAGATAGCCAGGGGCCAATATCTGCGCCACATTCAGTCCGGTAATCTCTTCAATGGTATAGCCGGTGAATTGGGAAGCTTTTCTGTTGGCAGATGTGAAATTGCCCTCCAGGTCATGCGTATAGATGAGGTCGTTGGCGTTCTCGAACAGGTCTCGATAGCGCATCTCCGCCTCGCGGAGCGCCGCTTCCGTCTGTTTGATCTCAGTGATGTCGGTAGAGATACCGCAAACTGCATAGGGAGCGCCGGAGGCATCCCGCAGAGGAAACTTCACCGAAATGTAGGTGTGAACCCCATCGGCGAGGGGAATTCTCTCTTCCGTTTGAGAAGGAATGCCTGTTCGGAGAACTTCCCGATTGGTCGCATTGAGAGCCTCAGCAACTTCGGCGGGGAAAAAGTCATGCACAGTGCCTCCCACAACATTTTTTTTGTCTATATGAAAAAGGTCTTCCCACCGATGGTTGATAAACAGATACCGGCCCTCAGCGTCCAGCATGTAAACGACTGCCGTCGTGTTGTCCATTATAGCCTGCAATCGCGCCTCGCTTTCGCGCAATGCCTGCTCCGCCTTTTTGCGCTGAATGGCTAATCCCAGGTGCGCCGCGACTGCCGAGACTATATCAAGGAGCCGTCCGTCCTCCTGGCGCGGTTCGAACACAAAGAACTCCATAACCGCGATGACTTCGCCTCCAGCAATAACAGGGACGGCCATGCCGGCCTTGAGGCCCGACCGGCGGGCAAACCCCGCTCGCATAAAATTAGCGTTAGCTGTTGCATCCTGAATCCAGGCAGGCCGCTTCAGAAGCCATACGCGACCGGGCAGGCCCACGCCAGGCTCGAACACAAAACCTTCGGATGCGGTTCGGAAGTCTTCCAGCCCGGAGGTTTCGCAATGCCATGCCGGGTTGCATTCGAGTACCGAGCCGTCGGCGCGCGGCGTCCATGCCTGACCCAGCGCCCAGCCTGTGGCTCGGCAAACTTCGCGCAGCGCGACCGCCAGAGATGAATTGAGGTCGTCGGTTTCGCCTATGGCCAGCGCGATGGTTTTCAGCAGATGCGACTCTTCCTCCGCTCTCTTGCGCCCGGTGATATCTATCATCACCCCGCGCAGCTTTGCGGGCTGATCGTCTTTCACAATGACCGTCACAACGTCCTTCAGCCACACGGCTCGTCCGTCGGCGGCAATCATTCGGTATTCAAAATCGTGGCTGCGCTTTTCTGCTGTGGCTTTGCAGCAGAACGAGACTGCCCAGTCGCGGTCATCAGGGTGGATGTGCTCTCTCCAAAAAGAAGGGTCCGAAATCCAATTCTCAGTCGGGTAGCCGAGCAGCCACTCGGCCCGTTTGCTGACGAACGAGAACTCGAAAGTGCGCGCGTCCGCTTCCCATACGATGCCGTCAATCGAGTCTACAAAATCCCTGTAATCCTTCTGCGCTTGTTTGAGAGCTTTTTCGGATTCTTCAAGTTCGGCTATTCGGCGTCGGAGATTCTCCGTTTTGCTCTGGAGTTGCTCTATAGATTCGGTTTCAGTTTTCATACTGCCTCCCTTCACCCTGGCTACGAGCAATGGCTCGAAGGCTCTCTCTTCTCTCGAACTCAATAGCGGCAAAAAGCAATCGAGAGAGGAGCGTTTATAATTTCAAAGTCACACAGGATTCTGCATGAGGCAGCTTTCCAGGATTCAAGGGAGGTTCGATATCGCTTGCAATAAATGAGCGTTGGGCCGTGTTCAACGCCACTGTGGATGATAGAACTCCTGAGCAATAGAGTCAACGAATGCTCAGGGTTCAGAATGCGCGCTAATATCCGACCTGGGATTCTATGGCCGCGAGATTGATTGAGACTGGACGGCGGTGATGGCCACAGCGTCGCGGATATCTTCGGCCTTGCAGCCGCGCGACAGATCGTTTGCCGGGCGGGCCAGCCCTTGAAGTATCGGGCCGATGGCCGCAGCCCCGGCCAGCCGCTCGACCAGTTTGTAGGCGATGTTCCCGGATTCGAGGCTGGGGAAAATCAGCGTGTTTGCGCGGCCCGCGACCTGACCGCCGGGAGATTTGCTCTGAGCGATCACAGGAACGAGCGCGGCATCGGCCTGAAGCTCGCCATCGATGAGGAGATGAGGCGCGCGCTCGCGGGCCGTTTTTGTAGCTTCGACAACCCGGTCGACGAGCGGGTGGCTCGCGCTCCCTTTGGTTGAAAACGACAGCATCGCCACGCGAGGCTCGACTTCGAGCATCGTCCTCGTGGATTGAGCCGAGGCGATTGCGATTTCAGCCATCTCCGAAGCCGTAGGAGCTATCACCACCCCGCAGTCAGCGAAGATAAACGCCCCGCTTTCGCCATAATCGCTGCGGGGAACGACCATCAGAAAAAAACTGGAAACGATTTTCAGCCCCGCCGCAGGGCCTATGCAGCGGAGAGCGGCGCTCACCGTATGGCCTGTGGTGTGAGTCGCGCCCGACACGCTGCCGTCAGCTTCTCCTTCCCTCACCATCATGTTGCCGAAGTAGAGAGGGTCTTCCATCTGGCGACGGGCTTCGTCCGGGGTCACGCCCTTAGCGCGCCGGGCCTGGTGATAGAGAGATGCGTACCGCTCAAGGTCCGTGGAGCGGCGATGGTCGAGGATGGAAACGCCCGTAAGATCGATGCCTCGCTGCCCGGCCCTGTCGCTTATGACATCCTGGCGGCCAATGAGGGTGACGCGGGCGATGCGCTGATTGACGCACATCGAAGCGGCTTCTATCGTGCGGTAATCTTCGCCTTCGGGCAGGACTATGTGACGCGGGTCGGCAGCGGCGCGGGCGCGCAGGCGTTCGAGTACTTGCATGTGAAGGTCGTCCTCCGGTCAGAAATCAAAGAATGTGATTGTAGCCGACTGAAACGCGAAAGGTAAAACGTAACCACGTATCCTAACGCCCGCGCCTTCTGATGAAGTTGCTCATCGAGCGGC
Organism: uncultured Clostridia bacterium; assembly: GCA_964588615.1. GTDB lineage: Bacteria > Acidobacteriota > Blastocatellia > UBA7656 > UBA7656 > UBA7656. The sequence goes on along the minus strand of CAZPQE010000460.1, from coordinate 1,790 downwards.
CAGCGTTTCGTTTTACTCTCTGCGCCTTGACGGACTTTTGTTGAGCCTTCATCATAATCACACTCAGCCGGGTAGCGCGCCGGGTCTGAGACGCGAAACGACATCGCTGTCCATTTCTTAGATTGGGAGATGAATCTGTTCTTCGACGCCATCCATGAATTGCAGGAAGCTACTCTGATGGTAGGGCGAGCCTTCCGCCGCTCGCTGTCTAAGCCTTACTACGTTCAGGATATCGTCACCCAGATGGACAGCATCGGCGTTGGTTCGCTGGTCATCATCGTCCTCACCGGTTTTTTCACCGGAGCCATACTCGCCCTTCAAACTTCGAGCGCGCTCAAGACCTTCGGAGCCACCAGCGTCACCGGCACTCTGGTGATGACTTCTCTTGTGCGCGAGATGGGGCCGGTGCTGGCTTCCCTTATGCTTGCCGGGCGCGTGGGGTCGGCCATCGCCGCCGAGCTCGGCTCTATGGTCGTCTCCGAACAGGTCGATGCGATGCGCGCGCTGGGAACCGACCCGGTAAAGAAACTCGTCTGGCCGCGCCTGATCGCGCTCATCATCATGACCCCTGCTCTCACGCTGGTGGCCGACATGGTGGGAACCATAGGCGGATGGGTGGTGGCCACCGTGTTGATGAAGGTGGCAAGCTCGGTCTACATCAACTCGGCAAAAGACGCTCTCACTTACAATGACATCATCGGCGGGCTGATAAAGCCTGCCGTTTTCGGATTGATCATAGCCGCCGTCAGTTGCCGTTCGGGACTGCGCACTTCGGGAGGGACGGTTGGCGTGGGACGCTCGACGACTCAGGCCGTAGTCATGTCGGATATACTCATACTGGTTTCCGATTTCTTCCTCGGAAAACTGATTCTCTCTTTCAGTTGATTCTTTATGACCTCTGCAATTGACAGCGCCATAGAATTTCGAAACGTCACGATGGCTTATGATGATCGCGTGATACTCGACGACGTGAGCTTCATCGTCAATCCGGGCGAGACCAAGATCGTGATGGGAGGGTCTGGAACGGGCAAATCGACTATTCTCAAACTCGTGCTCGGTCTCATCAAACCAGCTTCAGGGCAGATATTCATCGATGGCGAAGAGATAACCGATTATTCGGAATCCGATATGGTCGAGCCTCGCCAGAAGATCGGGATGGTGTTTCAGGACGGCGCGCTGTTTGACTCGCTCACCGTCTATGAAAACGTGGGCTATCGCTTGTTTGAAAAAGGGCTGCCCGAAACTGAAATTCAGGGAATAGTTCAACGCCTGCTCCGCTTCGTCAATCTCGAACAGGCGATGTACATGATGCCCGCCGAGCTATCGGGCGGCATGCGCCGCAGGGTCGGAATAGCGCGCGCGCTGGCGGGCAATCCCAAGATCATCCTCTTCGACGAGCCGACCGCAGGGCTCGATCCCATAACCGCGCGCACTATTCTGGAACTGGCCATCAAGCTGCGCGACCTCGAAGGCGTAAGTTCCATCTTCGTCACTCACCGCCTGGGCGATGTCAAGCTGCTGTCGTCGAACTTCGCCACCATAAGCGAGACCGGCGAAGTGGAAATCCAGCAGGAGGGCGGCAATTTCTGTCTGGTCAACACCCAGTTTATAATGCTCAAAAGCGGCAAGGTTATTTTCAGCGGGACGGATGAAGAACTCTGGCAGGCAGCCGATCCCTACATTCAGGAATTCTTCCGCGAATAACCAATGAGGTGACAGATGACAGGGGTGAAGAGTGAAGGGTGAAGAGTGAAACCTCACGAATGGAATTTTCACTCTTCACTCTTCTT
>CAZPQE010000459.1:0-5494 GCA_964588615.1 uncultured Clostridia bacterium | reverse complement strand
CGCGCTGGATGAATTCGTCGAACGGCTTTCAGATATCGAATTGATCTTCGAGCCTCAGCGCGGCCCCTACGGCAACGGAACTCCGCTTCTGGTCGCCCGCCCGCACATACCCGAAGGCGAAGGGTTCATTTATTCCTATGGCGACGACATCATCAAATCCGCCACGCCGTTTTCACGCCGGTTGATCGAAAAGCATGATCGCACAGGCGCGCTCGTCGTCGGAGTGCAGGAAGTCGCCTGGGAAGATGTCATCCGCTACGGCATCGCGCAGATCAAGGATGGAAGCGATGAGCAGGAGCTTGAGGACGTGGTCGAAAAACCCGCGCGCGAAGAGGCCCGCTCGAACCTTGCCATGTTCGGTCGCTTTCTTCTCTCGACCGCGATAATCGATATCCTGTCCGAGATACCGCTCGGAAAATCCAATGAGCTATGGCTCACGGATGCTGTCCGCCAGCACATCAGCAGAGGCGGAAAAGTAGCCGCGCAGCCTGTAAGCGACGGGCGATGGCTGACTATCGGCGACCCGATCAATTACCTCAAGACGCTTATCGAATTTGTGATGGATGATGCTGAAATAAGAAAAGCCCTGGAGCCGAGGTTGAAGGAAATGATTGACCGGTAAAGGCGGAAAGGATGGTTGTGTTCCTTTGCTTGAGCGAATTCTTCAACCCCTCGTCACTCCTGGGCCGCTCATCAGCGGCAGGAGTCTACCTTCGCCTCACAACTCGGAAGCCGAGGGAAGTCCCGGAAGGCCGTGCGCCGAGCGGACGGCGCGCAGGACGGCGGCTGAAACGGCCTCAGCCGCAAGCGCGCCGATCAGCAGCACATTCGCCTGTTTGCCTGCTTTGCCCGTCGCAAGCGCAAACAGCGTGTCACCGTCGCGCGGCGTATGCACAGGGTTGATGGCTCTTGCAAGCCCGTCGTGAGCCATCTGAGCGATCTTGTTGGCCTGAGCTTTGGTCAATATCGCGTCGGTTGCGACTGCTCCGATGGTCGTCGAGGCTCCGGCTTGCAGGCTTGCGGGAAGTTGGCCGTTGAGAATCGTCTGCATGGAGTTGAGCAGTTTTTTTCCATCCTCAGTGCGAGCGCCGGCGACGAGCGCGCCGGTTCGCGGGTCGTAGATGTCTCCGACCGAATTGACGGCTATGAGCGCTCCGACCGTAAATCCTCCCGCTTTGATCGAAGCCGTGCCTATGCCGCCTTTCATAGCTCGACTCATGCCGAAGAGTTTTCCGATGGTCGCGCCCGCGCCCGCGCCAATGCTTCCTTGGGCAGGCGGCGAAGTCGAAGCCGCTTTGCAGGCGAGGTACCCTGACTGCGCATCGGGCCGAATTTTCGGATCGCCAACCGAGAGGTCGAACAATATAGCGGCAGGCACGATTGGTACTCGCGCGACTCCGACATTGAACCCTATGTTCTTTTCTTCGAGGTAGCGCATCACGCCTGTGGCGGTGTCGAGTCCGAAGGCGCTCCCTCCCGCAAGCGCGATTGCATGCGCCTGCTCGACTGTGTTGATGGGATCGAGAAGATCGGTTTCGCGCGTGCCGGGCGCGGCCCCGCGCACATCCACGCCTGCTATCGCTCCGTCTTCGCAAAGCACAACCGTACACCCAGTCGGCCTCTGTTCGAGCGTGTGATGTCCTACTTTTATCCCTGCGACATCGGTGATGGCTCCGCTCGCAAGCGGCGCTTCCTTCGATTTCTTTTTCATATCCTGAAACATCGCGCCGCCAAGTGAAATGGCCGCCGATTGCGCGAACTCCCGTCGTTTCACATCTCCTCCACTTGAGAACGTGCCAGTCGCATCGCGGTCAGGGCCATGACTTTGCACGAAGCTATGAGATGATCGATGCGGCAATACTCATCAGGCTGATGAGCCAATGAAAGAATCCCTGGCCCGTAGGCAATGCATTGTTCTATGGCGGCGATTCGGGCGAAGTGTTTCTGGTCATAGGTTCCGGGGCTGGCGATGAGTTGAGGTCTCATCCCGAGCAGGTCTGAGATTGCTCTCGCGGTCGCGGTGACGATCTCTGATCGAGGATCGGTCATCGTTGGGTAAACGAGCATCAGGTCTTTCAACTCGTAATCGAAACTGGCGTCCGAGCTTTTCAATTCATCGAGAAGGCGAACTATCTCCTCGCGCACTTCGCTGATGTCTTCCTCGATGAGGAACCTTCGATCAAAGATCGCCCGGCAGCTATCGGCTACGCAGGGGGTCTGCAAAATATCAGGAGATTGCCCTCCTGATATTGAGTTGATGTTGATAGTGGCCCGCCGCGCCTGAACAGGTTCGACGGGCATCGCAGTGATGCGAAGGTCAAGCTGCGGCCTGAGAGTGGATTGGATCATACCGATAAAACGGGACATCGAATCGATTGCGTTGACGCCGAGAAAAGGCATGCTGCCGTGAGCGATGCGCCCGCGCGTTTCGACTTCGAACCAGTAGACTCCACGATGGCCGAGACAGATGCGATCATAATCGAGCGGCTCGGTGATGATGACGTAATCGGTCGCGTCGCGCGAGATCAGCCCCCGCTCTGCGAGATAAGCGACGCCGGCGAATCCGCCGCCCTCTTCATCGACGGTCGCGCTCTGAACTATCGAGGCATCGAAAGGGATGCCTTCTCTTCGAATAGCTTCTATTGCGAAAAGGGAAGCGGCTATGCCCGCTTTCTGGTCTGTAACTCCGCGTCCGTAGATGCGTCCGTCTTTAATCACGGCGGCGAACGGGTCTAGAGTCCAGCCCGCGCCGGGAGGGACCACATCGATGTGGCCGTTGAAATGAATCAGGGGTCGCTTGTTCTGGATTCTTCCGATGACGTTGACGCGGGGGTGAGCGTTTGTGTGCTCAGGCCGGCCTTCAGCTTCGATGAGTTGGACTTCGTAGCCGAGGCCAGTCAGCGTGCGGCTGATGAAGCGGGCGCAATCGCGATAAAACTGCCCCGGAGGATTGACGGTGGGAATGCGGACGAGGGATTGAAGAAAAGCGATCATCTCATCGGCCAACTGGTCGATGCGCGCGCAGACAGCTTCTTCATTCCTGTCGAACAATTTATCGCCCCCAAAACAGTTCGGTTCTACGTACCCGCCCCTCCGCTATCGTGCCGGAGTCAACGTGATGTTTCGGTAGTATATTTTCCCGTGATCGCCCTGCAACATGACAGGCCCCGGCGTGGCTTCGTCGCTGTCGAGCGCGCCGCCCGTTATGCCCGGTATCTCGGCCCGATCGATTATCGTCTCGCCGTTGAGGGCGACGGTTATCCGCCGACCGATCAGAGTTATGTCGAAGCTCTGCCATTCGCCCGCTTTCTTCACCGTATTTTTCGTCGGGGCGATGAATCCGTAAATCCCCCCGCAGCCGCGGCTGTCAGGCGGCTTGCCGAAATCATCCTGCACCTGCACCTCGTAGCGCCCGCGAGCATAGATGCCGCTGTTGCTTTTTTCCTCCATACGGAATTCGATGTGAAGCTTGAAGTCTTTGAATTTGCCCTCAGTGATAATGTCTGTTGAGTGTGGATCGTTAGTGAGTTCGCCGTTGACGACCTTCCACGCGGCAGCGGATTTCGGATCGCGCAGACGCCAGCCCGCGAGGTCTTCTCCATTGAAAAGCGTTATGGGTTTCATCCATCGAGGAGCCGCCCGACGAGCAAGCGCGGGAGCGCGGCTCGCAATCCACTTCATCGGCTTGCCTGCCGCATCCGTAGTTTCACCTTCGAGATTTCTGCCATTGAAGCGGCCCGTGAATACGAGGTCGGTCGATCTGGCTTCATACTGAATGGGAAGGGTGAGCGTGAGCTTGCCGTCCGTAAAAGAGACCGATTTGAGCGGCCTCTGGCTGCCGGTTCGCCCGACGAATCGGCCCGCGAGTTTATCGCCTTCGCGGGTGATCTCGAACCACGAAGGATAACTCACGCCGTCGGCGGTCGTGACGGTCATATTCCATCGCCCCACTATTCGATCAAGCTGTTGAGCCTGGATTGAAGCGGTGAAAAAACAAAGTGTGAAAAGGAGAGCGGCTGCAAGCCTTCGAATCATCAGTAATCCTCCGAAAATGCAGAGCAGGCTTGGAGCCTGCTGATTGTCAAATTTACATGCCTTCTTTGGAGTGCGGCTGCACGGTCACCGCTTTTGACCTGAAAGAGGTAGTGATGAAAAGGTAAGGCTGGCACAAGGAACGCAAGCGTCTCGCTTGCTACTGCACCAGCAAGCGAGACGCTTGCGTTCCTTGTTCGCATTCATTGGTAAGGCTTAACCGTAGCATTCCTTTTTCATCACTACCCTGAAAGAAAAGCTGCAACAAGTTGCAGCACTCCAAAATCATTAGCGAATCCCATTGAGATTCACACCGACTTGATGCTATTGGTCTTCAAACCATGAACAGGCTGCCAGCCTGTTCTACCTCAACCGTCTCTCCAATGCTTCGACTCTCAGTCTGAGAGCGTCGTTTTCTTTTTGCTGCGCGCATAACTGAGACTGCAATCTCTCGATTTGCATCTGCTTCTCCTGCGTCATTCTATACAGCCCTTGAATCGCTGCCAATGCTACGCCCTGCGCATCGACCGGGTGAATGTGTTTGTCATCTTCTCCCACATCGAAAGCCGCAGCGAAATCCTGGGCCATCGGCCCTATGTGACGAATCGCCGCATCATCCCACTTGTAATTCCACTTCTGTATCGAAAGCTCTGACAATCGTTGCAGGATCGACACAGGGTCTACGGTTTCGAATTCGTCTTTGACATTGCGATCCGAAGGCACAGGGATGCAGGTGCAGATTTTGTTGCAGGTGCAGTAAGTGCCGCCGCTTCGACCTCCGGTGCTGCGACCTCCTCCGGTGCTGCGACGAGGCGACGGAGCGGGAGGCGGAGTCGAAGCTCTCTCGGTTCCCGGAACGCAGTTACACACGCAGACCGCGCCCGGAGGAATCGGCGAGCCGCACGGAAGCGTGTAAGTGATCGTCTGCCCCGTCACCTGATCGTAGACATTGTAAGTGATGCCTTTGATCTCAGGCGTATTGGCGGCGGCGTCGAACAGATATGTGCGAAAGCCCGGTTTGTCCAAATTCCAGAGCGTGATGACGCCGGAATAATCGCCCGTTGCAAGCGTTTTGCCATTGGGCGAAAGGGCCGCAGCTTTGATGTTCGATAGCTGCGTCTCTATCGTGGCTTGCAGTCGGCATTCGGGCGATGACCAGATGCGGATGCCGCCGTTTGTTGCCATCGATAACAATCGCTTGTTGTCGGACGAGAAGACCGGCTTCGTTTCGGTGTTTCCATAACCGTCGCGTCGTTCTTCTATCGTGGCGATCAGGCGACCTTCTGCCATCTCCCATAGTTTGATGACACCGGGCGCGCTCGCCGCCAGCAGTTTGCCATCCGTCGTGAAGGCCAGAGCCGTCGCCGTCAGTCCTTCCAGTGAGCCAATCAAGCGACCTGTCGGCAGTTCCCAAATCCGCAGACCTTGATCCTCGCAAGCCACCACCAGATGTTTGCCATCA
>CAZPQE010000458.1:0-5504 GCA_964588615.1 uncultured Clostridia bacterium | reverse complement strand
CAACCGCATACTGCACAGCGGTGGGATTAATCAAGAAGCCAACGCCTTTGGGAAAACCAGAGGATATGCTGACATGAGTACGCTTGTCTGGATGGTAGAGGAGTGAGCAGGAGTTTATAAGCTATGGAAACGGTTGTTTCTCAACCGATGTATGGATGGAACACAATCAACTGGAAGAAGATTCAGCCGAGAGTGTTCAAGCTCCAAAAGCGCATCTACTGAGCCTCTCATCGTGGCGATGTCTTCACGGACATTGCCACGATGAAAAGACGGTGGACGATAGCCGGAGGTGCGCGTGACAATCGCCAGACAGGCGAGGAGCCGTGTGAAGGGAAACTTTCACGCACGGTTTTGAATCGAAGGCGGGGGATGCGACTCCCTCGCCTGCCGTAACCTAAACCCAAAGATGCGCCGAGTTCAGGATACATACTCGACACTCGACAATCGATCTGTTGCCCGCTGCCGATGATGAAATCTCAGGCCACGATGCTGTAATATCTGTCCGCTATGAAAACCGGCGCCTCCGTCGATGATTTCTTATGGCATCCGCCGCCCTGTGAGCTTTCGCTCGACGCCAACCATGTGCATGTCTGGCTGGCCGCGCTCGATCCAGGCGCGGAAGCGACCGAAAGCCTTTGTGAGATTCTCTCTGACGACGAGCGCCAAAGGGCTGCGCGATTCCGCTTTCAAAAAGACCGCGACCGCTTTATCGTCGCTCGCTCGACTTTGAGAAATATTCTCGCCCGCTACCTTCACTCCGATCCTCGCAGACTGCGCTTTGAATACGGCGAGCACCAAAAGCCGTTCATCGAATCGACCCGATTGCGATTCAACCTTTCGCATTCTCACCGGCTCGCGCTTTACGGAGTCGCTCTCGACAAAGAGATAGGCATAGACATAGAACACATTCGCGCGGATTTCGCCAGCCTCGATATCGCTGAGCGATTCTTTTCGCCCCGCGAAGTGATCAGCCTGAAATCCTTCCCCGACTGCGCTCGAACAGAGGCATTCTTCAACTGCTGGACTCGCAAGGAGGCATACATCAAAGTCCGGGGGACGGGAGTTTCTCACGGTCTGGAAAACTTCGCCGTCTCGCTCGATGAGCCTGCCCGCCTGCTTTCTGACCTCAGCGACCCGCAGGCCGTCTCGCGCTACTCGCTCTTCAACCTCCGCCCGGCGCAAGAATATGCGGGCGCGGTGGCTGTCGAAGGACAAGGATTAAGCCTGAAATTCTGGCAGTATTCCCAGGATATAACGGCCCCATTCAGCTTGTGAGACTGGCCCTTTGCTCCACACTGTATCGGGTCTGCTGGCGCAGATTGCCTCTGGTTCATAGCGTCAGCCTGGCATTCATCCATCAAAGTCCTGTTTCTGCAATCACTTCACCTGACCGCAACTGGATTCGACAATCGGCACATCAGTTGCGCTCCTTCCCGGCTGTAGCAAGATTCTTAGAACGCGCTCCGGAAGGTGTGCCGGGATGTCTGATTCGTAGTCGCAGGAGAGGCTCGACAACTCATGAAAGACATGACCTGCCGAATGACTCTGGCCCAGGAGCTTTATCGACGATACCGAGACGGGAGCGGCGGATTGATTTTGAAGCTGCGGTTTTGAGAAAGAAATAAGGATGTGGAAGAGGTATTTCGTAGGCAACGCGCTGTTCCTGTTTCGCGTGATGAAGGAGAGACGCAGGAAAGCGTCTGAGGATGAAATCAGCGGGAAGAACTTATGAGGGCTATCATCATAGCCGCAGGCCAGGCGACTGACATCGAGTCAATGACGGAACAGAGGCTCGCGCCTCTCCTTCCGCTCATCGACCGTGCGTTCGTTCAGCATGTGGTCGATTATCTGGTCGACCGTGGATTCACAAGTTTCGATTTTGTGTTGAGTCATCTGCCTGAGAGGTTCGAAGAACTTCTCGGAGATGGCACGCGCTGGGGCAGTCAGTTCCGGTTCCATCTCGCTCGCGACGCCGCTCACCCGTATCGATTACTCAAGAGCCTGGAGACAAACAGCAAGCCGATTCTGCTGGCACACGCAGACCGGCTTCCTCAAGTTCGATTCGATCAAAATGAGCCGTGTCACCTGAGCGGTCCCACCCTGTTTTGCACGCCTGATTCCGGCGCGCGGTCGAGATGGACCGCGTGGGCCTGGCTGCCCGAAAAACTGCTCGGCGAACTCCTTGCCCAGGCCGATGAAGAAGCTCTCGGCCATCAACTCCTGGCGCTGGCCCACAGCAGCGGAGCCATAGAAGAAGTCCCGCTTTGTCTGAGCGCGCTCTCTTACCACCATATGCTCGAAGCTCGAAGCCCCGCGCTCGAAAAGAGATTCGAGGGGCTGATGATTTCGCGCCGCGAGGCCGATGAGCGAATATGGACTTCAAGAAAGGTGAGCCTCCATCCGACGGCCCGGCTCGTCATGCCTGTATTCATAGGCGAAGACTGCCGCGTCTGGCAGACCTGCTGCCGTTGCGTGTGCTGCTGGCCGAAGAAAACGCGGCCAATCAGAAAGTCGCGCTTCGCCTGCTCGAAAAGCTCGGCTATCGCGTCGCTGTCATCGCCAACCACCTTGAGGCTGCGCGCCGCATTTGCAGCCAGTGGCCGAGGAGCCAGCGTCCTCGCATCATCGCAACGACGGCCAATGCCATACAGGGAGACAGGGAGAAGGCAGGCCTGGATGATTACATCAGCAAACCGGTCAGGGTCGGCGAGTTGATAGCCGCTCTCGAAAAATGCGCCGCTCCCGGTATGCAGGCTATCGAGCCTCGAAGCGCAGAGACACTCGAAACCGTTATCGAGGCTTGAGGTCGAAGCAGCGAGCCGGCGCGAAGATACAAGGCGTTCGTGCCCCCATCAATTCAGGAGCCATCGCCCTATAGGGCAATGGTCAGCGCATGCAGGGTGAAAATCATGGGAAGTACTATGGAACATTGCGACAGGAGCGTTCTGAGACAGGAAAGAGCAACAGCGGACATACCGGTTTTTCACTTCGCCGAAAACGATGCCCGCCCCTTTTATAAAGCTCGCGTGCTGGTGGTAGAAGACAATCTGGTCAATCAGAAGGTCATAGTCCAGATGCTCGAAAAGCGCGGATATGAGGCGGAAGTGGCCTCCAACGGGCTTGAGGCGGTCGGCAGGATTGCCACCACTCGCTATGACTTCGTGCTGATGGATTGCCAGATGCCGGTGATGGACGGATATGAGGCCACGCGAGAAATTCGCCGTTCTGAAGGTGAGATGCGCCACACTCCCATAATCGCAGTGACCGCCAACGCCATGATGGGAGATCGCGAGAAATGCCTCGAAGCGGGAATGGACGACTATCTGACCAAGCCTGTGAAGATCGAGGCCCTCGAAGCCGCCATCGCTCGATGGTCGAAAACCGACGCGCCGGAGGTCGCTCCTCCCATCCGGTCGAGCGAAAGCCAAATCGATGATGATGTAATCGATCAAACCGCGCTCGACGCGCTGCGCGAGTTGGAGGATGGAGCGAGCGATATCCTCAGAGAGCTCGTCGAAATCTACATAGACGATGCTCCCGGCTACATCACCGCCCTCAGAGAAGCCATCCTCGCGGCAGACCCGCATCAGATGGAGCGGGCCGCGCACACCCTCAAGGGAAGCAGCGCCAGCCTCGGCGCTCGACGACTTGTCGCCGCCTGCCTCGATATGGAGCGACTCGGTCGCGGCGGATCGATGGAGGGAAGCCAGGAGATGCTAGCCAGAGTGGAGCGCGAATTCCATAGCGCAAGCCAGGTTCTCAGACTGCTGATCTGAAGCATCGCAGCGACGGAGGAGTATGACGTTATGGAAGAAAACACTGTTGAAGGTCTCGGCGACCGTCATCGCCCTTCTCGTCGTCCTGTCAGTAGCATCGCGCACAGTGATGCTCAACAGTTTCATCGTCCTCGAAGAAAACCTCGCCCGGCAAAACGTCCAGCGCGCGCTCAGTTCGCTCGATGACCACCTCTCATCGCTTGAGAACACGACGAGCGACTACGCGCTCTGGGATCAGACCTATTCCTTCATGAGCGGGGGCAACCCCGGCTATACCCGCTCGGAATTTCCCGACGATGCATTCATCAGAATCCGCATCGGCCTGGTCATGCTCATAGATACAGGCGGAAACGTGGTTCTGAGCAAAAGCTACGACCTGGCAAACAGGCGTGAAATCGCGGTTCCTTCCGAACTAAATGTTCAGCGGAAACTGAAACGAGCGTGATTGATTATGATGTCCTCGACCAGATGCGCGAGGAAGAGGAGGATTCGGGCCTGCTGGCGGAGTTGATAGGGATGTTTCTGGAAGACTCTCCCGGTCAACTGTCGGCAGTGCGTCGCGCAGCGGCTCAGAAGGACTTCGACGCGCTCAAGCGGGCGGCTCACTCGCTCAAGGAAAGCTGCGTCAGCCTGGGAGCCAGGCGCGTCGCAGTGATCTGCGCCGAACTGGAAGGGAAAGGGCGCGATCAGACTATGGAGGGCGTTTACGAACTCCTGCCCCGGCTGAGAGTGGAATTCGAGCAGGCCCGCGAGGCTCTCGAATCAATCAGCGCGATCCCCCGCCTGTAAACCTCAACCGTGACTTCCGTCCTTGCGCTCTACGCATCTCCGTTAGCCAGTCGCAGCAATCCGTATCGGTAATATCCCACCGCGTTTGAGAAGATCATCGATTCGACTTTTTCTGCCGACGGGAAAACTTCCTTGATCCCGTCATAGAGCATATCGCCCGATCCTCCCGCAACGAGCACCTTCTGAGGCCGCATGGGGCGGACGGTCATCTGAATCCGCTCGATTATCTGAGGCAGATGTTTTTCCATGACCTGTTTGCGCACCGTTTCGAGGTCGACGGATTCGCCGGTCGGAGTGATGTAGGGCGTCTTGCTGCGGATGTAGGATTCTATGGTGCTGCGCTCAAGGTAATCGTCGTAACGAGCATCGATCTCGCGCTGGAGGTCGTGGTAAACGGCATCGAGCGATGACGGGATCGATTTGGAATAGGTGTTGATGTAGCGGCCATCGGCTGCAACGATGTCGATGGTTTTTTCTCCGCCATCGATTACGGCAGTCGGAACTATTCGCTCATCGATCTTCACCCCGTCGCGGTCGAGCGCGTAGCTGAGATAGGAGCCGTACCCCTGCGGGAGGGCGAGTATCTGTTCGAGCTTGAATTCGACCGTCTGGCGCAGTTTGCCGTTGATGTTGTAGAGCTTCACCGAATGCGCGCCAGTGAGCTTATCGATGAGGAGTTGTTTCTGGCTCTGAAAGAAATTGACCGGAAGCCCGACGACGAGCACATCGGGCGCGGGAGATTGTTTTTCGACCATGAAGCGGGCGATCCCGGCAATGGTCAGAGCCGGGTTGTAGTGCTTGGTGAACATATCGCGGTCGGCGGTCATCTCGCCCCCGCGATTGAGGCGGACGGCGGTTTCGCCGAAGTTGCGCACCTTGCCCGGATAGAGGCTCAGTTCGGCGATGAAGTTATCCTCAGGCGTGCCGAGAAAATCTTCG
>CAZPQE010000457.1:0-5530 GCA_964588615.1 uncultured Clostridia bacterium | reverse complement strand
GACCGCCCGGAACCGGGGCAGCCGGTCCGGCGGCGGGCTCCTGGCCGGGGTAGCACGCGCGCCGGGCGGGGCTGCCCCAGTCGCGCGCGCCTGAGAGAATCCATCTCCTCAGTGCGGATTTTTCTTCCGCTGAAAGCTGCTCACCTGTGGGAGGCATCGCGCCCCGTTCGATCATTTTCAGGAGCAGTGAATTTTCATCGCCGGGGATGACGACTTTTGAAGAAAGAAGGCGAGCGCGGTCGAGGACGAAGACATTCTTCTTTGCCGCGCCGCCCTGACCGTGACACTGATGGCAGCGGGCGGCCAGGATTGCGCGGGCCAGCAGGGCCAGTTCTTGCCCGTCCTCAGCGGCGACAGGCGGCATCACGATAGCCGCTGTCGTCGCCAGTGACCACGCAATCAACAGAAACAGGCGGGTACTCAAGGGGGATGTCATGAAGCGCCTCCGAATTTTTGATGTGGTTGATTGCGCGCTGAGAGAGGGCAAGTCGAATGCCGCAGGGCAAGTGTTGAAAACCATAAGGCCGACGCCGGCCTGCCGCAGTCCTTATGCGTCAGGTGAAAGCCGATTGCGGCGGGCCGTCTTGCCGGTCGGATGCCGGGACTTTACAATTTACGCGCCTGCATTCTGCGCATCTGCGATTAACTGAAGAGTGTGCATAAATCGAAAAGGGAGATTTTCTGGAGTCGATCCTCCACCAGACAAGATAGTCGAATGCGTCTGCCCGTTCACATTCTGAGCTTCAGTGTTAAAATAACCGCTCGGCTTTCACAATGACCAAAGATAATCCAATTCGCGTTCTCATCGCTGACGATCACTTCGTCGTTCGCGCGGGGCTTGCGACGGTCATCAGCGCCGAGCCCGACATGAAAGTCGTTGCCGAAGCCGCAAACGGAAGACAGGCGGTCGAGATGTTTCGCTCGCTTCGCCCCGATGTCGCGCTGATGGATTTGCGCATGCCGGAAATGAACGGCAAAGCCGCATAATCGTGCTCACGACCTACGACGGGGACGAGGATATCTATCGCGCTCTGCAATCGGGCGCGCGGGCCTACATCCTCAAAGACATGGCGGGCGATGATCTGATCGGTGCCATCCGCGCAGTGCATGCCGGAGGGCGGCGCATCCCCGCGGCAGTAGCCGAAAGGCTCGCAGAACGAATGCCGCGCTCGGAACATACGCCCCGCGAGATGGAAGTCCTTGTGCCTTCTTCTCTCATCCGGTCAGGAAGCGAGCCGCTGTCGGTGTAACCCGATATGTAGAGTAGCTTCATATCCGGTTGCAGGGCTTTCAATCTGTCGGCCAGCATAGGGCCGCTCATCTGCGGCATCATCACATCGGTTATCAGCAGATCGAGAGGCCCGTCGTGTCGCCAGCACAACTCAATCGCCTGATCGCCATTGGCCGCTTCGATCACCCTGTAGCCGTTCGCATGCAGCACCTCGCGCAAAAGGTTCCTCACCATGTCTTCGTCTTCGACGAGCAGAACGGTCTCTGTCCCTCCAGGTCCGGTCGCCATCTCGCCTTCTTCATCAATCGATAGCACCTCCTCCTCGATTCTCGGCAGGTATATCCTGAAAATGGTTCCTGCGCCTGCCTGGCTCTCGACGGTGATGACGCCGCCGCTCTGTTTGACTATTCCGTAGACGGTCGAAAGCCCCAGCCCCGTTCCCTGCGACTTGGTGGTGAAGAACGGCTCGAAGATGTGATCGAGCGTTTCTTCATTCATGCCGCATCCGGTGTCGGCTACCGACATCATCACGTATTGGCCTGCCTGGAATTCCGCGTGGCGGTCTGCCTGCCCCTCATCATAGATGTTGGAGGTTTCGATCACCAGCTTGCCGCCTTCGGGCATCGCGTCGCGGGCGTTGATTGCGAGGTTGACTATCACCTGCTCGATCTGAGACGGGTCGGCTTTGACGCATCCCAAATCGAAGCCCAGCGAGGTAATCACCTCTATGTCTTCTCCGATCAGGCGTCGGAGCATCTTGAGGCTTTCAGCGATGACCACGTTGAGGTCAAGCGAGACAGGCTGCAATATCTGTTTGCGGCTGAAGGCCAGCAGTTGAGAGGTGAGCGAAGCGGCGCGCATGCCCGCTTTTTTGACCTCTTCGGCCAGTTGACGGCGCGGGTCTCCCTTGATGAGCATGCCTGTAAGCAGATCGGAATAACCGTTGATGACCGTCAGCAGGTTGTTGAAATCGTGGGCCACTCCTCCGGCCAGTTTTCCGATTGCATCCATCTTCTGCGACTGGCGAATCTGCTCTTCGAGCATCTGTTGCTCGGTGACGTTTTCGACTATGCTTTCAAATCCCTCTACCTTCCCTTCAGAGTCGCGCACCACCTGACCGGTCAATCGCACGGTTATCGGTTTGCCGTCCTTGCGCTTCCATATTGACGGCGAGAAATCGATGTCGTAGACCCACATGGGCAAGGGATTGCTGTCGAACATCAAGTGATAAAGCTCTGCGCTTTCGCGCAGCGCGTCTTCCGAGCGTTTGCGCTCGCAGGCATAGCGGATGGAGCGATCCAGCGTGGCCCCATCGATGCGCCCCTTGACGAGGTAGTCCGACGCTCCCGCCCGCAGAACTTCTCCGTCCAGGCCGGGACGATCCTGCCTGGTGAGAAGGATGACCGGCGACTGTCGGCACTCTTCAATGGCCTCGCGCAGAAGGTCCACTCCGTTGCGCGCCCCCAGGTAATAATCCAGCAGGCATACATCATGCTCGCATCGCTTCATCGCTTCGAGGCCGGCGTCAAAACTCGACACCCAGTCCAGACGGAACCGGTCTTCTCCGATTTCATCCAGCAGTTCGCGGGTGATGACATAATCGGTTTCGTCATCTTCTATCAAAAGTATGTTGAGCGGTCTGTTTTTCATAATCGCTGCCTCGGAAGCCTTGCGGTCTTCGTCCAGTACTCGCCTATCTCTCTGACCATCGGCTCGAAGGAATCGAAGCTCTCAGGCTTGGGGATGAACAAGATGGCTCCCAGATCGTAGAGGCGATAAATGCCGCGCTCATCTTCGAGGGCAGAAAATATGATCACCGGGATAGCCCTCAGCAGGGGATCGCCTTTGATCTCTATAAGCGCCTTATCTCCGTTCTTGCGGGGCAGGTTTATGTCGGCCAGTATCAGGTCAGGTTTCGGCGCAGACGCAGGGTCGGCGTACTGACCGCTGTGCTGAAGATAATCGATCAACTCCTGGCCGTCGGCGACGAAGCGCAGGTTGAAGTCGAAATCGGTTTCTCCCATCGCTTCTTCGAAAAGCAGGCGGTCGATGGGACTGTCTTCGGCGTAAAGTATCATTAGAGGCTTGTCAGTCATAATCTCTGCTCGATCTGCCAAACAAAGTCTGCGGGGCTGAACGATGCGGCAGCGCAGGCATTGAGGGGATCAGGCGCGCATCAGGAACTTCTCAATTTATGCGCCTGTCATCTTCTGTCGAAAGAGAGCGCGCCGATGGCAGGCAGCAACTCCGCGATTTCCGATTTGGTGACGAACCCGTCGGCCCCGGCCTGTTGAGCCGCCTCGCGATACTGCGGCGAGTCGTGCAGCGTCAGCATTATCACCTGCGGCGGATCGAAGCGGGTTTTGATGCGCGTGGTCGCCTGCAACCCGTTCATCTCCGGCATCGAAATATCCATCAGCACCAGATCGGGGCGCAGGTGGTCTGCGAGGTTGAGCGCCTCGCTTCCTGAATACTCTTTTCCGATGACCTCGACTCCTCCCACTTCGGCCAGAAACCTGTCAATGGCGTCGATGAAGTCCCGGCTGTCATCGACAAGCAACACTCGAATAGTCTGCATAATGCTCCTTTGCGAACGCGGCCTTCGGGCCTGAGCCTTTCAGGCCGCTATCAGGGTACGATGAAGTGGATTTCTCAACAATCGGGAGGATACCTGAGATTGCAGGGGGAAATACCTGAGACGCGGGTAATCACTCAGCCGCGTCTCACGAGGTTTGATTCAACAGGCGACCGAGGGCCGTGTAATCGATCTTGGCGTTGTGCCTCCTGTCTAAGGGGAGCCGCGCGTAAAGCCGTATCTCATCGAGCGAGGCCCAGGACAAACTCTCTCTCAAGGCCGCCTGCTCGACCCGGCTCATCTCCTCGACTTCGACGCAGAGGACGCGACGCCCCCGGTGAAGAGCCAGCGCCGAGCGACGCGCAGCTAAAAACGCCGACGCCGCGCATTCGACGGCGAACGGATAAAGCTCGCCTCTGCTGTCTTCTATCCGCGCCCCTGAGCGGCCCATCAGCCACAGTCTTCCGCCATAATCGAGATAGCCCGCATCGCCCGTCCGATGCCACACCCGGCCCTTGAGTCGAACCTTCGTCTCTGCGTCTCCCTCTCCGTCGAGGTAGCCTTTCAAAACGTGCTCGCCGCTGACCAATATCTCGCCCACCTCGCCCGGCGGCAGGCTCTCGAAGGTCGCAGAGTCGAATCGCGCTATGCGCAAATCTATCTCAGCGACTGCGCGCCCTGCCAGCAATCCGCGCCCGCTCATCTGCGCGCTCCAATCCTGCTCTGAAACATCGCTGTAAGAAAGCTCGGCTATCGGCTCGGCTTCCGTAGAACCGTAGACGGCGACTATCTCGGCCTGAGGGGCCGCGCGCGCAAGCCGCTGGAGAAGTCGCGGAAAGACGGGCGCTCCGCCAGTGAAAACTTTTCTCAAACTCGACAGCTTCTCTCCCGTCATCTCGCAAAGATCGAGCAAACGCTCGAAAAAAGCGGGCGAAGCGGCTGCGCTCTGAGGGCGATGCCTGACGATATGCGCCAACACTGGCGCCGCATCGATTCGCCCCGGAAATCTGAGATCGGCATTCGGAATCAGACTGGTCGCTCCCGAAGCGAGATTGGCCAGCGCGAATACAGGAAGCGTGGCCAGATTGATTTCGCCCGCCGCCATCCGCAGGGTTCGCTCCAATACACGATGCTGGGCTAGGAGAAAGCCATGCGTTCTGACCGCTGCTTTCGGCCTTGCGGTGCTGCCGCTCGTGAAAGTGATGAGCGCGGGAGCGTCCGCCTCGCAGGAATGAATGTCGGCATAAAACCTCATCTTTTCTGCGCGTGACCAGTTGATCGCGCCAGGCAGTCGAGGGCCGACGGAAAACTTCACTGGTATGCGCCTCAAGGCCGGAGAGATCAGCCTGAGCAGATGCGCTTTCGCGGTTGCAATCAATGCCGAAGGCTTCATCAGAGAGCAGCACTGCTCGATATGTTCTCTTCCGGCTGAAGGGTCGAGGAATACAGCCACCGCTCCGAGGCGAAAGAGCGCCGAGAGTATCACGTAAAGCTCTGCTGACATCGGGCAGAAAATCAGCGCCCTGTCGCCCGCCCTGATCCCCGACTCGAAAAGCAGCGAGGCGGCGCGGCTCGACGCAAATTCCAGTTCGAGAAAAGTGAGCCTCCGATGGTTCCTCTCATCGATTATGGCCGAAGCATCGGGCCGTATCGAAGCGTGATTGCGAAGCATGCGAATTATGTTCATAACTTTGTCAGTTGTCAGTTGTCAGCCATTTGCGCTC
>CAZPQE010000456.1:2686-5543 GCA_964588615.1 uncultured Clostridia bacterium | reverse complement strand
ACCGCGATGCTGGTATACTGGGAACAACGCAAGAACTGATTCGAGGGCTTTCCCCGCCCCTGGAATTCTGCGGCTGACCTTGCCCCGGACAGGCCGCGCTGGTTGTAAAGATCAAGGAGGTTCATATCCAATGAACGACATGAATGAATCGCCCCTTGCAGGAGACCTCGCCTCCGCATCCTCGAAAGACCTCGTCGCCCTCCTGTCGCAGAAAGTCGTGGGACAGTCGGCGGCCACAAGTTGCATAGTGCCATTCATTCACATGTGCCAGGCGGGGCTTGCTCCCGAAGGCCGTCCCGCAGGAGTCTTCCTCCTGCTCGGCCCGACCGGAACCGGCAAGACCCGCACGGTCGAAGCCATAGCCGAGGTGCTTCATGGAAGCATCAAGAACATTCTCAAAGTAGACTGCGGCGAATTTCAGATGGAGCACGAGGTGGCCAAGCTCATCGGCTCGCCTCCCGGCTACCTGGGACATCGCGAAACTCCGCCCATGCTTACCCAGCAGGCATTGAGCGCGATCACGACCAGAGAGTGCGATCTGTCGATAGTCCTGTTTGACGAGATAGAAAAAGCCGCTCCATCGATGACCCGGCTGCTGCTGGGAATTCTCGACAAGGCAATTCTCAGACTGGGCGACAACACCTCGGTCAATTTCGAAAAGAGCCTGATCTTTTTCACCTCCAACCTCGGCGCGAGAGAGATGATGAAGGAGATAAGGCCCGACTTCGGATTTCAGGCCGGAGTGTCGAGGAGGCGCGACGATCTGGCAAGCAAGCTGGAGAACATCGCCCTCGGAGCGGTGAGGAAACGATTCTCTCCCGAATTCGTCAATCGAATCGATGCCGTAGTGACCTATCAGCCGTTGGATGAGGAAGCGCTTTCGACCATTCTCGACCAGCACATCGATGAGCTTCAGCATCACGTCAACACCCGCCTCGGCGGGCGATGCTTCGCGCTCGATGTTCCTCCCGAAAGCCGAAGGTTTCTGTTGAGCAAGGGAGCCAGCGAAGAGTACGGCGCGAGAGAACTCAAGCGCACTCTTCACCGTCAGGTGACTCAACCTCTGGCGACGCTTGTGGCAACCGGGCAGATAGAGCCGGGCGCGCGAGTGCGGATAGATCTGAGCGACGATCAGGAGAGCCTGGTCATTCACGCCGTCGGAGGAGAGAAAGCGGCAATCGCGTCTCAAAAACCTACTGTCCTTATAGTCGATGACAATCGAGACCTGCTACTGTTTTTGGAAAGACTACTTGCGCAGGAGGGCTGGACTCTGCTGACGGCTCAGTCAGCGCGACAGGCCCGCGAGATTTTCAGCCTTCAGCAACCCGACGTGGTTTTGCTCGACTACATGCTCGGAGACGACGACGGCGTAAGGCTCGGTTTGCTGTTCCAGCGACAAGTTCCTCAGACGCGGGTGATAATAATGACTGGCGGCAACCTCAATCCCGACGAGGAACTCATCTGCCGCGAGCGGGATTTCCCAGTCCTGTTCAAACCGTTTTTAGGCAGCGATGTTCTGAACCTGATCCGCTCGCGCGCCTCCAGAGTGTCAGCGGCTTAGTGCTACGACCAGACTTTGATCTTTGATAATCTTCCAGGAGCTAATGGCTTAGGGAAGAAAGCGCAGAAATTGCCATCGAGTCAAACTCTCAGGACTCTACCTTGCAAACTCAAACCGACCGGCAATCTCGCCCCGCGTAATGTGCAACTTCCAGCCGAAGAACTAGCAGCTTGCCACGCTGAGTGCGCTGACCTCTTTAGCCCCGGTCTCGACGACAGCCTCGATCGGCAATCCAAGGGCGCGTTTGAAGTTGAAAAAAACTCGTGCGCTAAGGCCGGCTCAGGCAACAGTGTTGATAGATCACGCGGTCTCAGATTGATAGTGTTTCTGGCGCTCCACATCGGCATGCGACAGGGCGTGATTCTCAAGCTCAGGAAAAGCTGTCTCGAATTTCACCACGATGAAATTCGAGTGACCCAGACCAAAACGGACATGGATCGCTCAGTGTGGATGAATGAAACAATCAGGCGTGAATTGCTTGCTTATGTCACAAAGGGTACTCCCTACATGATCTTTGGAATATGAGAAGCGCCGAAAGTCAGCAACTCTCGCACGCTCCATTGATGATCCACCAGCCCGGCTGCTTGCGCCGGGGTCTGTACCTTCAGGCTTGAGTGCCCAAGACACAGGTTGTAGTAACTCTTGAACAACTGCACATGTATATTGATCGTGTCTCGGCATTTGGCAAACGCTCTGGTCTTGCGCCTCATTGGTGAGACGCGCAACCTCAGCGTCCCGTTGATACGTTCAAGCAACGAGGTTGAAATCTTTTCCATCGGCACTAACTCTGCCACTCCATAGATGACTCGCTTGGTTATCGAGATCAGCCTTCGCCCGCTGCGTTGCTTGACCACCTGACCATAGGGCAAGTTGGGATGAGCTACAGGTTTTGGATTTCGTGGCCGACCACGGCGTCTGCTCCGCAGGTAGTGAATCACTATTTGGAAGACGCTTAACAGTGCCCCCACATAAGGCTCCCATCCATCGGAGCACCACAGCGGCCAACTGCCGGGGGCTAACCGTTGAGCAGTGTTTTCTACCAGTGTTTTAGCCGTTTCCTCCGTTCCTGGGCCGACTTCGACTTCGATCACAAGACGGCTTTCACGAGCCATTGAGCAGTGGGTTCAGTGCTTGCCCTCCTGCTGATCTGCTGTCTCAGGGGCGAGTTGCTTAGTTCCGGCAAATGAATGAAGTTCATCCATTTCGATGACCTCAGTCTCGATGTCTTGAACGGGCTGCTGATCAGCAAGCTGAACCTGCTCGAAAGCCCGTTCAACCCAGCGATGCACCGTAGTG
>CAZPQE010000456.1:0-2676 GCA_964588615.1 uncultured Clostridia bacterium | reverse complement strand
TCATAGCCCAGACCTTCGAGAACCTGATGGACTGAGCGAGTGACTTTCTCTTCAGGGGTCTTGAGGTCATAGAAAGCGGTGCCGTATCGGTCGCAGAAGGTCTTGCAGCAAACTCCGCATCGGAAGACCGTAGGGATGCCATCGCGGGTAAAATAACGGCTGTGATATTTTACGTTGTCGGCAGATGCCGCACATCGTCGGCACTGCGGGGTAAGAGGTTTGGGCTTTTCCATGGCAGGAATAGCTTGTCTCTTACCTGTCAATAATTTCAAAGATCAGCTACGGAGTACCACAGCTTCTTCAATAGCGATAAATGGCCGCTTCGGTATCTCAGAGCAAGCAGGAAGACGAATCGTCGCGGCCACGCATATCTGAATCGTCGATCAAAGGTTCATTTTGAACCTTTGATTTTTCCTCGGTGCTGGCTGCCGTCGCTAGCACCGTTTGCTGCTGATCCTCGTCGAGAAGGTCAAGATTGAGAACTCGCCTTTGGCAGCCATCGCAGTAACCTACAAGCGAAGACTCGCCTTCGAGATCATCGAATTTCTTTTCGCAGATGAATGTGAATTGAACTTCTGCCATGCTCCCTCCCGTCGGCAAAAGGCCGCCATTACGCTTCTGCCGCTCGATCACATCACCCGCGCCGTCTCTTCAGTGGTGAAATCGAGAAAGACTCCGCACTCGCAATTCAAAAAGGGAACCTCGCGCGCATCGATGAACCGCGCGCCGAGCGTGGCCGCTCTCATCCGCGCGGCCCGCTCTGTTCTATCACCGTTCGAAGAGACGAGATAGAGCCGCCCACAGATGCAGCGCAAGTCCTGTTCTATCGGCGGCTGGTATGGTGGAAGCCCGGTTATCATGCTCAAGAGACTTTCTTTTTCAGGTCTTCGACATCGCTTTCAAGCAAGCCCTGCTCCGCCTGCATGCTCAGAACGTCATTGTGGACAACTTCTATTTTTTTGTTGAGCAGTCTCATCTCTCCATTGACCCGCTCAAATCCCTGTCTTATCTCTTCGCGCAACTCCTCGGCCCATAGCGGTATTGTCTCTCGGAAAGCCTTCTCAAGACGGTCAAGGCGGTTTTCAGCAGCTTCCATACGCCTGCCAAGATTGATTATGCCCGTCTCGATATGACCGAGCCTTTCAAGAATCATCTTTATCTGCTCAAGCATCAGTTTGATTTCATCGCTGCTCATTGGTTCCTCGCTTTCCTGCGCGGTTTCTTTGTCGCCTTCTCTTTCTCAGCTTTTGGCGGGCGCCCAGGCGTGCCCATAGCGAAGCCTTCAAGCGCAGTTTCAGGTATAAGCCAGTAATCGCCAATCGGCGAGCTTTCTTTCCGAGCACCAGGGAAGCGGCCCTTGCTGGCCCAAATCCTAACGCTATCAACAGCCGCACCGATTCTACTTGCAGCCTCTCTTACGGTTAGCATCTTCACCTCACTTTTTTTTGCCATACGGGGCGATAGGTTATCACCCTGCCCTGTACGGCTCAAGGGCAATTCTAATGCCCGCAGTATGAAAAAAGCAAACGAAAACATCCGGGGGGCATAGTGATTTCATTAAGCACGCATTACCGCCATCTGATTTTGAGGTTAGGTTTGCATGAAAAAATCGCAATGATCCCCGAAGTTTTTTCTTGACTAAATCATCCGGTGCCCAGTATGATTTCATCATTGAATGATCGTTCCTTGAAGACAAAGGCGGCAGGCAGTCAATTGAAGCGAGCCACGCCGATGAGCGCGAAGCGAAAGGGGGCAGAAGCCAGAGGGCCGAAGTAGCGACGAGCGCAAGGCAGATCAAGGCATTGAGCCTGACTGCCGACAGCACGCACACGAAACTTTCACTCAAAACTCAAAGGCCGGATGCTTGCAACACCCGGCCTTGAAATGCCCGACCTGTTACGAGCAGGTCAGAAGGGTTCTAAAACACCTTGAACACTACCACGACGCCGACCGACATTCAATCACTGATCGGTCAAATAGTTTCTTCCGAGCACATCCACATCGAGCACGAGCGCGAATTGATGGAAGCCGACTTCACCGGCTACGACGAATGGAGCGCGGAGCTTGAAGGCGATTTCACGGAAGGCGATGTCGAGAACTTCAACGTGATCGACGGGCGCGTTTATCACAAGCCTGAGCCTCAGCGCGGCCCTTTTCTCTGCGGGATCAAGATATGACCTGCGGGCTTTGCTCTGGCGCAATCCTTCCGGGTGATGTTGTAAACCAGCATCACCCCATACGGCGATCAGAAGGCGGAACTTTCACGAATCCCACACACAAAGCCTGTCACGTCGCACACCACTCAGAAGGCGGCGATTTTCGGGAGTGGGGAAGAGAAGGCGGACTGCAAGCCGCGCTGACGAAGCGATGGAGCTTAAACCTTCGCAATGTAAAAGGCGATCCGCTCTATGATGCTGCGCGCCAATTTCACGTCGCGTTCTACGCGCATTGATTCTGAAGGGTGAAGAGTGAAGGATGAAGAGTGAAAGTCTTATGCTGAATCAAGTGTGTTACTTTCACTCTTCTTACTTCAGAAGCTCTTCACCCTTCGCTTTTGATGGAGGAGACCATGCGAAATCCGAGGTATGAAGAAGAACTGTTCTACCGGCGAGTCGATTACGAGTTCTATGAAAGGGGATGTCAAGAAAAAACTACACCCTGCCTGGCTGACAGGAG
>CAZPQE010000455.1:0-5568 GCA_964588615.1 uncultured Clostridia bacterium | reverse complement strand
TTCCGCTGATCGATCCGGCCATCCCTGTGCTGGCCGAAGGCCGCGCAGCCCTGGGACAAGAAGGGCTACAAAGTGCCGGGCGGGGCAGGGCAGTTCGATCCGCGATTCGTCGAGACGTTCATGGTCGGAACCGCGCTGATGAATAAAGAGACCTGGCACAATTATCCTGCGCCCGCCGCCATCATGTCGTCGGTTTACGAAGGCATTCAGGTTCCAATCGAGACGGGCCTGAAAATCGAGGGACGTTATTTCGTCTCGCTCCTTCTCGACCCCGTCGCCCGAAATATGATCCGAACCGTTTTCGTCAACAAAGGCGCTGCCGATAAACTCGCGCGAAGGCCGAAGGGTTATGACCGGACGAAAGTGGCAAAACTCGGCATACTCGGCGCCGGAATGATGGGCGGCGGCATCGCGCACGTCGCCGCTATGGCTGGAATGGAAGTCGTCCTGCTTGACCGCGAAATGAAATACGCCGAGAAAGGCAAAGCATACTCGCAAGGGATTCTCCAAAAGCGCGTCTCGCAGGGAAGAATGCAGCAGGAAAAAGCTGAAGCGATTCTCGCGCTGATCAAACCGACTACGGATTACGCCGATCTTGCGGGGTGCGATCTTGTGATCGAGGCGGTCTTCGAAGACCGCGAGATCAAGGCCGATGTCACAAAGAAAGCGGAAGCCGTGATAGCTGAGACTGCGGTGTTTGCTTCCAACACCTCGACGCTTCCCATCACCGGACTTGCCGAAGCGAGTTCTCGGCCTGAGCAATTCATCGGGCTGCATTTCTTCTCGCCGGTCGATAAAATGCCGCTGGTCGAGATCATTCGCGGGAAGAAAACTTCTGACGGCGCGCTTGCCCGCGCTATGGATTTCGTGCAGCAGATTAAAAAGACTCCCATCGTGGTCAACGACAGTCGCGGTTTTTACACGAGTCGATTCTGCGGCGCGTATATAAATGAAGGCATCACGATGCTGGCTGAAGGCGTGCTTCCGGCCCTTGTAGAAAACGGCGCGCGGCTTGCGGGAATGCCTGTCGGGCCGCTGGCGCTGCTTGATGAAGTGAGCATCGATTTGAGCTTCCACATCCGCGAGCAGACGAAGAAGGATTTGGGCGAGGCTTACACACCGCAGTCGGGCGATGCAGTTATCGATCTCTTCTTCGAGAAGCTTGATCGCATAGGCAAAAAAGCGGGCAAGGGATTTTACGAATATCCGACGGACGGCAAAAAATATTTGTGGCCGGGACTCAGCGAACATTTTCCGCCTGCCGCCGATCAGCCTGATGTCGAAGAGGTGAAGCGGCGCTTGCTTTACGCGCAATCGCTCGACGCGGCGCGATGCCTTGAGGAGGGCGTATTGACTGATCCTGCGGATGGAGATGTGGGCGCGATGCTCGGACTCGGATTTCCGCCTTACACCGGAGGGCCGCTTTCACTCATCGATACTGTCGGAGTAGCAGAGTTCGTTCGACAGTGCGACGCGATGGCTGAAGGGTACGGCCCGCGATTCACGCCGCCCGCGTTGCTTCGAGATATGGCCAATCGAGGCGAGAGCTTTTACAAATGATCGATGCCGTGCAGAAGGGGCGATTGTTGCAGAATCGCCCCTTCATTGTTTCGACTCCAGACTCCAGACTTCTCTTATGGGACCGCTCAAAGGAATCCGAATAATCGAAATCGCGGGCATCGGCCCCGGCCCTTTCTGCGCGATGATGCTGGCTGATCTCGGCGCTGAGGTCATCCGCATCGACCGCATCAACGCGGTGGGCGCAGGCGCGAAATGGAACGTCCTCAATCGAGGCCGCCGCTCCGTCGCCGTCGATTTGAAAAAGGCGGAAGGCGTCGAGGTGGTTTTGAAACTCGTCGAGCGGGCCGACGCTCTGATCGAAGGCTTTCGGCCCGGCGTGATGGAGCGACTCGGACTCGGGCCTGACGTGTGTTTGCAGAAAAATCCCAAACTCGTCTACGGACGCATGACCGGCTGGGGGCAAACAGGGCCGCTCGCTTCAGCGGCGGGACACGATATAAATTACATCGCGCTCACAGGCGCGCTGCACTCAATCGGACGATGCGGACAGGGGCCAGTGCCGCCACTCAACCTCATAGGAGATTTCGGAGGCGGAGGACTCTTGCTGGCCTTCGGCATAGTGTGCGGCATCCTTGAAGCGCGATCTTCGGGACGCGGGCAGGTAATCGATGCGGCGATGACTGACGGCTCGGCTCTGCTGATGGCGATGATGTACGGACTGAAAGCCGCTCACAGGTGGAGCAACCATCGCGGAGTGAATCTGCTCGACAGCGGCGCGCATTTTTACGATGTCTATGAATGCGCAGACGAAAAGTGGATAGCCATCGGATCGATCGAGCCTCAGTTCTACGCGCTTCTTCTGGAAAAGGCAGGAATCGATGATCCCGATTTTCAGGCGCAGATGGACGCCGCGCGCTGGTCTCAGTTGAAGGAAAAACTCGCTGCTGTTATCAAAGCCAAGACCCGCGATGAGTGGTGTGAATTGATGGAAGGCTCGGACGTGTGCTTCGCGCCGGTGCTCGATATGGATGAGGCTCCTGCGCATGCGCATAACCGCCAGCGAGAGACCTTCGTCGAAATCGCAGGGGTGATGCAGCCCGCGCCCGCGCCGCGTTTTTCGCGCACTGCTCCCGATATTCCATCTGCTCCCGACACGGTGGGCCGGCATACGGATGAAGTTTTGTCGAGGTGGGGATTTGGCGCAGATGAGATAGCCGATTTGAAAAGCAAGCGAGTGATCGCCGACGGTCTCAAATGATCGCGCGCTAACTGGCCGACTGCCGGATGACGAACAGCGTTATGCTCTGCTGCGGAAGCGAGACCGCGAAACTCGCGCCCGTAAAACTTATGTCTGAAAGCCGGGTGATCGCATTCACGGAAGTCAACTGCCACACTTCGACCTTTCCCGATTGCGAAAAACCGGCAAACCGCAGAGTGGTCTGCGCGCTCTCTGAAAGCTGCTTGTTGATGACCATCACCGTCAATGCCCCGTCTGATGACCGCAGAGCAGCGAAAGCCGAAACATTGTCGGGGTTCGGCGCTGCGGCCCGCACGCTGGTGTCTCCGAACGTGGATTTGTTGCCGTCGTAGTTGCGATACATCTTCATCGCCTTGTAGGTCGGCGTCGATGGATTAGGCGCAGTCCACCGAGCGGCCATATCCAGACCTTCGCGCCCGAATATGCCCAGTATGTCGGCTTGAGCCGTCGCGCCGTTTATGTGATTTTCAGCGCCCCAGTCGTACTCGGTTATCGCAGTCTTCGTGCCGGGATAATGATTCGTGACCCATTCTCTGAGCCTCGGCACGAGTCGGACGACATCCTCCACCCAGCTTTCGTCAGTGTAGTTGGGATCCCACAGCGAGCGGGTCGAGCGATTGCGGCGAAGCTGCATTTGGTTTGACACGTCGTCGCCGTACTCGCCGCCCTGCGGATAGCAGTGAACGCTGAAGAAGTCGAGCAATCGCTGGCCGGTCGCCTCTTCGTGCTGTCGCAGTTGATCGAGCAACCAGGGCAGATAATCCCATCCTCCGTGAGCGGCGCGGTCGGGCTGGTTGCTGTAGCCATGAAGATAGCCGTATTGCTGATCGTAACCGCTCAACAGATAACCGGTCCATCCCCATTCTTCCGGCCCGACAACCTGCGCCTCCGGGTCTACGGATTTTATCTTCGTCGCGTAATCGATGATCTTGTTTCGAATTTCATCCATAGTAGCGCCCTGCGGGCGAACGTCTCGATGAGTCGCGTGCCAGATGCTCGGCTCGTTGTCGAGTACGTAATATCGCAGGCCCCCCGATTGAGCCGCGCCCCAGCGCGAGACCAGGTGCTCGACCCACCTTTGCTGGAAGAGGGAATCTGCGGCGACGTTTGCGTCGGTCGGATCGTTGCCGGTTATATAACTGCCGTCGGGGCGTATGCCGTTGCCCGCATCGCGGAACCTGCTGTTGCTTTCGGCCTGAGGGCCGTATTTCGACCGGGAGAAACTGGCAAGCCTGCTGCGATTCTTTCCCAGCCGCGCCACCCAGCCGATAGTGGGGATCGTGATCATTGGCTGCGCGCCTGCCGCTTTGGTGTTGGCGATGAAAGTGTCAGCGGCTTCTCCAGCGACGGGGCTTGGGTAGGGTATGCTTTCGAAGTAGGAATGAGCGACCTGGTTTTCGGCGTTGAGTTGCCAGTTGTAGCGAGAGGCAGGCTCGCCGCCGCTGCGATTGAGCGGCGAGTTGAGGTCTGAGAGCGCGGCATAGCTGGCCTGAGACACACCGTAAATGAGCGGGCTTATGGGATGCCGCTCCGCTTTCGTATCGATGTTGATCGTCACCTGCGCGCCTGATGAACTGAACCCTGCCGATTCATTCGACGGCCTGCGAAATATCAGAAAGAGAGCGATGAGTATGACGATGACTGAGATCGCCGCCGCAAGATGCGCGCGCTTGAAGGCGGGCGCGGCAGTCTGAGCGGCAGTAGAAAGCTTTGACGCGCTATCCTCTCTCAACCCCTGCGCGGAATCTGTTTTTATGACCACAGTCTGTTTCGATCTGGCGAGCGTTGATTGATCGGAGGCGGGCGATTGGGTTTCGGGATCATCTTTTTTGATGATCGTCGCGCTCTCTGATCCGCGCACCTCCATTGGCGTAGCCGCGCGCAATGACTGGCGCATCGCGCGCGCGGAGGCCGGGCGCTCGTTGCGATTGATGGCCATCGCCTGTTGGATTACCCCGGAAACTTCCGGCGGGACTCGCTCGTTGAGTTCGTGCGCGGGGCGGAGCGGGTCGCCCCGGCCTTCTTCCCGATCAATCACCCGCCCCAGAGCGTCGGGCGGAACCTGGGCGGCGAGCAGGTTCCAGAGCGTCGCGCCGAGCGCGTAGAGGTCGCTTCGCGGGCCGGTTCGCTCGCCGCGAATCTGTTCGAGCGGAGCATAATGCTGTGTGTAAGCGTAGATGCTTCGATCCCGGCTTGCGGCCTCCATCTGCCCGGCGACGCCTTTGGCAAGCCCGAAGTCGAGCAGGATGATGTCGCCTCTGGGAGTGAGCTTGAGGTTGGCGTGTTTGATGTCTCGATGCACGATGGGCGGATCATTCGAATGCAGTTCTTCGAGCGCGTCGAGCAACTGATCGGCCCAGCGCAGGACTTTATCCGCATCGAAAGGTCTGCCGCGCAGTTGGAGCAGTTCAGCCAGGTCGTGGCCCGGAATGAATTCCATCACCAGGAACTGGCCCCGGCCCTCGGTGAAATGATCGGTCACTCGCGGCAACACAGGATGGCGAAGATTGGCAAGCAGTTTGGCTTCGCGCTCGAAGGCGCGGCGATACTTGTCGGTTTCGGCGAAAGTCTCCTTGACGGCCACAAGGCAACTGAGCGTTTCATCAGTGGCCTGATAGACCGCTCCCATTCCGCCTCGCCCGAGTTGCTGGATGATGCGATAGCGCCCCCGCAGGAGGGTGTTGGGCGCAAGCGCAGGATAGGCGGGCGACTGGTCTTCATCGTCGTCGGGCGGGTCGGTTTCCTTGCGGGTGCGGCCAGCGTCTATGAAAACAGGCTGATCGAGAAAT
>CAZPQE010000454.1:2423-5620 GCA_964588615.1 uncultured Clostridia bacterium | reverse complement strand
TCTCGTAATCGGCGTTGGTCTTTTCGCCCCGGGAATGCTTGGTTATTTCAAGCCAGTGATCGAGGTACTGCTCAAGCGGGGTCCTGCTTTCTATGAAGGTGTTGGGGCCACCCTCTTGCAGTTCGTTGCGCAGCTCCCGGATAGTCTCTTCGACGTTTCTGAGGTCATCCGATGTAACGCGCTTGGCTTTTTGCCGCCGTTTGCCGTGCAGGTCAACATAGGTGATGCGGGCATAGAGTTTGTCGTCCCGCCAGAAATAGTGGGTTGTCTTGACAGCCATGCAGAGACTCCTTTTGCTCCAATGATACTCCCGCTGAGCAATCGGGGTCGGCAGTCACAACTTCGGTCACACATCTACATGAACAAGCGCGAATGGGTGTGAACAATCCGCGAACGGCTATGAACGTAATTGTTGTAATTACGTTGTGATTGTGTTCACACTTGCCCATACATGTTCATCGCATCTGCCTCTTAATCAGATGGTCGAAGGTTCGAGTCCTTCACGGCTCATGACTCACAGCCTGATCGCAGCATAAAAATCCGAACCCGAAGTAGGTCAATTTGAGATGCTGACTTTCGCCCACTCATGAGGCGGATTTTTTATGCGCTGGAAGAAAGCCGAACGATTCGCCTGAAAGCGATCTGTTGAAAACGGCCCCCTTGCCCTACCCACTTCAATCATCATCTTTTCGCTCGCCCTGACGGGGTTGCTCGGCATTCGAGCGCACATTGCCGGGGTTGACCACTCGCAGTTGGAAATTGCCCAGGGCTTCGAGCCGCTTGGCCCGCAGAGTGATGATGACTCTGGTCTCGCGCACCCTCTCGGCATCCTGTCGGCGGACTACCGCTTCCTCCTTGATGAACTCGACTATCGCGCCCCGACGGAAGTTCTCTCCCTTGAGAACCAGTTTCACCTCAGAGTCATCTCCGGCAGAAACGATGAGAGCTTCGGTGATCTGCGGCCCAGCCACTTCCAGCACGCGGTCAGGCGAGGCAACGCCGTCCGAGCGATTGGGATTGACCACCTGAAATCTGAGCGCGCCTGGCTGCGCGAGCAGCGCGTTCAACTCGCCGGTGAGGGTCACTACCAGACGATGCTGCGAGCGGAACTTCACGTTCCGGCGCGGGAGGCGGAACGCCTGCTCGCTGGCCGCGACATAGACCCGCGACCGCTTGCGAAAATAATCGCCCCGAACATTCACCTTCACGTCCGAAAGCCCCGCAAGCACCTTGCCCGGCAAAAAACCGCTGATCTGCGGGGCGAGCGCGTCAAGCTCTCTGGCATCCGACGCGCTGCCATCGGGGTTGCGCACGACGACGGCGAGTTTGCCCGCGTTTTCAACCATCCGCCCCGACAGGCTCATTTTGATCGATGTGCTCTTCTGGCGGAGCACCCGCGAGGAAGAAATCGGCGTCCCGTTTATCTCGACCGTAGCGCCCCGACGGAAGTTCTCGCCTGCTATCCTCAACTTGAATCCGCCCGCTCCGGCCACGATTGCATCCACAGAAGGGTGCAGTTGCGTTATGCGGGGGCCGAAGAGATTCAATTCGCTTTCATTCGAGACGAGATCGGGCACGGCCAGATCGCGCACCTCGACCGTGAGGCGAGCGACCGCGCCCGCAATGTCCTCGGTCACCTGCGCCTGGAGTTTGGTGTCGCTTATGCGCCGGGTGTCGAGAGGTTTGTCGGCCACAAAAATCACAGAACTGGCTCGGAAGTTCCGCCCCCTGATTTTTAAGGTGAACGGCTCGCTCGGTCCCGGAACCTCCGTCGGGTTGAGGCTATCGATGATCGGAGCTTTGGGCCTGACCACGCTCAGATGTCGAGCGTCCGACAGCGTCCCGTCTGTTCCCTTCACCCGCACGCTGATCGAGCCAGGCTGATCGAAAAGGGATTTCGGAAGCCGGGCTTCGAGCGCGCGGCCATTCCGGGTGAGCTCGGCAGCTATCTCCGAATTGTTTATTATCAGTGACGCGCCGTCAGTGAAATTTTCTCCTTTGACTGTCAGGCGGAGGTTTCGCAATCTTCCCTGCTCCACTGTGTCGGGACTGAGCGAGGTGATGACCGGAGCGGTTTCCGCGTTTTCGGATTCGACGAGATCGAATCCGACTATGACCACTTCATCGCCGCTGGCATTCGACCGCACTATGGCCACCGCGCGGGCAGTCTGGCTCATGGCTGCTCCGCGAAGCTCGCCTCCCACCTGCTCGAATGATTCCATCTCTCCGCTCTCGACGCTGAAGGCAAACAGCATCCCGGTGGCCGAGCCGAGGAAGGCCGTCGTCGCGTCGCCGTCGAACAAAATGTTGTTTGAGCGCGTGAACTCTATGCCGTCGGGCGGCGTGAACTCCGATCTCAGGCGTAGGCTTCCTTCCTGATTCGCTGCCACCGTCGCGCCTCCCTGGCTGACACTCGTCGGGCGGCCTGTGCGGGTCACGCCTATCAGGTCTGTTTTGGCGGCGTCCTCGGCGACCGCGATTCGCTGAGGAGACTCGACAGCCAGGCTCGATATTTGATCGCCGCTGTCGGAATCGACAGCGAAAAGCTGGTCGCCTTCTGCGGCGGCTATGTAGACCGTCCGCCCGTTGCGGCTGAATGCCGGGTTGTTCCATTCATCGAAACGCGCCTGCGCGGGGCTGAAATTTCCGGCCAGAGTCAACTGCCCGTCCGCCCCGATTCGAATCAGCGACAGGCTGTTGGAGACGGCGCTGGCTACGGCCACTCTTCCCCTTGCGCCTCTTTCGTGAAGGGCGATCTCGGATGGTCTCCCGGCGAGCAACAACTGAGATACCACCGCTCCGGTTTCGACGCTGAGTGAAAACAGGGCGGGTTCTTCGAAGCTCGAAGCGATCAGGCAGAATCTCCCGTCGCGGGTGAGCAGGGCGCGGGTGGCAGGAGTGATCTGAGCCGAAGCGGGAAGAACCAGGATCGCGCGCAGTTCCATGCGACGGGCGTTTGTGGCATCGATTATGCTCACGGTTGCCGCAATCCCGCCCGCAGGATCGTTGACCGAAGGCGCGGCGATGAGTCGTCGGGAGTCGACTTCGATCATCGAGATAGGGCCTGCCGTCTCGCCCACCGCCACAGTCGAGAGGACGCGGCCTGTGGTGAGGCTGAAAGCGACCACCGCCCCTGCCGTAACCGATGACACGAATCCGGTCTTGCCGTTGGAAGCTATGAGAGGTTCGGTTCGCTC
>CAZPQE010000454.1:0-2413 GCA_964588615.1 uncultured Clostridia bacterium | reverse complement strand
GCTCGTCGAGTATCGCGTAGGAAGGCAGGGCGACGCTGCGCTTCTGGCCGAGTTTGGCGCGGAGGACGTCGCCATGGGCTATGGCGAGCGCCAGCAGGGTGAGGCAGGCTGTTAGTATGGCAAAACGTCTTTTGAATCTCATCGCTCAACTCCCTTGATTTCACTCGACGGGGGGGCTTCGCGTCGTGGTCGCCATCATAATTCTATTTCGCGTGCCGGATCAAGCTTCTGGCAATCTCCTCAACGCGCATGGCAAAATGGAGTTCCATCAAGTCAACGAGGTAACAGGAATGAAGTTGATATCGCTGCTGCTTTCGGCGTCTGTGTTGCTCGCGCTTTCTTCTGCAGCTGCTCCCCTGCCGCGACAGGATGAAGCGGAACTGGAAAAGGTGGAGCGCGTCTCGGTAGACGAGCTCATACTGATGCTGGCCAAAAAGAAGCCGGTCACTGTGATCGATGTTCGCCAGGCGGACGCCTACGAGGAAAAGATCGTCGGCGCGCTGGAGATTCCATTCGATCAGGTCGAATCGCACCTCAAGGAAATTCCGCGCAACCGCGAGATCATCACCTACTGCGCCTGACCGAGCGAGGCTACGAGCGCCCGTGCGGCGCTGACGCTCATCAAAAACGGATACAAGCGGGTTCGCGCTCTCAGAGGCGGCTGGGCGTTGTGGCTTCAGGCTGCGGGCCAGATCGAGCAGAAAAAAACGCACAAGCCGTAGGGAGCCTCCAATGATCGTCGTCAACCGCGAAGGCTCGCCCCCCATCTCCACACGTCATGGGTCGGAGATAAGGCCGCTCATCGACCGCACCACCTCGACAGTAACGGCTTGCAGTCTGGCTGAAGAACTGCTCCCGCCCGGCTGCCGGGTCGCTCCTCATCACCACCGCCAGATGGAAGAGATTTATTACATACTTTCCGGCAGCGGAGTGATGACTGTGGGAGAAGAACAGCGAGAGGTCGGCGCGGGCGACGCCATTTTCATCCCGCGAGGCCAACGACACACGCTGGAAAACACCGGCCCGGAAGCGATCCGCCTGTTGCTGGTGTGCGGCCCGGCGTTCTTTTTCGAGGATGAAATATTCGAGGAGAGCAAGCCCGCGAACTCGTAATCAGACATCCTCCAAAGCGGCCCGTCGCAATCGATCCATGACGGCTGCTCCCTCGCCTTCTTCGCTGATGCCTTCGACCAGGATCACATCGGGATGTTTTTCGTCAAGCTCGCGCAACCCCGCGTAGATTCCTCTGGCATACTCGCCCGCATCACGGGCGATGATGATCGAATGGAATTTCTCGTCATCGAAGCTGATCTTTGTGTGTCCGAGAAATCCCACGCTTCCCCGCTCAAGATAGCAGGCGCAGACTCTTTTTATCTCTTCCTCTGATGCGTTCTCGATGAGCGACAGGCGGGCGCGCGGGCTGTAATGGCGATGCCGCGTTCCGGGCGAACGGCTGAGTACTTCTTTGCTACGGGCGACGCCGACTTCTCCGATCACCTCAGCGATTTGCTCCTGAGTGATCCACCCCTTGCGAAGTATGAGCGGCGGGTCGGCGGTCATATCCAGCACAGTCGATTCTATGCCGATGCGGGTCTCTCCTCCGTCGAGAATCATATCGATTCGCTCGCCGAGATCATCGGCGACATGCTCGGCGCGAGTGGGGCTGGGGCGACCCGAAAGATTCGCGCTCGGCGCGGCTATCGGCGTATGTGAGCGGCGAATCAATTCAAGCGCGATTTTATTTTGCGGCATGCGCGCGGCTATCGTCTCAAGCCCCGCAGACACTTTAGCCGGAACCTCGCGGCGACGCCGTAAGACCAGCGTCAACGGGCCGGGCCAGAATCTATCTATCAACCGTTGCGCTTTATCGCTTATGTCTTCGGCCAGGCGAGAGAGCATCTCGCGGCTATCGACGTGAACTATGAGCGGATTATCCGCCGGCCTTCCCTTCGCTTCGAATATGCGTTCTATCGCCTCCCTATTCAATGCGTCGGCGCCAAGCCCGTAGACCGTCTCGGTGGGAAAAGCGACCAGCCCTCCGCCTCCTATGATCGAAGCGGCCTGATCGATGACTTCAGGCTGAGGATCGTCGGGGTCGAGTACTATGGTGAGAGTCATAGGTGACAGGGAACAGGTGACAGGGAACAGGGAACAGGGAGAAAAGGAGCAACCCCCTGTCACCTGTCACCTGAAACGGCATGCGATTGGATTAAACCCTCATCGAGCCGGTCAGGTTCAAAGCCCTGAAAGGGCAATGCCATTAAGTTAAGGGGGCGGCTTAAAGGTGCCAGTAGCCCGCGCGTCAGCAAGGGCTTGATTCTACTGGCCCTCCCTCACCATCGGGCTACTGACACACAGCTTAACTTAATGGCATTGCCCTGAAAGGGCGCGATTCAAAAGCCCAGGCCAGCGG
>CAZPQE010000453.1:0-5622 GCA_964588615.1 uncultured Clostridia bacterium | reverse complement strand
CGGCCCCCAGTAATTGAAGTGATATGTAAACTGACCGTAGCCGCCGACCATCAGCAGCGGTTTGAGCCTTATTCGAGTCAGTGAGTTGTGGCCTCCCGCTCTCCGGTTTCCTCGCATAGGCGATTTGGGAACCGACAGCGTTCTTTCAGGCGAGTGGTACTGAATGCACACGCCTCGCGGTATGCGCGCGCTCACGACAGCCCGTGTGCAAACCACGCCGTTGTCGTTGTAGACCTCTACCCAGTCGTTGTCGTTTATGCCTATTTCAAACGCGTCTTCATCATTGATCCACACAGGCTCGCAGCCGCGCGAGAGCGTCATCATCCGGTGGTTGTCCGAATACGTCGAATGGATGTGCCACTTGCCATGCGGAGTGAGATAGTTGAGTGTCTTCGTTTTGCCCTCGATGATCGAGTGTTTGAGATCGCCATAATCGACGGGCCTGGGCGACGGCTTGTAAGTCGGCAGGTTCTCGCCAAACGCGATGTAGCCTTCGTGGTCTAGGTAAAACTGCTGACGACCGGTGAGCGTGCGCCAGGGAACGAGCTTTTCATAGTTGTAGGTGAAAGGCGCGTAAGCTCGCCCGTCAGTGATAAGCCCTGACCAGCACGGGCTGTTGAGCAGTCGGCGCGGCTGCGATTGCAGATCGCGATAAGTCACTCGCGCGTGACGCGCTTTTTCAGCAAGGTCTGAAAGCGGGAGGCCGACTTTCTTTTCCATGAACTGATAAGCGCGATAAGCGAGTTCGCCGTTGGTCTCAGGCGCAAACAGCAGGATCATGTCTGCCGCGTCTTCCACGCGACGAAGCGACGGGTATTTCCTGCCATCCCATTCTTCGATCGAGTGAGTCTGCGAATTGACTACTTCATCATAGAAGTCTTCTATGGCGTATTTGACACCGTGCGCGCCCATGCCGTTTTTGCGCGCAAGCGGCCCCAGAGAGATGAACCGGTTGTAGAGGTTCACATAATCGCGCTCGACAAGTATGAGATGAGGCATCGTCTTTCCGGGAATGGGTTCGCACTCACCTTCTGCCCAGTCGCGTATTTCAGGCTGCGCCAGTTCATCGGGCGTGTCGTGCGCAAGCGGAGCCATCACCAGGTCTTTGATCGGCGTGGGGAGATGTCGTTCAGAGAGTTCGCTCACTTTTTTCGCAAGCCCCCGGAAGATGTTCCAGTCCGAACGCGACTCCCAGCACGGGGGGACGGCTTCCGAAAGCGGATGGATGAACGAGTGCATGTCAGTCGAGTTGAGGTCGGCCTTCTCGTACCAGGTCGCCGCAGGCAGCACGATGTCGGAATAAAGCGCCGAGGTATCCATGCGGAAGTTGAGATCGATTACCAGGTCCATCTTTCCCTGCGGAGCTTCGCCCGCCGTCTTGATTTCCTTGTAAGAGCCTTCGGCGCACTCTTCGGCCACCTCGTTGTGATGAGTTCCCAGGTAGTGTTTGAGGAAAAACTCATGGCCTTTGGCTGAAGACATAAGAGCGTTGCCGCGCCATATAAACCACACGCGTGGCCAGTTGGCTTTGGCGCTCGGATTATCGATTGAAAGAGGAAGCGTCTGCTGTTTGATCTGTCGGACGACGTGCTCGACTATTTCCTTGTCGGTGGTCGCGCCTTGTTTGACGGCCTCGCTGACTACGTGATGATTGGGCTTGTTGAACTGAGGATAAAACGGCAGCCAGCCTGAGCGAACAGCCCTGGCCTGCATATCGATTGCGTGGCCGCTCGCAAGGTTGCTGCCGTTTTTGGGCACAGTGTGGTACCGGGTGAACTCGCGCTCATAGCGCCACTGCTCGCTGTGAACGTAATGCCACGAAGGCGCATTTTGCAATCGTACTGCATTCACCCAGTCGCGGGCGAAAGCGATAGTCGACCACGATCCCATCAGCGCGAGTTTTTCCTGGCCGACGTAGTGATTGAGTCCTCCGCCGTTTTTGCCCACGCATCCGCACAACATCAGCGCGGTGATGGCCGAGCGATAGAGCAGGTTGTTGTGATACCAGTGATTGATGCCCGCGCCGATTATGACCGCGCATTTGCCTTCGGTCTTCTCGGCGGTCGAAGCCCATTCGCGCGCGAACTTGATTATGGTCTCGCGGCTCACGCCCGTCCACTGCTCCTGCCACGCGGGCGTGTATGACTGCTCGGAGTCGTCGTAGTTTTCGGGGTACTGGCCGGGCAGGTTTCGTGAGACGCCGAACTGAGCGAACATCAGATCGTAGGCGGTCGTCACCAGTTCTCTGCCCTGTTGGGTCTCGATCCATTTTGCGGGAACGCCGCGATAAAAGATTCGATCCGACCCGAACTCAGGAATCGCCACCTGAACCACTTCGTCGGCGCAATCGATGAAGGAGAGGAGCGGAGCGATGGGCGAGCCGTCTGTGGCATCTTTCAGTTCCAGGTTCCACTTGCCTTGATTCTCGCCCCAGCGATGGCCCATCGCCCCGCCCGGCATCCGCGCCGAATCCGACAGAGTGTCGTAGATTAAAAACTTCCACTCGCCTTTTTCTTCCTCCTTGTAACACGAAAGAGTGTTTGCGCGAAGCAGTCGCCCGGCCTCGTAAGCGTTTTCTTTCTCGTTGAGCTTCACAAGAAAAGGCGCGTCGGTGTACTGCCGGGTGTAGTCGAGGAAGTAAGGAGTTTTTTGAAGGAAGTGATACTCCTTGAGAATTATGTGATTGACGGCCATCCAGAAAGCGCCGTCCTGACCGGCGTGAAGCGGTATCCACTGATCGGCGTACTTGGCGACCTGATTGAAATCGGGCGCGAGCACCACCATCTTGGTTCCGTTGTGGCGCGACTCGGCTGCGAAGTGACAATCAGGCGTGCGAGTCATATTGAGATTTGCGCCCATCACGGCCAGGAATTTGGAGTTGTACCAGTCGGCGCTTTCGGCAACGTCGGTCTGCTCGCCCCAGATTTCGGGGCTTGCGGGCGGGAGGTCGCAGTACCAGTCATAAAAGCTCAGGTTGATGCCGCCGAGCAGTTGAAGGAACCTTGCGCCCGCCGCGTAGCTCAGAAACGACATAGCCGGGATCGGAGAAAATCCGACTATGCGATCCGACCCGTGGCGTTTGATAGTGTGAATGATGGAAGCGGCGATGAGTTCTTCGAGTTCTTCCCAGCTTGCGCGGCGGAACCCGCCCTTGCCGCGCGCGCGCTGATAGCGTGAGCGTGATTCATCATTGCTGACTATCGATTCCCAGGCTTCGACCGGATCGTCGAAATTCTGCCGGGCTTCGCGCCACAGATCGATGAGCGCGCCTCGGACGTAAGGGTACTTGACGCGGATGGGCGAGTAGAGATACCACGAGTAAGATATACCGCGCTGGCATCCGCGAGGCTCGTAGGGAGGAAGCCCGTCTTCGAGCAGCGGGTAATCCAATGCCTGCATTTCCCAGGTGACGATTCCCTGTTTGACATAGATGTTCCAGCTGCAGCCGCCGGTGCAGTTGACGCCGTGAGTCGAGCGAATCACTTTGTCGTGCTGCCAGCGATTGCGATAGAACTCTTCCCACGAGCGGGTCTCAGGGCGAATAAGGTCTTTGATCCAGTTCACTGTCTGCTCCTCCTGACGAGTTCTTCGCGGACGCCTCGAAGCCGTTTTCTCCAGATAAAATTCAAAGCGACGAGCGCGCCGAGAGTGGCCGCAAAGCCTATGGCCACGAACCAGGGCTCGATGCTGATCGCTCCGGGGTTGGACTGCGCCGCCGGGAAAGCAGTCTTCGCGTTTTGAAGGTAGGCGAACACCTGGACTATTTCTTCATCGTTGAGCGGGCGGGCGGCGAAGACGCTTTTCATAGTCGGGAAATTCGGATTCTGAAGTATGGAGATCAACTCCGGGTCTTTGTATTTGGTGTTGACCGCCGTCAGATCAGGCCCAAGAGTGCCGCCGCCCAATCTTCCGACGCCCATGACCGAATGGCACGAATTGCACGACGCTCCGCCTCCGGCAAGCGAGCGACGGCCCGTGAAGATTTCCCGGCCTGCATCGATATCTGCCGGATCGATGGCGCGGGCGAGTTTCGCGCCTGCCGGGACGAACGCTTCATTTTTCTTCGTGAGTTCATCGATGAGCGCGAGTATCTGATCGATCTGGTCTGTAGAGAGAACCTGATCGGGCATAACTTCCGGGGCCCATTTTTTGAAGAGTTGTTGAGCGTTCGCATCGCCTTTGCGGTTCATGGCATTAGGCGATTGGATGAACTCGCGCAGCCATTCTCTGGACTGTCGGGTGAGCGCGCCCTTGAGGTCAGGGCCTTTCTTGTCGCCGCTGCCGATGTTGTGGCAACTGTAACAACTCTTCTCGAAGAGTTGCGCGCCCGCCGACTGCGCGCTTGCCGCTCCTGCAAAAAGCAACAGGGTAATGAGCGCGGCTGTGAGCGCAGGCATCTGTCCGGCAATCTGCCGGATTGTCGTTGCCTTCCGCCTGTCGCCTCTCGACAAGCTGGCAGCTTGTCGGACATTTTCTATCAGGTTGAGTATGATCTTCGACATAAGCTTGCCCCGAATCAGTTTTCAGAAACGTCCAGTTCGCCGCACTGCGAATAAGAGGAAGCGGCGATTTCAGCTATGGTCTTGCTTTGAAGCATGCGGACGAGTTCTTTGCGAAGCCGCGTCCAGTCTTCGTGCAGCGCGCATGATCCTTCGTGTTTGCACTGCCCGTGTCCGAGAATGCATGCGTCGAGATAGGGGTCGGGTTCGAGCACGCGGAACACTTCCCACAGGGTTATAGTTTGCGGCGGGCGAGCGAGTTCGTAACCGCCGTGAATACCTTTCACAGAGCGAAGGAGGCGATGGCGTCTGAGTTCGCCGAGCACCTTTCGGAGATAGACAGGAGGAATCTTTTCGTATTCGGCGATCTCGGAGAGACCGCACAGCCCGTTATCGGAGCGCGAGGCCAGGTAAGCCAGAGCGCGAATCCCGTAGGCTGTAGTCTTCGAGAAGATCATAAAATCAAACCCGAACGAAAAGATCTTCCACGAACTTCAGAACCACTAACGTACCTCTTTGTCCGCTATGATCGCTTTAAGGCAGGTTTCGAACAATAATCAGGAAAGATCATTTTGATGATGGAAGTGTAAAGCGGCGAGCGGGTATGAAGGCAATGGATGGGAGCGCAAACCGAAACGCGGTGAAGCGGGCAGGCTCAATGGCTTCGGGGATTCGATCAGGATGATGGAAAATCGATGATGACTAAGCCAACATAAGACGCCTACCTTTAGGTTTTGGGATCGGGTCGCCAAATTCCGTAGCAGTGTCTATCCAAAGGGCTATTGCTTCATTCACGTTCTTCAAGGCGATCTCCTGCGTATCCCCGTGGGCCATGCAGCCAGCGAGTTCAGGAACTTCAGCCACGAACACTTTATCTTCATCGCTCCAATAGAGAATGATTTCATATTTCTGCATCACGGTTTGCCCCCGAGGTGATATTTTAGAATGACAGCCCGAACCTGGCGGACTTGATAAACTTTGGCCTTGTTGCCTTCCTGTTGCAAGTTTATCTTCTCTTCAACGCCTTCTCTTCTGAAAATGTGATGACTTCCACCAATACGCTCTTCGAAACCCAGGCGTCGCAATAGCTGACACAAATCGCCAAACGGGATGTTTGCGTCTG
>CAZPQE010000452.1:0-5628 GCA_964588615.1 uncultured Clostridia bacterium | reverse complement strand
GCGAGCTTGGCATAGTAGACCCGCCCGCGCCTCATCACATCGTCTTTGATGTACCAGGCGAGGCTGGCTTCGGGGTCTTTCTGCACATTGCGCGGCAGATGCGCGTCGCGTCGCCCGCAGACTGCGACGTAAAGCGAAGGGCCTCCTCGTCGCGAGTCGGTCAGGGCCGAACAAAATCCCGCTGATTCGATCAGGGATTCCGCTTCTATCGCGGATTCGACTTTCAAATCAGGCGACCGCCGCCAGACCTGATCGCGGTGAGCTTCGATCTCTTCAGTCAGTTGAATCACGAATGTGAATTAACACAAAAGAGAAGGGAAGAGTCAATCATTTTCAAGTCGACTCATGAAGTAGGCTCCGGCCAGAGGGCCGATGGCCAGAAGAGTAAAAGCCCATCGCCACTCTGCAGCGGCAGCCACCAGAGGCATAAGTTGAATCGAGAGGACGGTGATGGCAAAGCCCAGACCGTTTTGAGTCGTAAGAGCAGTTCCCGTGTATTCCTTAGGGCAATGGCGCGCGGCGAGGGCTGAAAACTGCGGGGAGTCGCTTACGACGAACACGCCCCATAAGAAAATGAAGGCGACGAGCAGCGGAGCGGGAAACGCGTAGGCGAAACCTGAAAGCGCGCAGCACGACGCGCTTACTGCAAGCGAGAGGAGCGCGACACGTTTTTCGCCCGCAGTCCGCGAGACCCATCCTCCGGCCACGCAGCCGATGACGCCTGCGCCTACGGCGAGGAAGGAAAGCAGAGGCAGGCGAGCAGTCCACTCAATATCGTTTTGAAAACGCGCCGAGAGAAAAAATGAGACCAGCGACCAGAAGGCGTAGAGTTCCCACATGTGGCCGAAGTAACCGAAAGCGGTGTAGCGGAACTGCCGATGAGCGAATACCCTCACCATCACCGCAGGGTCGAACCGGGCTCGCGAAGAGAGGAACGGGCCGTCCTTGCAGGAGACGAGCAGGATCGCTCCGCCTGCGGCTGCGGCCATCGAAGCGAGTGAAGCCATCAGTTGCCAGTCGGCTCCGACTCCCAGGGATTGAATCAGGTAAGGCGAAGCCGTGCCGAAGGTGAGCGCGCCGACCATCACTCCCAGTCGCCAGCCGAGCGAACTCTCAAACCAGGAGGCCACGATCTTCATCCCCACCGGATAAACTCCGGCCAGTGTCAGCCCCGTGAGGAACCGAAATGAAGTAGCGGTCATCAGCCCTCCGGAGGCCCAGGCAAAGGCGAGGTTGAAGATCGCGCTTGCAAGAGAGGAAGCGAAGAAGACCCGCCTTGCATTGAACCGGTCCGAAAGATTGAGGATGGCATAGAGGAAAGTGCCTGTGATGAATCCAAGCTGTACGGAGATCGTAAGCCACGCGCTCTGAGCGTCCGACAGCAGCCAGAGCTTGCGCAATTGAGGGGCGGCGGCGGTTCCCGAAAACCAGGTCGATGAAGCCATCAGCACGGCGAGCGAGACTGCAACGAGCGCGCGCCAGGCCGAAGAGCGTGAGATGGAATCGGCAGGAATCAAGGTCGGTATTTTACTACATCCGTCCGGAACACGCCCGATGGACGAGATGCCGGATGCCAGTCGATGCCTGAAGCCGATCCTTTCTGCCATGGGATCACGGGCAGAGGCGCTCTCATCTCGACTGATCCGAGCGTCGGATGGTAGTATTGACATAGCTTCGGCATCCAACAAGAGCCAGATGCGCGAAGTACCAGTGAGAGCGGCTTGCGCCGCATAGTTTATACTTACGGCGCGAGCGCGCGTCGGCCAGAGAGTTTGATGACCGCAGACACTTCGACCACCACCACAGAGATCGGCAATTATTTCGTATCCAACTATCCGCCTTTTTCGCTGTGGAAGCCTGAGCTCGTGCCTGCTGCGATGGATGCGCTCTCTGAGCCTCCGCGACCTGATGACGCACTGGGCCTTTATGTCCACATACCGTTTTGCCGCAAGCGATGCAAATTCTGTTACTACAAAGTCTATACTGACAAGAACGCTTCTCAGATAGAGCTTTATCTCGACGCGCTCATAAAAGAAAACGAACTCTACAGCCGCACGCACGCCTTCCAGGGCCGCAAGCTGCGGTTCGCCTACTTCGGCGGAGGCACGCCCTCTTACATCAGCGAAAAACAACTGCGCCGCTTGGTCGATGGCCTCCACCGCCATGTGAGTTGGGACGACGCCGAAGAAGTCACCTTCGAATGCGAGCCGGGCACGCTCCACAAATCCAAGCTCGAAATGCTCAAAGAGATTGGCGTCACCCGATTGAGCCTCGGCGTAGAGCATTTCGATGACCAGATTCTCGAAGCCAACGGGCGGGCTCACTTATCGGCGGAAATCTATCGCGCCTACGATGCCGCCCGCCAGGTCGATTTCCCTCAGATCAATATCGATCTCATCGCGGGCATGATAGGAGAGACGGAAGAGAAGTGGCGCAAGGCCGTCAGTCGCGCGCTCGACCTCGAACCCGATTCGCTGACCATCTATCAGATGGAGCTTCCCTTCAACACCGTGATTTCGAAAGAGATGATCCAACTGAGGACAGCATCGCCCATAGCCGACTGGCCTGCCAAGCGTCGCTGGGTCGATTATGCTTTCACAGAGTTCGAGCGGCGCGGCTATCGAATAGCCAGCGCCTACACGCTGGCCACCGTCAAAAAGCCCTGCCGGTTCATCTACACCGACGCGCTCTGGCATGGGGGCGACATGATTGGGCTGGGCGTTTCTTCGTTTTCGCATTTCGGCGGCGCGCATTTCCAGAATGTCCGCAGCTTTGATGAATACGTACAGATGATCGACGAAGGCCGCCTGCCGCTGATGCGCGCGCTGCCGCTCACCTCCAGACAGAAGCTCATCCGCGAGATGGTGCTTCAGATGAAGACCGGCCTGCTCGATATGGAATATTTCAGCCGCAAGTTCGGCGTCGATATATGGGAAGAGTTTCAGAGTGTCTTTGAACGACTGTGCGAGGAGGGAATGTTGGAGCGCAACAGTGGAATGATCGCGCTCACCCGACGCGGCCTTTTGCAGGTCGATGGCTTCCTCGTGGAATTCTTCGAACCTGAGTTGAGGCCAATTCGTTATGCCTGAACCGATGATGGAATCCGTTGCAACCGATTTCGATGTGATAGTCGTGGGAGGCGGGCCTGCGGGCAGCGCCCTGGCCAGTATTCTGGCCCGCGAAGGCCGGAGCGTGGTTGTTTTCGAGAAAGACCTGTTCCCTCGCCATCACATAGGCGAATCCCTGATGCCCGACACCTACTGGACATTTCAGCGGATGGGGATTCTCGACAAGCTCAAGCAAAGTCCGTTCGTGCGAAAGTACAGCGTGGGTTTTGCCAACCAGGCGGGAAAGGAATCGCGCCCGTTTTATTTCTTCGAGGCCAACCATCACGAAAGCGCCGTCACCTGGCAGGTGACCCGTTCGGTCTTCGACAAGATGATGATAGAACATGCGGCGGAGCAGGGCGCGAGCGTCCATGAGGGAACGCCGGTCTCTCAGGTGTTGTTCGAGGGAGAGCGGGCCGTCGGCGTCGAAGCGAGGATGAAAGACGGCTCGTTGCAGAAGTTCTATTCGAAAGTCGTAGTCGATGCCACAGGTCAGAACGCTATGCTGTCGAATCGGTTCGGCTGGCGGGTGCGCGATCCCAAGCTCAAGAAGGCGGTGCTTTATTCATACTATCGCGGAGCGCACCGGGAGGCGGACCTGAACGGAGGAGCGACCCTCGTGCTGCGCACCGATTTCGGTAGCGGCGGCTGGTTCTGGTATATCCCGCTCGAAGATGATCTCACCAGCATTGGCGTAGTGGCCGATCCGGATTATCTTTTCAAGGACAGGGGCAAGGACCTGGCCCGGATATTCGACGAAGAGGTAGAAAAATGCGAGCCGGTTCGAAAGCGGGTCGAAGGGGCCGAGCGCGCGGACAAGATATATTCGATACTGGATTATTCCTACCGTTCGAAGCGATGCGCAGGCGACGGATTCATACTCATCGGAGATGCTTATGGATTTCTCGATCCGATCTATTCGTCGGGGGTGCTGCTGGCCTTCAAGATGGCCGAGCTTGCGGCAGACGCCATTCACGAAGCGTTCGTCCGAGGAGATTTCTCGGCAGAGCGACTGGGCGAATTTCAGCCGCTCCTGGATCGAGGGATAGAATCGATGCGCAAGCTGGTCTATGCGTTTTACAACGAGGAGTTCAGTTTCGGGAAGTTTTTGCAGCGACACCCCGAGCATCGCAACCAAATCATCAACATCCTGATCGGGAACGTATTCAAGGAAGGGAT
The DNA here is from genome assembly GCA_964588615.1 of uncultured Clostridia bacterium. Lineage (GTDB taxonomy): Bacteria > Acidobacteriota > Blastocatellia > UBA7656 > UBA7656 > UBA7656. Next base: position 1,342 of record CAZPQE010000452.1, on the reverse strand, counting down.
AGATGATGTGTACGAGCCAATGTCGGAGTTTGCAGAAATCCCGCCACCGCTCTACGAGCAGATATCGCTGATGGAGGGCGAACAGGAATCCGAAAGGCAGGGCGGAGAAATCCTCTCTGCGGAGTTTCGATACTACGACGACGGCGCGGCGATGCAGGATTGAGCAAAGACTGGGAATTCAATTTGCTTCCATGCCTTACGGATGATTTCGACTCCTTTTGGAAAATCGAATCGCGACTGAAGGGAACAAACCATGCTCGGCCAAAGTATAGTCTGGCATGACAGACGCACAAACTGCTGAACCGACTTCTCAGAAGCCGCTCCGCCTGTGGCCCGGCGTTGTGGCCGTCTCGCTCCAATGGCTGGCCAGATTCGTCGTCCCCCTTTTTTTTCCCGACGCCATCGGTTTCGGAGTGATCGCAGGTCTCGGCTGCGGGCTGGCTGTGATCCTGTGGTGGGCCTTCCTGAGCCGGGCGCACTGGCTGGATCGACTGGGCGGCATCGCCCTGATGATCATAGCGTTCCTCGCAACTCCTCTCGTCCTTCACGACTCGATTGCGACGGGCATGATGGGGCTGATGTTCATCGTCTACGCCATCCCGGTTGTGAGCCTCGCCTTCGTCGTCGGGGCTGCGGCTACTCGCCGACTCTCGACAAGAACTCGGCGCGTCACGATGGCCATAGCCATCCTGCTGGCCTGCGGAGTATTCACTCTGCTGCGCACAGGCGGCATCACCGGCGATGTCGATTCCGATCTCCACTGGCGATGGACTGACACCCCCGAAGAACGACTCCTCGCACAGGCCGACGATGAGCCGGAAATCGATCCCGCTTCACCTGACACGCACCAGAAACGGCCTGTGAGTCAGACCACCAGCGCGGAGACGACCCCCGCCCCGACAGGGGCAGAGTCGCCCGAAAAGGGAGCGACGACCCCGACTGGCAACTATGCGTCGTCGCCACCATCGATTTCTTCTGCCGTCGGGACAGTGGCCGCCTGGCCCGGCTTTCGCGGCCCAGGTCGAGACAGCAAGGTTCGCGGCACGCGAATCAAGACTGACTGGGCGGCATCGCCGCCGGTCGAGCTATGGCGACGCCCCGTCGGACCTGGATGGTCGTCATTTGCCGTTCGCGGCGACCTCCTCTACACGCAGGAGCAGCGAGGAGCGGATGAGATAGTCACCTGCTACAACCTGACTACCGGCAAACTGGTGTGGAGACACCGCGACGCTGCCCGGTTCTGGGAGTCGAATGCCGGCGCAGGCCCGCGCGGAACGCCTACCCTCAGCAACGGTCGCCTGTACACATTCGGCGCGACCGGAATCCTCAACGCGCTCGACGC
>CAZPQE010000451.1:0-5635 GCA_964588615.1 uncultured Clostridia bacterium | reverse complement strand
CGCGATAATTTGAGAACGACCCAGCACGATTTGGCTCACCTGAGACTGCGCTCGCCAGGGATGTTGTTTGTTGGATGTGTCTTCAGCGACGTGTTGAGAGGCGAAAGCGAACAGTTCATCGAAGGTGATCGCGCCGTCGCCATTTGCGTCCGCCTTTCCTTCAAGCCCGTCGAGGAGGAAGCGAGAAAGCACGCCTTGACCTCCCCAACGCTGGCCTTCGCGGGAAAACTCGCCCGGCCCGCTGGCCAGCATGACTGAAAGTCCGGGTCTGGCGGCAGCGAGTTTGCCGAAGGATTCGGTGAATGCTGTGGAGGCCGCAGGGCCGTCTTCTTCCGTCGGAAAGAAGTCGCGCCTGACGGCATCGGCGATGATGAGAACCTTGCGGGCGCGAAGGCGGCGAGTCAAAGCGACCGTCAGATCAGTCATAGAGAGCGCGGAGGCGAAAGGGTCGTTGTCAGATGAGTCGTGGCAGAGCAGGTAGGATTCGCCATAAGGTTTTTCTATCAGGCCGTGACCTGAAAAGAAAATCAGCACGGTGTCATTTTCCGAAGCGACGCGGGCCAGCCAGTTGCCGATGGCCGACTTGACGGCGACAAGCGTGGCCTGGCTTCCTGAAAGCAGGCGGACATTTTCGGAAGGAATGCCTGCGCGCCTTACGGCCAGGGCCAGTTCCGAAGCGTCGCGGTCTGCGAACTGTAGCTGCTGGCCTCCGGGAAGGCGCGGGTATTTCGAGACGCCGACGATGAGCGCCCAGGTGATGGAATCGCCCTTCGACTCTGTTTGAGAATAAGACGGGATGGCCAGCAGAGAGAGAAGTGCTGCGACAACAGCGAGGAGGATGACTTCTTTACGCTTTGCTGCCATAGCCTCACAGATAAAAAGGGCGCATGCTTTCGGGAAGCAAAAGCGCGCCCTTGAAAAGTGTCAAATGTGATCGGTCGCTGCCAGCCGTCTACTTGAAGCTGGCGACGGCTGAGTCTTCGTTGTCGAAGTGTTCGAAGACGGTGAGCAGCTTGGTGATCATCAGCAGGTCTTGAATCTTCCTGGTGAGATTCAACAGCTTCAACTGGCCGCCCTGGTTGCTGGTCGTGGTGTAGGAACTGACCAGTTCGCCTATACCGGAACTGTCGACATAAGAGACATCGCCGAGGTTGAGCAGGATTTTCCTGGTCCCCCCATCAAGCATCTTGCGTATGGTCTCGCGCAAATGCACGCTGCCTTCGCCGATAGTGATCTTCCCTGAAAGGTCGACTACGGTCACGTCGCCTGCCTGACGTTGCTGAATATTAAGCTGGGCCATTTTGCTTCTCCTTTTTGGTGCTGGGTTACTCGGATAATTTCCTTCGCTTCGTCATGCGCACGACGCTGCCGCCTTCGGGATGAATCGAGTATTCGACTTCATCCATGAAAGTGCGCATGTAAAAAATCCCTCGCCCGGTCGGATTGAGCAGATTCTGCGGGTCGAGGGGATCGGGCAGCGAGTTGGGATCGAAGCCCTCGCCGCGATCCCTGATCGAAACGATCAATGCTTCCTGATCGATTATGAATTTTACGTCGACCTGCTTGTCGTCGGCGCTCCGATTGCCATGAATCATCGCATTGATGACTGCCTCGTGGATGGCCAGTTCGATCCAGTTGGCGTCGTCTTCGTCGAAAGACATCCTGGCCGTTACGCTTTTGACGACGGAGCCGACCATGTCCACGAACTCAAGTTTGCTGTCGATTGATAGTTCAATGGTTTCAGTCATCGGCTGCCCGGATAGAATTCCCTTTTAGTTGCTCATTGACCAAACGGCGCTCTGGCAACCGACGAGGTGGTCACGAGGCGCGTCATTGTGTAACATGGCCGAAGTTGCCATGTCAAGAAAGATAGAGATCACGGGAAAGCGCGCAGCGCGGGGAGAAATATTTCCGCCCGGCGACAAATCAATTTCCCACCGGGCGCTGCTTCTGGCTTCGATTGCCGACGGAACTTCCCGCATCAGAAGGCTGGCGTCGAGCCTCGATTGCGCTTCGACGCTCGATTGCATAAGACGACTGGGCATCGAGTCCGACCCTGAGAACGGATCGCTCCTCGTTCACGGCAGGGGACTGCGGGGCTATCGCGCCTCTGAAACCCCGGCTCGACTCGATGCCGGCAATTCAGGCTCGACCATCAGGATGATGAGCGGACTGCTTGCCGCTCAACCATTTGTCTCTCAGTTCGACGGCGATCAGAGTCTCAGGCGAAGACCCATGCGACGAATCATCGAGCCTCTCGAACTCATGGGCGCAGGAGTCGAAGCCCGCGATGGCCGCTACCCTCCACTGACCATCACTGGCGCAAAGCTCAGGGCAATCGATTATGTAAGCCCTGTGGCGAGCGCGCAGGTCAAAAGCTGCGTCCTGCTTGCCGGGCTTTTTGCCGAAGGACGAACTACTCTTCGAGAGCCTGCGCCCTCGCGCAATCACACGGAACTGATGCTCAAAGAGTTCGGCGCTCTATTTTGCGAACGAGACGGTGCGCTCGCAGTCGAAGGCGGAGCCGAGCTTCGCCCGCTCGATTACAGCGTGCCGGGCGACCTGTCTTCGGCAGCTTTCTTCGTCGCCGCTGCCGCTGTCCTTCCTGATTCTGAGATAGTCATTCGCCGGGTGAACCTCAACCCAACGCGCGCGGCATATCTCGATGTGCTTGAGCGGCTCGGCGCAAACATCCAGAGAGAAAACGTCGAAGTCAAACACGGCGAACCTGTGGGTGATCTGCGCATTCGAAGCTCCGCGCTCATAAGCGAGCGCCCCGCGACTGTGCTTTCAGGCAGCATCATTGCGAACCTGATAGATGAAATCCCGATACTGGCTGTTGTCGGAACGCAGACTCAGGGGCGGCTTGAGATTCGAGACGCCCGCGAGCTTCGCATCAAGGAAAGCGACCGCATCCGAACCGTAGTCGATGGATTGCGCGCGATGGGAGCCGAAGCAGAGGAGTTCGAAGACGGCCTTGCCGTCACCGGGCCTCAGCGACTCCGGGGGGGAGTCATCGAGACGGCGGGCGATCATCGCATAGCGATGGCGTTTTCAGTAGCCGCGCTGGCGGCTGAAGGCGTGACGGAGATAATCGATGCTGACTGCGCTTCGGTTTCATTCCCTGATTTTTATCGCGCGCTCGACAGCGTGACCGGAGAGCGCAGGTGAGCGCGAATAACCCGCAAGATCGCCCCGTTCTCCTTGTGGGTTTTATGGGCGCAGGCAAGACGAGCGTCGGTCGCGCGCTGGCCCAACTGCTCCTATTCAGCTTCATCGATCTTGACGATGTGATCGAGTCGCGCGCCGGAAAAAAGATCAGCGAGATATTCGCAGAGCAGGGCGAAGCAGAGTTTCGGCGACTGGAGCGGGAAGCTCTTGAGTCCTGCCGCGAGTTGAAGCAAACGGTGATCGCGCTGGGAGGAGGCACATTCGTCGCCGAAGAGAACCGTCGAACTCTTCGAAGCATCGGCCCGTCGGTCTGGCTCGATTGCCCGTTTGAAGTCTGTCTTTCGAGAATCGAAGGCGACCGATTTAGACCGATGCTCCGCAGCAGGGAAGAGACGGAAAAACTATTTCGATCCAGGCTTGACGCTTATGCACTTGCCGACTTCACAGTCGATTCAAACGAAGACACGGTTGAAGAGATTGCTGCGCGAATAGCGCAAATCGTTTTCAGGTGACAGGCGAAAGAGGGCAGGGGTGCAGGGGTGAAGAGGTGATGAGGTGATAAGGTGACCGACGATTGTGCCCCATTGCACCCCTGCTCCCCCGCTCCCCTTCACCTATCCGCTCTGACCGCAATCGAATCCGCTTTCTTCATCCACAAGCACCGGAAGCGCGCGCGATCTCGTTTTGTTTCTGCGCCGACCGACGCGACTCAGCAGCGCGTTTGAGGCAAGCGCCAGATAGTTCACGCCGGAGTTCGCAAGCGCGATGGCTAAGGGCTCGGCTATCGTCGAAAGATGCTCCTCTATGAAATTCCGCGCTGCCTCAGCCGCAACCTCTCCGCGCTCGGCATCCTGGCAGGCAATCGCGTAAGCCTGCTTGAATCTGAGGTAGCCGATGAATCCTGCTTCGACCGATACGTGGTCTGGCGCTTCGGCGCTTGCGGGATGATAGGAAAAAGCGTCGTAGTAGCTGACCAACTCGGCAATCAAATAGCCAGGCTCGGCCCAGTCGCGGTAGCTCACTTCGCGCGCGGGCGCAGGCCCGCCCGGCCCCAGTATCGAATGATACAACCCTTGGCTGGCTCCCTCGCGCGCCGACGCGACCGCCGTCTTCAACTCTTCATCTTCGACCTCATCCGAGAGCAGCGACATCTGCTCCCACCACCCTTCAGAAGGGCATTCCAGCAGCAGGCTGATGAGCCGCCATTGGGCTGCCTGACCAAACAATTCGCTTTCGTTTGATTCATCCTTCATGGCTGTCCTTTCATCACCAGCGGGACCCAGCCGGTTCGCATCTTCCGCGCGCCGACCTCCTTGTGCGATCCTTCCCAGACTGCGAAAGCGATCTGGCTGCGATTCTGCGGATCGAAACCTTCGGGCAACGGACGAACGATGACCACTGCCCACCCGCGGCTGGTTCTTATGCCTCTTCCTTTTGAGACCGACTGTGGAGCAGGCGAGAGCGTCCCCGGCCCCTGCGCGATGAGGTCTTCTACTGCCGTTTCGCGCGGGCCTGCCCGACGGTTGTTTGCGGCAGCGGCAGGTGAGTATCGCTTCTCCATCTCCTGCTGATCGGGCGATCCCTTTTCGAGCGACGGGGCCTGATAGGGGTAATGATCGACCGATGCGTTGGGATATGCAGAGCGGATAGAGTCCTCGCGCCCGTCGACGAACGCCTGCCAGTCCGCGCGCCAGAAAGTAATTTCGACCGCCTTGTTCGCTTCTCCCATCTGCGGCGCGGGAAGGCTCGCTTCTATCTTCGACGGCACCTGAACGGCGCATCCGTCGATGAACTGTCCGGGCCTCGTCTGATCGTCGGTGGTCGCGTCCGCCCATTCGACTCGAAAGGCGATCTCCGGCCCTGATGTGATCGCTTTCACCTGAACTTCTGCGGTCGAAGCTTCCATCAATCGCGGCTCGACCATATCCTGAAGCACCAGCTTCGAGATGTGAAGCGGCGCGTCATCCCAGATGGAATCCGCGGGGTCGAGCGTGATGGTCTTTGACGGCATGGCTATGACTTCGGTTGTCGAGACCTGCGCCGAGCTTGAGCATCCGGCAAACAGGCCGCAGAGCAGTATCAATGCTATGTATTGTGTGCGCATACGGAGACCTCCGTGTGGTCATTCGTCTATGGACAATTTACCCTCGAAATCTGATAGAGCTTGTCGAAGGCGGGTCGGACCAGAACCGGCTCGCGCAGCGGAACGCGCACGACTTCCGCGCCCGCTTCGTTCATCCCCGCTATCGAGTCGCCCTGCCTTCGAAACCTGCTTACGAGCATCTCGGTCGAGCCAAACAACCCAAGAAGCCCGGACATCTCCGGGTCTGAAGCCGCTGAGCGATAAGTCGCAATGGCCTGATCTACGCCCGGCCCGAACATCTGACGCAGAAAGGGCGCGGGGGTGTGAATGGGCGGAATGTAGTATATGTTCGGCTCAAGCCCGAACTGCGGAAAGAGCGGG
>CAZPQE010000450.1:3258-5638 GCA_964588615.1 uncultured Clostridia bacterium | reverse complement strand
TTCGCGCGGGGAGAATGAATCCAACTGCTCCATCACCTGCTGCCAGGCCGACTCGCCCGCAAATTCGGTAGCCAGAAATTCGCCGGTCGAGAGATCGAGGAAAGCTGCTGCCATGCCCTCGCCAGCGCCGAAGACCGATGCCAGATAATTATTCTCGCGCGCTTCGAGCAGTTGGGCGTCAATGGCCGTTCCGGGCGTGATGATGCGGACGACTTCGCGGCGGACGAGCTTGGTGGTTTTCCTGGGGTCTTCGGTCTGATCGCAGATAGCCACGCGATAGCCCTTGCGCACCAGTTTTGCGATATAGCCGCTGGCCGCGTGATATGGGACTCCGCACATCGGAACGGGAGCGCCGCGCTCGCGGTGACGCGCGGTGAGCGTTATCTCAAGCTCTTTGGATCCCAAGATGGCGTCGTCGAAGAAGAGTTCATAGAAGTCGCCCAGGCGAAAAAAAAGTATCGTGCCGGGATGTTGAAGTTTTATCTCCTGATACTGGCGGAGCATTGGGGTGGCGTTTTGCATATCAATCCAGTGGTCGGTGGTCGGTGGTCAGTGGTCAGTAGATAGTTTGCGGATGAGGCCATTGAGCATACGACCTGTTTGCGCGCTTCTTTCAAGCAATCGCTCCAGTGAAGCCGTGTCCAGATAGTTGAGTCTGGCTGCGATTTGCAAGTGCGTTTCAACTTCCATGAGTGAGCCGCAGGCTATTGAAAGGTGATTGAGAAATTCTTTGGTATGACTTCGCCCCTGTACTTCAGCAATATTTGCCGGAACTGAAACAGCAGCGCGTTGTAACTGGCTGCTAAGGCTATAGAGTTCCGGCTTGGGGAACCGCTCGCAGATTCGATAACACTCCACCACGAGGTCCATGGCCTTTTGCCAGACCTCCAGTTCACGATAACTTCTGACTCCCATTTTCCAACCCCCTTAAAGCTTCCGGCGGATTACTATACACCGACCACTGCTCTTATCCGAAAAACACTTCGGCGGTGCGGTATATTTCTTCGCTCACAGGTTTGACGCGCCCGGCTATCTCTTCCAGAGGTATGCTGATCATTTCAGTCCCGCGAAGGGCGGCCATCCGTCCGAACTCGCCGCGTTGAACCATCTCTACCGCATGGACTCCGAACCGGGTGGCAAGCACCCGATCGTAAGCGGTGGGAGTGCCGCCGCGCTGTATGTAGCCGAGCACGGTCACGCGAGTGGAAATTCCGGTGCGTTGTTCTATCTGTCGGGCTACAAGCTGGCCTATGCCGCCGAGCCGTTCTTCGTGATAAATCCTCTCCTTCTGCTCGGAGGTCACGAAATCTTCATCCACATGCGGGCGCGCGTCTTCGGCCACCACCACGATTGAAAACGGTCTTCCCTTCGCTTTGCGCTCCATCAGCATGTCGCAAATCTGAGAGAGTCGGAAAGGGATTTCAGGAATGAGTATGATATCGGCGGCCCCGGCTATTCCGGCGAAGGTGGCTATCCATCCGCTGTGACGGCCCATGACTTCGACCACCATCACGCGGTGAAGCGCTTCGGCTGTCGTGTGCAATCGATCAATAGCTTCGGTGGCTATCGAGACGGCGGTGTCGAATCCGAAGGTGTAATCCGTGCCGGGCACGTCGTTGTCGATCGTCTTGGGGATGCCCACGATGGGAAACTGATGATCGCGCCACATCTGCATCGAGGATGAAAGAGTCCCGTTGCCTCCGGCCACTATCAGCGCGCCCAGCCCGTATTTGCGCCAGTGGTCTTTTATGCGCTGGAGAGAGTCGTCGTCCTGAAGCGGATTGCAGCGCGAAGTGCCGAGCATTGTGCCGCCCTTGTACTGAATGCCCGCGACCGAATATCGGGTCAGCGGTTCGATGTCTCCATCGATGAGGCCCTGCCAGCCGGAGTGAATGCCCAGCACCGGCAAATCGTCAGATGCCGCGCGTCGCACCACTGCGCGAATGACGGCGTTGAGTCCGGGGCAATCTCCTCCCCCGGTCATAACTCCAAGATATTTTTCCATTCCGCTTCAGCCTGTCAGATTATCTCCGCTTTTTATTCGGGGTTTCAGCGCGCGGCGCATCAAGGTTGTTTCTCACATGACCCAAAATATATAATCGCCCTGTGAGAGGCTGTCAAACACGCTGAGAGAATCTCCGACATGGTTTTCAGAGTAAGGGATCGAATTGGCCATAGACAATTCCGCACAATCACCGCTCACGCTCGCGCTCGATACTGCTTCCCGCGCCCCCAGCATCGCCCTTGCCCGACCAGAGGTCATCATCGCTTCATCGAGCCTTGCCACCACTGACCATATCTCTGAAAGACTCTGGTCGGAAATCGATCTTCTGATGGAAGAAGCCGTCATCGGGATCGACGATGTCGAACTGTTCGCCGT
>CAZPQE010000450.1:0-3248 GCA_964588615.1 uncultured Clostridia bacterium | reverse complement strand
GATTCACCGGCCTGAGAGTCGGCGTGGCCGCCATAAAAGGATTCGCTCTTGCCACCAGCCGACCGGCAATCGGAGTCACCGCGCTTGAAGCCGCAGCTCTGGCCGCAGACTCTCGCGGACTGGTCTGCTCAATGGTCGGCGCTTACAAGAACGAGGTCTACTCTCAGCTTTTTTCATTCGACAAAGAGGGAGCGCCCGTCGCCGAAAACCAACCGGCTGTCACGACCATAGCGGAAGCTGTCGACCGGATGGCCTCCATCGACTCCGTCGTGTTTGCCGGAGACGCCGTAGCCGATCATCTCGAAGCGATCAGGCAGGCGCGGCCTTCCGGGTGGACGGCCCGCGACGAGACGCGATATCTTTCCGAGGCTATAGCCCGTCTCGCAATAATGAGGTACTATCGAGGCGAGGCGCAGGATGCCGAGTCCGTGCAGGCATTTTATGTGAGGCGAGCGGAGGCTGAAATAAAACTTTCCCTGGGCCTGCTGGGCTCGAAGATCAAACGCAGCATCAGGAACGAGTAGCCGCGATTCGAGGAGAAAAAGAATTGTCGGTCAGCAATTCGAGAGAGCCCGACCAGGGGACATACCTTCGACCTTACGTCATCGTTCGAATGCACGAAGAAGACCTGGATATGGTCGTTCGCATAGAAGAGATGTCGGGGCTCAATCGCTGGGGCAAGGATGCCTATCGCCGCGAGATCGAAACCAATTCCAACTCGGTGATGCTTGCGGCCCGCAACCTCTACGACGGCCCGGCGGTGGTGGGCTTTCTCGCGGGCTGGACGGTAGAAGACGAGATGCACATAAACAACGTCGCCTCGCATCCCGACTATCGAAGGATGGGCATAGGAGAGAGCCTGATGGACGCCGCCATTGATGAAGCCCGATGGCGAGGCGCGCGCTATGTGATACTGGAAGTGCGCGCCTCGAATCAACCGGCTCAGGCGCTTTATCGCAAGATGGGATTCTGCTACGTCGCCCGTCGAAGAGATTATTATCGCTTTCCCACCGAAGACGCTTTCGTGATGAAGATGGAAATCCGCTGAAGCCTACTTCCCTTCTTTCATCTCGTCGTAAACATTGCCGATGTTACCGGCCAATCCCTGAGCGTATCCGGTGTGGCTCGAATACTGAGGAAGCTGAATCTCTTTTACTGCCTGCTCGCGCGTCTTCCCCCCATCGATTGCTTTTTTGACCGCCGCTCGCAAATCCACGAGATATTGCCTGAACAGTTTGAGGTCGGCGATGGTTCCCACATCGCCATGGCCGGGGATGACTTGCGAAGCCGGATCGATGCGCGCGATTACGGCGTCGAGCGTTTCCACCCATTCAGCGGTCGAAGCCCCATGCGGGCGATCAATGAAAGGCATGCGCTTGTTGACGAACAGATCGCCGAGGTGAGCCACCTTGTCTTTCGGGAAATAGATTATCGAATCGCCGTCGGTGTGACCGCGCTTGACGTGAAAGAGTTGAACTTCGCGGCCTCCGACATAGAGCCGCGCTTCGTGGCTGAAGGTGATATTGGGCGCGGGCACTTCGCTTATCTTCACCGAGCGAGCCGCTTCGAGATTCTTCCTGGCCGTTTCCAGGTCGGCGCGCAGCGCGGCGAGGTCTTTCGACTGCGGGTCTTTCTTTTCGGCTTCAGCTATCTGGGTTTCCAGCGACCGGACGCGGCGCGTCTGAGAGTCGATGGTCTCCTGCGGAGCGGCCAGCATGTGCTTGCGCACATTGTCGTGAGCGACTATGGTGGCCATTTTGATGAAGAAGCCGTTGCCTCCGGTGTGGTCGAAATGATGATGGGTGTTGATGAGAAACCGGACGGGCTGCGAAGTGACCGATTTGATCTGCTCGGCAATGCCGGGCGCGAGGTCGGCGAACTGATCGTCAATTACGACCACGCCTTCATCGGTGACGATGAAGCCTATGTTGCCGCCCCGCCCGTAGAGTACATAAATCTCTTGGGTGAGTTTTCTGAGAGTAAAAGGCCCCTTGTCCTGGCGCGACACCCCGTCGTGAGCCAACACGAAGGAGATCGAGACAAACAGCGACGCGACGACGAGCGCAAGCAGTCTTTTCATGAGTTGATCCTCTGGCTTGAAAAAAATGGAAAGGTCAGCAGCCAGTCGCATTTCAACAACCGGCCACTGACCACTGACTACTGACCACCGCGTCAGTTCTTCTTTTCATGATCGTGCGGCGAGAGATACGGGACTTTGACTTCGCCCCAGATGCGCGCCGGGCCGTAGCGGGCTTCGATGGTGAAGGTGTCGGTGTCATTGTCGGGCCTGAGATCGAAGCTGAGGTATTTGACTGTCGGGCTGTCGGTCGCAAACCGCATCGGGGCGGTTATCTCGCTGCCACCGGCCGAAAGCACCAGCTTGTAGTTGTCGTTTGCGTCGAAGTTGATTCCCAGGGTGTAGGAGCCTTTCGGGACTTTCACGCCTGCGATGACGACTTCGAATTCGGTTTCCAGTTTGCCGATGCTTTTCCACAGCCGGTTGAAGGTAGCCGCGCGCTCTTTGCGGGCGGCAAATCCCGCTTCATTGAAGTGAAGCGATTTGAAGTTGAGCGCCAGCTTGCCCGCGCCTTCGACCGAAAGCGAGTGCGTGAAATCTTTGGCTGTCGTGCGCGGATCATGCGCGAAGACCGCCTGGGCAAGCGTCAAAAGGACTATCGAAAACACAAGGAAACTCTTTTTCATCATTTTCACTCCCGAATGAACCTGATAGGAGCAGGCTCACTGCCTGCGCTGATTTTGTCATCTGCGTTCCCGTTCCACTCAGAGAACGCCTTTACCCACCTCGCGCGACTGGCCAGTTATGTTATCAACTCTTCCGGCCCGTCAACAACTTCACTTTTTCGACTATCGCGCTTCGATCAATTCCGTAAACCGCCAGCAACTCTTCGGGCCTGCCTGAGCGCGGAACTTCGTTCACCGCCAGCTTATGCACTCTTATCCCGAAAGGCGAAACGGCGGAAGCCACCGCGTCGCCTATTCCGCCGTCCGCGCAGTGGTCTTCGACCGTGAGAATCAAACCGTTGGTCGCTTCGCCCGCAACGCGAAGAGTTTCCGCGTCAATCGGCTTGACCGAAAAAATATCGATTAGGCGAACAGCGATGCCTTCCGACTTCAATTCGTCGCAGGCTGCCAGGGCTTCGGCCAGTGTGACTCCGGCGGCCACTATCGTAATTTCATCTTCCGCGCTGCTGCGAACTATCTTGGCCCGTCCGATTTCGAATCCGTCA
>CAZPQE010000449.1:0-5642 GCA_964588615.1 uncultured Clostridia bacterium | reverse complement strand
CCCGTGTGCAGCGCGCTTGCTATGGAGCCGAGGCGTCTGATGGCCTGTCCCAGCCCCATCGCCCCCTGATCGTAGGCGCTGCCGGACTTGATCTGCGCGGCGTTCTGAGCAGGGCAGGAGTTGATGGCCAGTATGAATGCGACCGCGACGGTCATCAATCGAACGACAGAGCGAAATGGTTTCACTTTTTGACTCCTTGAAATTGTACAGCCGTCGGCCAGTCTGCGGGTTCTCCGGTTTTCGTGCTTTCAATATCATGAACAGGCTGCCAGCCTGTTCTACGTCAACAAAACTTGCCGGTGAGATTTTATAGCACGAACTGGCGTGTTGGAAATTGATAGGGGACGTGCGCGATTCTCACTCCCCCCCTGTCGAATGCGGGTGTGCGGCGACTGCCTATTTCGATTTTGCCGGAGTCAGTTCGACATTGGCCGAACTGAGCGTAGTTCCCATCACGCGGTTGAGTTCCGAAACTGCCTTGCTGTAGTCGGTCAGGGCGCGCAACTCGCGGCCACGCGCCTCGGAAAGAGAATTCTGTCTTTCGAGCACCAGGAAAGTTGTCGAAAGACCGGCTTCGAATCTTCTCTGCTCGCTCTCGCTCTGTTTCTGCGCCGCTTCCCTCGATGCCTGCGCCGTCTCCACTCTCAACCGCGCGGTCATCACCGCCTGCAATGCATTGCGCACCTCGACTTCTATCGATTGCTCAAGCGACTGGCGCTGGGCCTCGATCTTCTTCTTTTCAGAAAGCGCGCGACCGAGTTGCCCTTCTGCCGTTCGGTTGCGCAGAGGGAAGCTGAACGATACGCCGAGCCTGAGAGTGCGGAAGTCGTTGGAGAAAAGATTTTCGAGCGACTGCCCATACCCGCCCACCATAAATGAGGGCAACTGCGGATTCGAGCCGGTCGAGACCGGAGGCAGCCCCGCAAGCGCGCTCAATTCGTTCACCCGCCCGACGAGCAGCGCTGTAGTCGCGCCGAACGGATTGCCGCTCAACGAAGGCGTGCCGCTAAGTCCGGTCGTCGTGTAAGAGGCTATAAGATCGATCTGCGGTCGAGTCTGGTTTTCGTAGAACTTCACATCGACGGCGTTTATCTCTTTTTGAAGCTGGTTCTGCGCAAGCTCAGGGCGATTGGAGTAGGCAGAGCGGACGGCTTCTTCAAGCGTGAAATCCGCTTCCTCGCATTCCGGCTCGTCAGTGGGGAGGATGGGCCGGGACCAGATTTCTGATGACCGGTCTCCGAGCATCAATTGTTTGAGACCGTTTTCGGCCCGCGTCACCGTGTCGATTGCGGCAAGCGCCGCTTCTTTTCTGCGCTCGAATTCCACCTCGACCGACACGACATCCATAGGGGCCAGCACCCCCTGACTCACTTTTCTGGTGTTCTGCTCGATCTGAGTGCGCGCCAGTTCGACCGACTCGCGGCGAATCTGCAAATCCCGGAGGGCGAAAACCAGGTCCCAGTAGGATCGCTGCGCCCGCGCGATCGTCTCGATTGTTTTCTGACGGAACTGGCTGTCAGAGATATCGAGCCTGCGCTGGGCTATGCGGATTCGGCGGCGCGCGTCATCGATTGAGAAATTTTTCATCACCGGCTGCCGGATTTGAATGTTGAGCGTGGTGGAGAACTGCGGGTTGAGCGATGAGAACAGGTTGTTGGAATTGACTCTCGCGTTGGCAAACTGCGCGCTCCACTGCGCGCCGGACGAGAGAAGTTGTTGGGCGCTGAGGTCGTAGTTGTAAGTCCGCGTGGTCAGAGTTCCGTCGGGGCCTCCTCCGAGGATGGAGCCGATGGGAACGGTGCGGTTTTCAAAATACGAACTGCCGCTCGTCACCACGTCTCTCGACCCGCACGCGCTGAAGAGATCGAATTCGGCCTGACGGACGTTGATTCGCTCGACTTCGATATCGCGGTTGTTTTCGAGCGCCATCCGTATTGCGTCAAACAGCGAAAGCGTAAGAGGCCGGCTCTCATCTATGCCGACGCGCGGAGCCGACTGCACGGGCTTTGACGCCTGCTGATTGTTTTGCTGTGGGAGCGCGACTATCTGAGCGAGCGAAGCGTCAGCGGCGATAGCGAACACGAGAAGAGCTATGGTGAAAAAAGATGACTTCATAACAGACCTCAACGGAACAGACCCAGGAAAGAGGAAGTGGCGCTTGCGGCTTTCTGCCTGGCCCAGGCAAGCGAGCCTCGCGCTCCGTTTCTGATTCGACCCCATATTTTCGCTGTGGCGATGTCGTCAAACAGCGAGTAAGCGACAGGCGTGACCAGCAGGGTGAGCAGCAGGCACAAAGACTGGCCGCCTATGATCATTATCGCCACCGAACGCCGCGAACCCGACCCCGACCCTGTGCCGAAAGCCATCGGAATCATTCCGGCGACGAATGCGAAAGTGGTCATCAGTATCGGGCGCATCCGGTCGCGCGATGCCTGAATGATCGCTTCATAACGCGGCAGGCCATGAATGCGCCGAAGGTTGTTGGTGTGATCGATCTGAAGGATGGAGTTCTTCTTTACGATGCCAAACAGCATCAGTATGCCGATGGATGAATAGATGATCGAGTAGTTCTGCCCCGCCGCAAACAGAGAAACCAGCGCGAAGGGAACCGACAGCGGCAGGCTCAGAAGTATCGTGACCGGGTGAATGAAGCTCTCGAACTGCGCGGCCAGTATCATGTACATCATCAGGATCGATAGTCCGAAGGCAATCATAAGCGCGCGGGCTGCCTTGCCCATCTCCTTCGAGCGCCCGGCGAATTCGGCTACATATCCGGGTTCGAGTTTCAATTCCGAAATCCGCGACTGAAGCGCGGCCATGATTTCGGAGGAGGAATGCCCCGGAGCCACGTTCGAGACGATCACCACCTGACGCTGGCGGTTGTAGCGGTCGATCTGCGCAGGCCCCGTCCCTGTATCGAATGACACAACATTGTCGAGCCGCACGCTCCCCAGCTTGGTCGAAGGAACATAAAGCTGAGATATTTCGTCGGCGTTTCCGCGAAACTGCCTGTCAACCCGCAGCCGCACATCATAACGATCTTCGCCGTCGCGGAAAGAAGAAACCACCTGCCCGCCAACCATCGTTCTCAGCGAGGCGGCGATAGCTCCGACCATCACGCCCTGATCGGCAGCCTTCTCGCGGTCGATATGGACTCGCACTTCCGGCTTGCCTTCTTCGAGAGTCGTATCGACGTCGACGGCTCCGGGCGTGTTTTGGAGACTATCGACTATTCGTTCCGAGTAGCCGCGAAGCTTCGCCAGATCGGGGCCTCTGAGGACGAATGTCACATCGGCATTCGACCTGCCGCCGCCTGAAAATGTGGAAGGAACCCGAACCGCAGCGTGAATCCCTTTATACTGGCCCAGCCATTGGCGAGCTATGACCATCACCTGCTGCTGAGTCAGCCTTCTCTGCTCGGCAGGAACCATCTCGAAGAATATCGAAGCTCGATTGACCCTCTGCTGCTGATCTGCCCCTACGGTCGTAATCGAGTGCTGAATGAGGCCGGCAGGAAGATCATCCTTCATGCGCGAAGCGATCTCCTGAACCAGCCGGTCTGTTTCCTCAAGCGCAGTCCCTTCTGCGAGGCGGAATGTGACTTCCATCTGCGACTGATCGTCTGTCGGAAGGAAATCCTTGCCTATGCGCTGGAAGAGCCACCCCGATGAAAGCGTCACCAGCAGCGCCAGCAGCATGATGGCCCAGCGGTGCGCAAGCGACCACTTGAGCATGAATGTGTACGGGCGATCAATGTAGCGATAGAGCCGCGAGTCCTTCGAGCTTTTTCCTTTCTTCTTTTTGAGGAACCGGGCTGAAAGCATCGGAGTGAGCGTGAAGCTCACAAACAGCGACACCAGGATGGCGAAAGCCGCAGTCCAGCCGAACCCTCGCATGAAGCGGCCCGACATCGAGGTCATGAAAGCCAGCGGCAGGAAAATGATGACCAGCGAAAATGTCGTCGCCATCACCGCAAGCCCCACGTCGCGCGTGGCCTCGCGCGCCGCATCTTTGGCTGGCAAGCCCTTGTCTTCCATGAAGTGATAGGTGTTTTCCAGTATCACTATCGCGTCATCGATCACTATTCCGACGCAGAGAATCAGGGCCAGCATGGTGATGTTGTTGAGCGTGAAATCCATCGAGTAGAGCAGCGCGTAGGTGGCGATGATCGAAGTCGGTATGGCCAGGCTCGATATGAGAGTCGAGCGCAGGTCGCGCATGAAGATATAAACGATGAGCGCGGCAAACAGCGACCCCAGCCACAGATGTTCCTGCACGGCATCGAACGATCCTTTGATGAAGGTCGATTGATCCTTCACAACGTTGGCCTTGAAATCAGCCGGGAGAGCCTTTTCCAGTTCCTTCAATCGCGCCTTGACCGCATCGACTACCTGAACCGTATTGGTTCCCGACTGCTTTCTTATATCGAGCAGCACGGCCTGCTGGCCGTCGAGCCTGGCGATGGTGCGCGGCTCTTCGACTCCATCCTCGACGTAAGCGATGTCGCGGACGCGAACGGGCGCTCCGCCGATGCTGGCGATGATTACGTTGTTGAAATCCTCGACCCGCTCCACTCGACCAAGAGTGCGAAGTATGAGTTCCCGGTCTCCCTGATCGATGCGCCCGCCTGGTATTTCGACGTTCTGAGAAGCCAGCGCCGCGCGCACCTGATCGATTGACAGGTTAAAGGAACGGAGCTTTTGCGGATCGAGGTAGATTTGAATCTCGCGCTTGCGCTGGCCTATGAAACGCACCTGGCCGACGCCGTAGAGCGATTCGATGTTCTGCTTGATCTGTTTATCGACTATCTCAGTGGTTTCGCGCAGAGAGCGGCGGGCTGAGACCGCAAGCGACATCACCGGAGTCGCATCGACGTCGAGCTTGTCGATTACGGGCGGGTCGGTGTCTTCGGGCAGTTCGCGCAGCACGCGGTTTACGCGGTCGCGCACGTCCTGGGCGGCGTCGGCGGTCGAGCGTTCGAGAACGAAGGTGATGAACACCTGCGAGACGCCTTCAGCCGAAGTGGAGCGCAACTCATCTATCCCCTCGATGGTGTTGACCGCTTCTTCGATCTTCTTGGTTATCTCGGTTTCGATCTCTTCGGGCGACGCGCCTGGAAGCACGGTCGTGACGGTGACGACCGGGAACTGAACTCTGGGAAAGAGGTCGACTCCGAGGTTGAGGTAAGCGAACCCTCCGACGACCAGCATCGAAAGGCCGAGCATGGCAGTGAACACCGGGCGGCGTATGCAGATTTCAGCAAGCTTTTGCATAAGAGTGCCTCTTTAACTAACCGGCGCAGAGACCAGAGCGCCGTCCTGAAGTTTGTCGGTTTGAGTCGTTATCACGCGCTCGCCCGAATGCACGCCCTCGATTATTTCGACCATGTTGCCGTCTCGCGCGCCGAGCTTGACCAGCCGCTCGCTGGCCTTGTCTCCCGAGACGACGAACACTTTGTTGACTCCTGCGACCGACACCACCGCTTTATCCGGAACCATCAACGCCGTCCCGTCCTGATTGGAAACAATCTGAGCGCGGGCGAACATTCCGGGCTTGAGGCTGCCCGACTGATTGAGAACCTGAGCTTCGGCAATAAGCGAACGGCTCTTTTCATCGACCGAAGGGTTAATTCGATGAATCTT
>CAZPQE010000448.1:1747-5656 GCA_964588615.1 uncultured Clostridia bacterium | reverse complement strand
TTCGAGGTTGGACTTGAACGATCCCCCAACTGCAGTTGGGGGGATTGATCGATGAAAACTGCACCCACGTCTCTCCGTCCTTTCACTCTCCAACTTCCTTACTCCCACACTCTCCTCACTGCGCAGTCGCCGGACGCGCGTGAGCAGGGCCGCGAAAGACCGCGTTCAAAAACAAGACATTCAAGCCGTCCATATAAGCGCGAAAGTTCGGGTCTGCTGTGAATCCCACGACTACTCCGCGCCCCTGATTTTGAACCATCACGAAAGGCTTGAAGGCCATCTGCTTTCTGTTCTCTTCCCACATATAACCCGATGCGAGAATCTGATCCGCCGCGTCGAAGTAAACCGCGTTGACTCCCTTGTCGATTTTCACGGGCGAAAAGATCGCTCGCCCCGAAACCAGAACGTACACCGTCTTTCCCACCCCTGCCGTCATCCAGTGTTCAGAATCGACGCGGGCTTTCAACAATACTCCGGCCACTTCGTCGGGCGGCTCCGAGTCGGGTTGAATCGCCCGATTGAAATCTTCTTCGCTCGTAAGCAGCTTGCCCGGTGTCCGAGCAGTAGGTGATGGTTTGGGGTCGGAAGGTTTCACTTCCGCTTTGCCTTCGCGCGAAAGATTTTCCTGCGCCGTATCAAGAAGGCCGGTGCTGGAGTCCGCAAGAAACGAAACCGCGCCGCCTCCGAGCGCGATAAGAGTGCCGCCCTGCGTGACCCATTCTTTCAAACGGCGTATGCCGTCAGCGCCGAACACGCCCGCGTAGCCTCCGCCGTCGGGCAGTATGATCACCTGAAATCGACTCAGATCGGATGTCGCGAGTTGGCGCGTGCGAATCGGCGTTACGGGATAACCGAACTGGCGTTCGAGAACGAATCGAGTCTGACCCGCCGAACCAGCAGACGCGGGCGTATCCCAGGCCAAAGCTATCTGAGGCTTCCGCACATGAAAAACATAGCGGCTTCCGAAGTTGATTCCGTCTTCAACCCAGCCCGTGTCAGTAGCGAAGACTTCCGCGCCCGACGCGGCGGCTATTCGTTCGAGCGTCTCGCGCAGGTTCGCCGGATTGTCTTTCACTTTGAATATCAGTGTGCCGGTCGGGTACGTTTTTCCCTGAATGGTGAAAGATTTGTCCGCGCTCAAAATTCTCAATCCTTCTCGGAGCGATGCGGCGAGCAATCTCCCTGCGGCCTGAGTTCCCCAAGGGGCGAGATACGCCACTCTCGCCTGTCCGTTGACCCGGCCCTGAGGTATGCGCGCGGGCCGGTACTCTTCGAAATTTCCTCTAATGGCTTCAGAGCAGGCGACGGCTTCGACGTTGAATTGAAGAGGCAGAGACCATGCGGTTACGTCGTAAATTTCGTCGGGCAGTTTTCTCTTTCGCCTTCGCTCCTGCTCTTTGAGAAACGCTTCTTCCATATGCACGTGGACATCGAGCAGATTTCGAATGAGCCGCTTTGCGGGTTGCGCAAGCGAGATGATGTAGCTGCCTGCGGGGAACTCTCCGGCGCAGGCTCGAACGGATGACGGCGCGCGTTTGATTTCGACGCCCTGCTCGGCCAGCACCGCAGCGAGTTTATCGACAGCCGAAGTGTCTCCGCGACGAGGAAGAATGTAAGTCTTGATCGCTTCCGCGCTGCCTTCTTCTATGGCCGACTGGCGATAGCGCCAGAAGTCGCTGATAAGTTTTTCGCGATTGCGCGCCGCCGTCTCTGCCGTCGAAACAGAAGCCACGAAATGATGGCGCACGCTGTCGCGAAAATGCATCACGGTTTCGTCCGAGCGGCGGACGACGAGTCCGCGAACCGATGCCTGTTCGTAAGTCATAGCGACGCTGCCGTAGTAAGCGGGCCAGCTTGCGCCATAGCCCGGATAGAAAGCGTCGTAGACTTCGCGGGTGAAGTATTCGAAGCCGAACTGATCGAACCACTTCGCATTATTTCGCCCGAAGAGTTCGAGGTTCGCTCTTTGGTCTTTCGCAAGATGCGGATTGTAAGGAACGGCTTCGGGCGCGAAATAATAAGTCGAGTCGGTTCCCATCTCGTGAAGATCGACGAAGACGAGCGGGAACCATTCCTGCAATGCGCGAATACGCCCGTGCGTTTCCGGCTGCGTCGATGCGAGCCAGTCTCGATTGAGATCGAAGTAATAATGATTAGTCCTTCCACCGGGCCACGGTTCGTTATGCTCGGCGGCCAACGGGCTGGGGTCGGGTTCCAGACCTTCGGCTATTTCGAAGTTATGCACGAAGCGATCGCGCCCGTCGGGATTCTGCGTAGGATCGATCAGAAGGACGACTTTCGAAAGAATCTCCTGCGCCATCGGATCGTTTTTCGAAGCGAGCAGATGATAGGCCGTAAGCAACGCGGCATCGGGCGAAGAGATTTCATTGCCGTGTACTCCGTAGCCCAGCCAGATGACAGCCGGAAGCGACGAGATCAGGGAGCGGGCTTCTGCGGCCTGAGTGGTTCGCGGGTCTGAGAGTTTTTTCATCCCTTCGCGAATGCGGTCGAGTTGTCGGATATTGGCTTGGGAACTGATGGCGACGTAGATGAGTTTTCGCCCTTCCCACGAGCGGGCGTATTCGAAGAGTCTCACGCGGTCGGGCGCGAATGCGGCGAGCGCTTCCAGGTATTTCATGAGTCCCGCGTGCGAGGTTATGCGCTCGCCGGGGTCATAGCCCAGGGTTTTTTGAAAAGTCGGCGCCTCCGGGTCATAGCTTGCGCCGGGCCAGTATTCGAATCTGTTTTGAGCGGCAAGGCTTGATGTTGCGACGATCAGAATTGCGATAGAAAGGAGCGATCTGATTGTGATTTTTTTCATGATGGGTTTTCCTCTTCTGACGTACAACAGGCTGCCAGCCTGTTGATAATCTGAAAACATGATCATTTGAAGCATCACCAGGCTGGCAGCCTGCTGTACCTTTTCCGACGTACAACAGGCTGCCAGCCTGTTGATAACCTGAAAACATGATCATTTGAAGCATCACCAGGCTGGCAGCCTGCTGTACCTTTTCCGACGTACAACAGGCTGCCAGCCTGTTGATAACCTGAAAACATGATCATTTGAAGCATCAGCAGGCTGGCAGCCTGCTGTACCTTTCTTCATGAAATCCACCGGGTTTTGATCGAGTCTTATACGCCCAATCCCTCGATTATTCAAGCCCTGCAAAAAAAGGATGACCGCGCCGTTATGATGAGCTATAGTATCGGCCATCAAAAAGGTTCTTTGACGGCAACCGCGCAATTTTAAGGACTGAATTACCGGGAGGTGTTTTCATGTCTGTCAGTATTTCAAAGCCTGCGGTCTCAGCCGAGTTATTTACGATACCGCTCGAAGATAATCGTTATATCGTGTACGCGCCTTTGCGTCGCGCCGCTTTCGTGGCCAATTCGGAGACGGTCAACTTTCTCGCAGACCTCAAAGCCGACCGCTTCGATCCGTCCGTAGACCCGTTGGGGTCGCTTGTGGAATTTCTCAGACGCCTCGAAATCCTCGAGGCGGGAGAAGAGGTCTTGCCCGTCCCCTCGTTCAGCGGCTCGCCTGAACCTACATCCGTCACTTTGTTTTTAACCACCGCCTGCAACCTGCGATGCACTTACTGCTATGCGTCGGCAGGCGACACGCCCTTGAAGCACATGTCCGTAGATGTAGCCCGCAGCGGCATCGATTTCGTGTCGGCGAATGCCGTCAGAAAGGGGCAGGATTATTTCGAAGTCCTCTACCACGGAGGAGGAGAGCCTACGGTCAACTGGCGAGTGATGACCGAATCGTTCGATTATGCGCGAAGCAAAGCTGAGGAACTGAACATCGAAGCGCGAGGCGCGTCGGCCTCGAACGGCGTACTCAGCGATGCGCAAATCGATTGGATGCCCATGGCCGAAACGCTGCGGTTGCCCGAGACGATCATT
>CAZPQE010000448.1:0-1737 GCA_964588615.1 uncultured Clostridia bacterium | reverse complement strand
GCGCACGACAAACATCGTTTGACCGTTCTGGGGCAGGGATCGAGCCATCTGGTGATGCACACGATTGGCCGATTCGATCAGGCCGGTTTCCCTTACGGTCTGAGGGTGACGGTGACGCGGGATCAAATCAGTCAACTGCCCGACTCAGTGGAATTCATCTGCGCAAACTTCGGAACCGAGCAGATACAGGTCGAACCGGCATATCAACTGGGCAGGTGGACATGCGCGCCATCGGCGGAGACGGATGAATTCATAGCGGCCTATCGCGAGGCGCAGCGGCGGGCGCACGCTTACGGGCGAGAGATAACATACTCAGCGGCGCGTCTCGGAGTGTTGACGAATCATTTCTGCGGCGTTTCGCAGGACAGCTTCGCGCTCTCGCCCGATGGGAACGTGTCGGCCTGTTATGAATCATTCTCCGAAGACAACCCGTGGGCGAAGGTCTTCTTTTACGGAGAGCCTGAAGAGGAGCGAGGTCGTTATCGCTTCAACCTGCCGGTATTGAACAACCTGAGAAACTTAGCCGTGCAGCACAGGGAATTTTGCCGCGGGTGTTTCGCCAAGTGGACATGCGCGGGCGATTGTTATCACAAATCGCTCACGATCAGCGGCGATGAGGAATTTCGCGGCTCCGACCGTTGTCACATCACGCGCGAGTTGACCAAGGATCAGATACTCGAACGCATCGCCGCTGCGGGCGGTTTGTTCTGGCACGAAGAAAATGGTACAACAGGCTGCCAGCCTGTTGAGTGATGAAGGACGCATGAGGTACGCATATAAACAGTATCGTCGCCGAAACCTGCCCCATATACATTCACCCGGCGCGATACTGTTTGTGACTTTTCGACTGGCAGGATCGATTCCGCAGGAAGTGTTGAGGGAGTGGAAAGCGGAAAATGTCTGGCTCCAAAAAGAGATTGAAAGAGTCGAAAAAGAAGCATCGCAAAGCGCGCGGGCGGAAGTCATAAGTCATAAAGAGAGGCTGCTGGATTTCCATCGCCACTGGTTCAAGAGGTTCGAGGAAATCTTGCATAAGGCGTCAACCGGCCCCGTATGGTTGAAAGACGAGCAGGTTGCAAAGATAGTAGCCAACAGCCTGCATTATCGCGATGAAAAAGTCTATCGTTTGGATGCCTACTGCATTATGTCCAATCATGTTCATGTCGTCTTCAAGCCATTTCTAAACGAAAGAAGTCTGCATGAAAAGCGAGGCGGCGCGCGGTTGTTGTATGAAAGCGATGAGCCGACGTTGGAAGTTATTATGCATTCGCTGAAGAGCTACACGGCGCAAGAGGCAAACAAGCTGCTGGGAAGAAAAGGCGCATTTTGGGAAGCCGAGAGCTATGACCATGAAGTGAGAAATGAGAGGGAATACTATCGCATAGTCGAATATGTTCTGAACAATCCGGTCAAAGCCGGACTGGTCAAAGACTGGCGCGAATGGCGTTGGAGTTGGAGGCGCGAAGGTACAACCATCGGCCAGCCTGTTGTATGACAAATGGTACAACAGGCTGCCAGCCTGTTGAGTGAATGAGCTACGCGACTGACAAGACAGAATGCTTGCCTCTTCGCGCTTTGAAAAGATGAGGGTTCAAAACAGCAACAATCTGGCCGGCGGTTGTGCCTCACTTCAACATTCTGGCCGATGGTTGTGCCTCTTCTTTGAAGAGATGAAAGCAAAATGATCCGGTCAATCGCCAAACATCAACAGGCTGGCAGCCTGTTGTACCTTGATCC
>CAZPQE010000447.1:0-5678 GCA_964588615.1 uncultured Clostridia bacterium | reverse complement strand
GAAGAAGAAATCACCGGCGTCTATTACAACACGGCTGCCGTCATTGATGCCGACGGCTCGTATCTGGGCAAGTATCGCAAGAACCATATACCGCACGTCGCGCCCGGATTCTGGGAGAAGTTTTACTTCAAACCCGGCAACCTCGGCTATCCGACTTTCGAGACGGCCTTCGCCCGCATAGGAGTTTACATCTGTTATGACCGCCATTTTCCTGAAGGCGCGCGCGCCCTGGGTCTGAACGGCGCGGAGATAGTTTTCAATCCATCGGCTACGGTCGCAGGACTGAGCGAATATCTATGGGAACTTGAACAGCCCGCGCACGCGGTTGCCAACGGTTATTTCGTGGGCGCGATCAATCGCGTGGGCCGCGAACAGCCCTGGGACATAGGCGAGTTTTACGGCAAGAGCTATTTCTGCAACCCGCGAGGCAAGATCATCGCTCAGGCGTCGCGCGACAAAGATGAGCTTGTGGTCGCTGATCTCAACCTCGACGAAATTCGAGAGGTGAGAAACACCTGGCAGTTCTTCCGCGACCGAAGGCCGGAGACCTACGCTTCACTGACTGAAGGATGAGACTGAGCAGGGGAGTGGAGGCGCAGGGGAGAAAGAGTTAAGAGGTGATGAGGAGCAGGGGAGAGTGGGAGGAAGGGCGAAGAGGAGCAGGAATGATGTGTTACACGAAAACCAATCACTCCTGCACCTCCGCTCTCCCGATCCCCCGCACCCCTGCACCCCCGCTCCCCTGCGGGCTTCTTGAATGATTAGGAGATATCGATGCTTGAATTTGCAATCACTTTCAAACCAGACATGCCGCATCAGCGCATAATCGCCTTGTCGCAACAGGCCGAAGCCGCAGGCTTTGGCTATGGATGGATATTCGACTCGCACGTTTTATGGCAGGAGCCGTATCCGCTGCTCACGTTGATGGCCGCAAACACCGCTCGCATGCGCTTCGGCACTTGCGTTACAAACCCGGCTGTGCGTGATGCTACAGTGACGGCCAGCCTGCTTGCCACGCTCAATCGAATATCGGGCGGAAGGATGGACCTTGGCATAGGTCGCGGAGACAGTTCGCGCCGGGTGATGGGCAAAAAACCCACGACTCTCGCGCGCCTCGAAGAAACCGTCGAGGTGGTGCGCGATCTGTGCGCGGGCAAAAAAATCACTTACGAAGAAAGAGAGATTCAAATGACGTGGGCCGACGCGGGCGTGCCGCCGGTGTGGATAGCAGGCTATGGCCCGAAAGCTTTGAGGTGCGCGGGACGAGTGGGCGACGGCGTCGTTTTGCAATTCGCCGACCCGCATTTAATCAAATGGTGTCTGGGGTTCGTGCGCGAGGGCGCGGAAGAAGCAGGAAGAGACTTCTCACGGATTCGGGTGATGAGCGCGGCTCCCGTTTGGGTGTCGGATGATCTTGAGAAGGCGCGCGACCGCGTGCGATGGTTTCCGGCGCTGGTGTCGAATCACGTCGCCGATCTGGTCTCGCGTTACAAGCCGGAGGAATTGCCCGAAGAACTCACTGCCTATATCCGCGACCGTCAGGGCTATGACTATCTGCATCACGCCGAGGTCGGCAGTTCGAATGCCGAATTTGTCAGCGATGAGATAGTTGATCGGTTTGCGATAGTCGGCCCGGCTCAGGAGCACATCCGACGACTCGGCGAACTCGTCGAAGTCGGAGTGACCCAGTTCAACATTTACCTGATGAGCGGCGACGAGGAAGAAACGGTCGAAGTCTACGGACGCGATATCGTGCCTCAGCTTTGACAGGGTGATAAAAAAAACCTGTCAATGCCTGTCGCTTTTGATTGCCGAGATGCGCAACCTTCGGTAATCGGCAAACCATCTGCCCTGGCGGTAAAGCGCCGGTCTCAGTCGCTCTTCTATTTCGCGGATTATTTCTTCGTGAAGCTCGCGCGGCGCGACGCTGATAAATTTGTCGCCGAACATCGCTATCCAGTTGCGCAATCCCCGGTCGCCTTCTTCGAGCGGAGTGGGGCGATCGAAGTGAGTGGCGAAAGTCACGCGAAATCCCTGACCTTCGAGCAGAGTCGCATACTCGCCCAGAGAAGGGAAGTAGAGCAGCGAGGATTCATCGAGCGGAATGAATCCGTGAGCGGCGACTGCGCGGTTGATGGCCTCGTGAATCGCTTCGACATTTCCCCTGCCGCCGAACTCGGCGACGAATCGGCCTGCGGGTTTGAGCGCGTTCCACACTGAGCGGATGACTGCCTCCGGCCTTCTCATCCAGTGAATCGCGGCGTTGGAGAACACTGCGTCGAAAGGATTCTCAAAGTGAAAACCCGCGCCGTCTCCGACCTCGAATCTGATGTCGGGGTAATTCTTCCGCGCTTCTTCGATCATCTCTCCTGAAGCATCGAGGCCGACGACCTCGGCTCCAACCGAGGCTATTTTTTTCGTAAGGTGTCCCGTGCCGCAGCCCAGATCGAGTATGCGTTCGCCAGGCTGCGGCGCGAGAAGTTCGATCACTCCTTCGGCGTACTTCCACACGAAAGAGTGCCTGCCATCGTAGAGCGATGTGTCCCACTGCTTGGTTGCAGAGGGATTGCCAGTCGTGTCGTTATCCATGCGACGATCAGTTTATCTTACGGCTGCTGCTATTTGTAGTCGCATTGCCGCCTGCCGCGTCGTGTTGGCGCTTGCGCTCAAGGGATCGAAGCGAGAAACTATCGAGCAAATGCAAAGGACGCGAGGGCATTGGGCCCGATAAGCCGGATTGGTGAAACGCGAATGAACAGAGAAAAACGAGTATCTCTTGCGCAGGAGACCGTCGATATTTTGAGCAAAGGTCATTACACCGCCCCGTCAGGCCGTGTGATCGATATTGCCGCAGAGCTTGAGCGTGCTGTCAGCGGCTCGCGCCTCTATCGCGGCGACGATTTTCCCGGGGAACTCAAATCCGTCGGCCATCACCAGACTTTCATCGAGGTGACTTCCGAGACCACGCTCGAAGCCGCGCGCCGAGTTGCCAGCACGGATTCAAATCCGCTCTGTTTGAACTATGCTTCGGCCAGGAACCCTGGCGGCGGGTTCCTCTCCGGCGCTCAGGCGCAGGAAGAATCCCTCGCGCGGTCTTCGGGGCTTTATCCCTGCATCGTCCAGATGGCCGAGATGTACGAACATAACCGGCGGCTCACGACATGTCTTTATTCCGATCTTATGATCTATTCGCCTGGCGTTCCGGTCTTCCGCCAGGACAGCGGACATCTGCTCGAAAATCCATTTTGCGCCGGGTTCATCACCGCGCCTGCGGTCAATGCCGGGGCCGTGCGAAGAAACGAGCGCGCGAAAACCCACCTGATTCGATCAGTGATGGAAACCCGGCTGCTCAAGGTGCTGTGGCTGGCTGCCGAGCATGAGCATTCCGCATTGATACTCGGCGCGTGGGGTTGCGGGGTGTTCGACAATGATCCGCAGATGATCGCCGGTTTGTTTGCCGATGCGCTGGACGGCCCATTTTATCATCGCTTCGAACGCATAGTGTTTGCGGTGTATGATCGTTCGGCGAGTCAGAAGGATTTCAGGGCGTTTCAGAATCGATTCGCAGCGGTCGGAGAAACAGAAAAACAATAGAACCGTCATTATGCGCCGCCTGACTGACAGCCTCATCACGCGCGATGAGGTTGTCAATCGGACAGCGAAGGGTTTCTAAAAGCGCGTCAGGTAGGAATGATCGCGCGGTTTCTTTCGAGGTGATGATTATGCAACAAGCTTTTCGACTCTTCGTCTGCATCATGCTTCTGGTTTTTCCGGTCATTGCTCAGACTCCAAAGCCGCTCCCTCCTCTGCGCGAGCAGGCCGATATTCAACAGCAATGGCTCAAACTCCGATTGGAGCGCGCGCTTCCGAAACTAATGCGCAGGCACGGCGTTCAGATGTGGCTTGTGATCTGCCGCGAGTACAACGAAGACCCTGTTTTCTACTCGCTCGTCTCGCCGACCGTTTTCGCAGCCCGACGGCGGACGATCTATGTCTTTTTTGATCGCGGCGAAGAACGTGGAATCGAACGGCTCGCTCTGGGCGGCGGATCGAACGGCGGACTCTACACCGTCTATCGAGACCCTGAAGTCGAAGGGCGCGAAATCTACGGCGAAGGTCAGTGGGCGCTTCTTCGAAAACTAATCGATGAGCGCAAGCCCGCTTCAATCGCAATCAACATATCTCACACCCATGCTTTTTCAGACGGGCTTTCGGCAGGCGAGCGCGAAAAACTCGAATCCGTCCTCGGCACTGAGCATCTCAAACGCCTTGTGCGCGCGGAAAACCTCGCGCTCGAATACGTCTCGATCCGCCTGCCGGAAATGCTCCCCGTCTATCGGCAGATGATGGAGACAGTCCACTCGCTCATCAGCCGCGCTTTTTCAAACGAAGTCATCACGCCCGGCAAAACGACCGATCAGGATGTCGTGTGGTGGCTGCGTCAGCGGGTCAATGACCTCGGACTCGGAACATGGTTTCAACCGTCAGTCCGGGTTCAAAAGCCATCGAATGCCGGAGTAAATCTGCTGGCCGAAAACGCTGCCATAGTGATCGAGCGCGGCGATGTGCTGCACGTCGATTTCGGCATAACGGCGATGCGGTTAAACACCGACACTCAGCACATGGGCTACGTCCTGCGCGAAGGCGAGCGCGACGCGCCTGCCGGAATCAGGCGCGCGCTGGCCAATGCCAATCGGCTTCAGGATATTCTGATGGAGCGGATGAAGCCGGGGCGATCAGGCAATGAGGTGCTGGCCGACGCGCTCTCTCAGATGCGAGCCGAAGGCATCAAAGGAACGATCTACACTCACCCCATCGGCGATCACGGACACGGAGCAGGCCCGCTCATAGGTTTGTGGGACAGACAACAGGGCGTGCCGGGTCGCGGCGACGCGCTGATTCTTCCTTCGACCTGGTTTTCAATCGAGTTGCAGGCGACCACTCCCGTGCCGGAATGGGGCGGCAAGGAATTGTGGGTCGGGCAGGAAGAAGACGCGGCGCTGGATGAATCGGGCAAAATTTCATGGGTGCTGAGGCGACAGACCGAGTACCACCTCGTGAAGTGAGCCGCGCCGATGCTTTCAAGAAGGCTCGATGATCCGACTGATCATCGAGCCTTCTTAGCAGAGAAGCACACGTGGTTGAAGGATAATTTACATTCAACCCGCCGCAGACCTTTTGAATGGGAGAAGAGGTGTTTGGTAACGGGCCGATTGGCCCAACTCATCGCCCCATTGAGTCCAGGCAAGTCTTGTGTGACGAGCAAATAATTCCAGGTATGGACCAGGACTGCACGCTTCAATTATGTCGTAAAGTTCGTCAGGTTTCCTTGAGTGCTCGCGCTTGCGACTGATGATGATATTAACTTGTCTACGGCCTGGCGCTAAAGTGCGGTTGTTTTTTCCGCGCACTCCAAACAAAACTAGCTCAGTTACGTTGCGAAAATAAAATCCAACCCCTCGTCCATCTGGCCCTCCATCCTTGCGCACTTTATGCCATACCAGATTGGTTTTGTAAGTGAATCCCCAACGCGCCATCACTTCCAGCCCCTCTTTGACAAGAGCATTGGGTACCCATAAATAAAGGTGACTTTGAGGCAGAGCAATCTGAGCAACGGGTGCATTTTTCAAAAGTCGGTGGTCGTCTGCAACATCCCCCCAACGGCAGTTGGGGGTGTT
>CAZPQE010000446.1:0-5708 GCA_964588615.1 uncultured Clostridia bacterium | reverse complement strand
ACCCCCAACTGCCGTTGGGGGGATGTTGCAGACGACCACCGACTTTTGAATACTGCACCCCCGGAGCGTGCTAACACAGGAGGATTATGGCGAAAACTATCAAGGTCAATTGCAACGGCCCGAATAAACACTTCAATGAAGTCGATATCGATAAACTCCTTCAGCCGGTGGAGACGATAAGGCTGTTCGGCTGGTCTCGCCGCAAGCCGCCGGAGTTGCCTCGACGATATGTGCTGAATTGCAGGCACTGCGCGCAGGGAAGAGTGATAGTCCTGCCCGAAATGATCGAAGAACATAAGAAACCTGACTGATCGAAATAGCGCGATTAGTCAGATTGCGCCGCTTCAAGGGGAGTTACCAGGATCGATAGTGACGATGCCTTGAAATGATGAAAATCGTTCGTAGTACCGTTGAGCCGGCCACTCACACTGACGACACATTCCGCCTGAAGGCGAGACTACGAACCTGTCCAGAGGAACCGACATGCCGGAAACCCGATAAAAAATCCATATCGACACTCATCTCGAAACCGCAGAGCGCATCTACGACAGCCCGCCCTCAGAGCCGGATGACGACTTCTGGCTCGAACAGGGCCGACGCATGATGGCCGAATCCCTCGCCAATGTGCGCAATGCCGCTAATTCGTTGATGACCGCTCTCGGAGTTTTGCAGGGGATTTATCTGGGCATTCTCGGATTTGCGAAATTCATCCCCGAAGATTTGCCGCTGCCGAAAAAGACGCTCTTCCTGCTGCCGCTCGTCTTGTGGCTCGCGGCGCTCTACTGGTGCATAATGGTGGCAATGACCGAACGCGAAAGCCTCTACCTCAACTCGCCCGACGATATCAGAGAAAAAACCATAAGATTCATTGGGCGAAAACAACGATACCTCGAAATCGCTTTCTGGCTGCTCGCCTTAGGATTGAGCTTCGCCTTCGTTCTGCTGATCTTTCGTCTGGAGATGTGATTCAGGTCGAGCATTTTTCGCTCACCACTTCTCGATAGAGCTTTTCATATTGAGGGATGATCTTTTCAGCCGCGAAACGAGATACAGCTATCTCACGACCGCGACGGCCCAATCTCTCGCTCTCCGCGTCGTCGCTCAACACTCGCGCAGCCGCTTCCGCCATCGCGTCCACATCGCCTACGTCGAACAGATAACCGCAACCGCCTTCTTCCACCACTTCAGGCAATCCGCCCACGCGAGTCGCAACGACAGGCACTTCGCACGACATAGCTTCGAGCGCAGTCAACCCGAATGATTCCGTAAGGCTCGGCAACAACAACAAATCAGCCACCGAGAGATATTCTCTTATCTCGGACTGCGGCTGCTTGCCCACGAAATCTATATGCGCCCGGACGCCGAGCCGCTCTGCAAGTGCTTCGGCTTCCTGACGCTCAGGCCCGTCTCCGCACATCACCAGCCGCGCATCCGTAGCGTGCCTGTTCCGCACGCGGGCAAGCACCTCGATGCAATCCATTATTCGCTTCACGGGCCGGAAGGTCGAAACGTGCAGCAGAATCTTTTCGCCTGCGGGCGCACGCATTCGCCTCACCTCTTGGTCAGGCGCGCGCCGATAGTATTCGTAATCGATGAAGTTATAGATCACTTCTATTCCGCAGCCGGTGCAGAAAGCCTCCATCGTCGCCTCTTTCAAATAACGCGAAATCGCTGTCACCTTGTCCGACTGCTCTATGCCGAATCGAGTGATGGGCAAAAATGATGGGTCGCGCCCGACAAGAGTTATGTCCGTGCCGTGAAGAGTCGTCACAACGGGCAGGTGTCGCTCCGCTCTCATCATCTCGCGCGCCAGATAGCCGCTCACCGAATGCGGAATCGCATAATGCATGTGAACGAGATCGAGCTTGTGTTCGCGGGCGACTTCATAGAGTTTCGAGGCGAGAGCGAGAGTGTAGGGCGGATATTCGAAGAGCGGATAAGCGAGCATATCGACTGAGTGAAAATGAATGCGCTCCCTGAGGGCAGGGCCGTCGGTGAGTCTCATCGGCGGCGCGTAGCTGACGAAATGAACCGAATGCCCGCGCTTCGCAAGCTCAAGCCCGAGCTCTGCGCCGACGATGCCGCTTCCGCCGTAGGATGGATAGCAGGTGATTCCTATGTTCATAGGGGACAGGGGACAGGGGGCAGGGGACAGGGATCAAGGAAGCAATCCTGTTCCCTGTAACCTGTTCCCTGTGACCTAAGAATAATGATTCATCCGCCGCGTGAGCAGTTCGATGGGGTCGGCGATGTTGATTGCCTCGCGCACTACGAAGGCTTCGGCGTGCTCGACTCCGATCAGTCCGCCGAAATAACGCTGCCGCGCTTCCAGTCTCTTGAGGAACAGTTCCGAACTGAGAGCGGTTTCAAGCTCATCGCTCCTGGGGTTGTAAAGTTGTGAGCGATAGCACATCGCCGCTTCCCATTTCTGCTCGGCGACCTGGGTTATATCGACCACGAAGGTGGGCACGACTGTTCGAGGGAACATGAAATGCGCGATTGCCTGCGGGCGAAATCGTTCCTGCCCCGTGTCGGCGTCGTATTTGGCAAGTCCCGCCACATGCGACGCTTCGCGCACAATCTGGCAGGTGTGAACGTGGTCGGGGTGCGGGTCTTCCCAGTATTGAGTGAATATGACGCGAGGCCGATACTGCCTGATCTTGCGCACGAGCCGCAGGCGGCTCTCTTCGTCGAGCCATACGTGGCCATCGGGAAGTTCGAGGTTGTCGCGCAAAGCGAGGCCCATGGCTTCGGCGGCGGCGGCGGCTTCGCTGGCGCGAATCTCCGCAGTGCCGCGTGTGCCGAGCTCGCCGCGAGTCATATCGAGCACGCCGACTCGATAGCCGAGTTTTATGAGTTTGATCAGCGTCCCGCTGCATGAGAATTCAACATCGTCGGGGTGCGCGGCGATGGCCAGCGCATCGAGTCTAACATCTTCGCTCATCGTCAGCCTGCCTCCTGATTGAGGTTACGGGCGCGCAAGCCGCTGAGTCAAGCGGGTGTGAAATGGCCCGCCGTCCTGAGCTATAATTTGCGGCGCGCTATGTCTCTCATCAAAGATCGATTCAATGTCGTTCTGCTCGATATCGAAGGCACTACCACGCCTGTCGATTTCGTCTACGAAGTCCTCTTTCCTTTCGCGCGAGATCGCGTGAGAGAATTTCTCGCCAGTCACAAAGAGATTGGGAACGAAGACATCGAAGGATTGCGCCGCGAGCGCGCCAGGGATTGCGAGCAGGGAAACCAGCCTCCCGCGCTCAAGGATGAGACAGAAGAGGCGCTGCTGGATTCCGTCACCGCTTATCTGCACTGGCTGATGGATAGAGACCGCAAATCGACACCGCTTAAATCTCTTCAGGGAAAAATATGGGAAGAGGGTTATCGCGCGGGCGAGTTGCGCGCTCAGGTTTTTGAAGACGTGCCGCGCGCTTTCAGGCTGTGGCGCGATGAACGAAAAGACATCTGCATTTATTCATCGGGCAGCGCGCTGGCTCAACGGCTTCTGTTCGCTCACACTCAGGCGGGCGACCTGACCGCTTTTATTCGCGAGTATTTCGACACCGCCATCGGCGCAAAGATCGAACGCGAGAGCTACCTTCGCATCGCCGTTGCGCTCAACAGCGAGCCGTCAGATATCGTTTTCATTTCAGATGTGACCGCAGAACTCGCTGCTGCGCGCGAGGCGGGACTTCAAACGCTGCTCTCCGTTCGGCCCGGAAATCGCCTACAGCCGGAGGCCGACTCATACACGAAGGTTCATTCCTTCGACGAGTTGTTTGATTCGAATCCGTTGCAGGAATTGCAGGACGCGCCCTGATGAGTTAGATTCCGGCAGCCAATCGCCATGATTTTTTACGATCAAAGAATCGAAACGCTCGATTGCGAGAGCCTGCGCGAGTTGCAATCCGAAAAGCTTCGCGCTCTGATGAAAGAGATCGCGGCCAACGAGTTTTACCGCGAAAAACTGCGCGCGGCAGGTCTCGAATGCGAAGCGATCAGATCGGCTGATGACCTGCGCGCAGCGCCTTTCACTACAAAAACTGAGCTTGTCGAAGAACAACTCTCCCGCCCGTCTTACGGCAGGCTTCTCACCTATCCGCTCTCGCGCTACCTGTATTTTCATCAGACATCGGGCACGACCGGCAGGCCGCTCAAATGGCTCGACACCAGCGAAAGCTGGGAATGGTTCACACGTTGCTGGGGTTATGTCTATCGCGGCGCGGGAGTGACGAGCCAGGATACGGTTTTCTGCGCCTTCTCCTTCGGGCCTTACATAAGCCACTGGACAGCGATAGCCGGAGCATGGCGCGTCGGCGCGATGTGCATTTCAGGCGGCGGCATGAATTCCGAACAGCGATTGCAAATGATGCTCGACAACCGCGCGACCGTTCTGGTCTGCACTCCGACCTACGCGCTGCATCTTGCGGAAACGGCGCGCGAGAAAGGAATCGATCTGCGCGCGTCTGCGATTCGAGTCGGCGTGCATGCGGGCGAGCCGGGCGCAAGCGTGCCTAACGTGCGGCGCGCGATAGAAGAAGCGTGGGGCGCGGTGTGCTTCGATCACGCGGGCGCGACAGAAGTCGGAGCGTGGGCCTTCGACTGCCGGGCGCGGGCGGGCGCGATTCATCTCAACGAAGCCGAATTCATTTTCGAGGTAATCGATCCGCAGACCTGCGCTTCTGTGGCTGATGGTGAGCGCGGCGAACTGGTGATAACCAACCTCGGACGCGCTGCGATGCCCGTCCTTCGCTATCGCACCGGCGACATGGTGGAGATGACGCGCGAGGGTTGTCCGTGCGGAAGGACTTTCGCGCGGATAAGAGGCGGCGTGCTGGGGCGGGCCGACGATATGATGATCGTGCGCGGAGTGAACCTCTACCCGTCAGCAATCGATGATTTCATGCGCGGCATTGCGGAGGTGGCTGAGTACGAAGTTCATATACGCCGCGTGGCAGGGATGGACGACCTGTTGATAAGAGTCGAAACGAGCGGCGCGATTTCTTTTGCAGAAGTCGCAGCCAGGGTCGAGAGGGAATTTCGCAATCGATTCAACGTGCGT
Organism: uncultured Clostridia bacterium; assembly: GCA_964588615.1. Taxonomy (GTDB): domain Bacteria; phylum Acidobacteriota; class Blastocatellia; order UBA7656; family UBA7656; genus UBA7656. The sequence continues at coordinate 649 of CAZPQE010000446.1, read as the reverse complement.
GTGAGCGTGGAAGAGGCGGCGAGTCTTCCGCGTTATGAATTCAAGGCGAGGCGGTTTAAGAGGATGTGAGCCGCTTTTCAGGGTTTATGCAAAGCATTTCCCGGATCGGAAGCGCGGCGGTTGAAAGGGCCATTGCTGTGAGGAGCCGGACCGCTGGTTTCCTGGAAGCCGGGGAAGCTGCGCAGCCATATAGAAGGCTCTTCGCTCATATCCAGTTTGACCCGCTCGCGCAATCGATTGACGAATGCCCGGCCCCCGTCGGCGTTGGCGTCGGCGAGCAGCACCACGAATTCATTCTGCGAATTGGTCGAAATGAAATCGGTGTCGCGGACGGTCGAGCGCATCAGGTCGAAGAGGTGAATGACAGTTCCTTCGCGGCTCGAAGCCACATCGGGCAGCTTGCATCCGACGACTGAAAACGATGAGCCGGTCTCCGAGGCCGCCTTGACGCACTTCTCCACCTGAGCGGCGAAATACCCGAACGGCATGAACTGTTTGCCTTCAGGCGTCGGAGTGGCGCTGGCAATCGGCGGAGCTCAGCTCCGTTTCGAGCGCCTCCAAAATCGTTTTCTCGCCGGCCGCGCGCGCATCGGCCAACTGCTGCAAGCGCAGCATAAGTTCCAATTGCCGGCGGGTGGAAAGTTGGGCG